>CAIOJO010000543.1 GCA_903858635.1 uncultured Telmatospirillum sp. | reverse complement strand
GCCTGATCCGCGCCAACCTCATGCACTGCCGACGCATCGATCATCTGCGCAGGCCTCCGCCAAGACAGCCGGCCAATCCCGCCCAGATCGAATTCATCTGGGACGGAGTATGAAGCAAACCCCGTGCCGGACAGCCGTGGGTCAAGCCCGGCCATGACGAAGGAGGGTAGTCCCAGTACGATCGCAACCAGTTCTAGCGCAGCAGGTAGCCGAACTTCTTCATCGCCTCGCGGGCTTTTTCCGCCGACGGCTTGTTCACCAGCGGGAACTTGTCGCGCCAATGGAACGGCCGGCAGGCATCGATGATCGCCCGGCTGTTGGTGAAGTCGCCGGCCTCGCGGGCATCGGGGGAGATGCGCGGATCCAGAGGCGTGCTCCAAGTCTTGTGGATGATGTCGATCGAGGTGGCCGGATCCGAGCGGGTGACCACCGCCCACATCACTTCCTCGAGGTCCGACGGATCGATGTCGTCGTCGACGACGATCACATAGCGGCCGCAATAGGCGCCGACATGGCACTGGCTGGCGATATGGCCGGCCTGTGCGGCGTGGCCGGGATAGCGCTGCTTGATGGCCACCGCCAGCAGCAGACGCGCCGAGCCCACCTCGTGCGCCCAGACGGCGCTGATATCGGGTACGCCGGCGTTCTGGATATTCTCCTTCAGCAGGGCCGAACGGGCCACGGCGCGATAGCGGGCCAATTCATCCGGCGGCCGCTGCGGAGGGCAGCCCAGGATGATCGGGTTGTTGCGGTGATAGATCGCCTTGATGTCGAGCACCGGCTCTTCACGGACATCGCTGGCGTAGTAGCCGGTCCACTCGCCGAAGGGGCCTTCCTTGCGGACATTGCCGGGATGGACGAAACCCTCGATGACGATCTCGGCATGGGCCGGGAACGGCAGTCCGGTGAACTTGCCCTCCACCACTTCCATCGGCTTGCCGCGCATGCCGCCGACCAGCTCGAATTCCGGCACGCCGTAAGGCACTTCGCTGCAGGCCATGAGGAAGGTCAGCGGATCGCCGCCGACCACGATGCAGACCGGCATCGGCTCGCCCTTGGCCATGTATTTGTCGCGATGGATGCGGCCATGCTTGCCGGGCGAGATGTAGAAGCCGACCGACTTCTCGTCATGCACCATGACGCGGTAGGTGCCGCAATTGACCCAGTTCTCGTCGGGATCGCGGGTGACGTTGTAGCTGCCGGTGCCGATGTAGCGCCCGCCGTCCACCTCATGCCATTTCGGCGTGGGGAACTTGGTGATGTCGATGTCCTTGCCGGTCAGCACGTTCTCGAGGATCGGACCGGACTTCACCACCTTCGGCGGGATGCGCTTCAGGGTCGACATGAAATGTTCGCGGAACCCTTCGGTCAATTCCAGCTTGTTGAGGCTGGTGGGGAAGCCCAGGGTCATGTTCTGGCGCTTGCCGCCGAAGAAATTGACCAGCACGCGGCTGCCCTTCAGGGTTCCCGGCACGTCTTCGAAAATGACGCAGGGCGCCTTCTCGTCATGCATGACCAGTTCGGCCGCCATGCCGATCTCTTCCTGCCAGGACAGTCCCTTGACCTCGCGGATTTCGCCCAGCTCGCGGGCCCCCTCGATCCATTCGCGCAGGTCCACGTAGCCGATGGCCGGCGTGGTCCCGCCCTTGGACTTGCCCTTGCCCTTGCCCTTGCTCGCCTCGGGGGCGGCCGTTCCCAATTCGATGCCGCAGCCTTCGCCAGCGACCGCGGCGAGGGCCGCAGCCTTCACCTTCTTGTCCTGTTTTGACATTCCTAAATACCTCCACGCGCATTCGACAGCCGCCGTCGATCCTCCTTGGTGAGGTCGTCGTACGGCGGGGTTTTGATGCCCCGGCATTATTTACTTCGATATCGAAGCTTTCAACGAAAAAGTCATTCTGCCCTCACCGGAGCAGGGGCAGCGTCTCCAATTTGGGCGGCGGCGGCAGGCTGCCCAGAAAGGCGAAGACATCCGCCAGTTGCTGGTCGCTGAGGACGCGGGTGGTGTAGGGCGGCATTTCGTTTGGCGGGTTGCGCAGCACCGCCGAGAAACGCAGGAAGTTCCACTTGGGCGGGGCCAGGGTGGGGCCGGCCGCGCCGCCTTGGCCGACATAGCCGTGGCATTCGTAGCAGCCCTGGGCGACGAACAGGGCCTTGCCATTGTCGGCCGAACCGGCCGGGGCATCTTCGGCCCAGGCGGGGGTGGCAATGAGCAGGGCAAGCAGAGACGTGCGAAGCAACATGGCTCTCTCCAATCCAGGCTGGTCAGCGCGGCTGACTGACGACATCGACGAGGGCGGGTTCGCCGCGCTTGACCACGGCAATGGCCTTCTTCAGGGCCGGAGCGAGATCGGCCGGGCTGCTCACCGGCCCGAAGCCGGCCATCCCCATGCTGCGTGCCATGGTGGCGTAGTCGATGTTGGGGTCGGTGAGGGTGGTGCCGATATGGGCTCGGTCGGTGCCGCGGTTGTGGCGATTGGCCATGCGCTGGAGATGCATCAGTTCCTGGTGATAGGCCCGGTTGTTGTGCACGATCGTGAGAAGCGGGATTCGGTGATGGGCTGCCGTCCACAGGGCGCCCGGGCTGTACATGAGGTCCCCGTCGCCTTGGAAATTGACCACGATGCGGCCCGAGTCGCGATGCGCCAAGGCGCAGCCGATGGCCGAAGGCAGGCCATAGCCGACACCGGCACCGCCGGCGCGTCCGATGTGACGGTAATGCTTGTCCATCGTCCACAGTCGCTGCGGCCAATCGCTCATGAAATGCGGGTCGCCGCCCATCACCCAGTCGGAATGCTGGATCAGCGCCCACACTTCCTGGCATATCCGCGCCGTCGAAACCGGGCTGGCATCCCAGCCGTGGGTGGCCGCCAGCCGCGATCCTTCACGATGCTTGACATGCGCTTCCTTCAGCCGCTGGCCGCGCGCCGCCAAGGCAGCCCGCCGCTCGGCCGGAATGGCCCGCCGCACCGCATCGATCAGCATCGGCATCGATTCCTCGCCGTCGCCGGCAATGCTGATGTCGACCTCGGTGTAGCGCTGGAAGTCCTGATAGTTCGACTTGCTCATGAAGTCGGTCATGCCGATCGACACCAGCTTCACGCCATCCCGCGTGCCGGACGAGGTGCTGCGGTGCAGCTGATCCCGGAACTTATGCGTGGCACCCCACAGGGCGGGCGTCTCAATTCCCAGAATCACGTCGGCCTGCGAGACCACCTCGCGCGGGCTGTGGCTCAGGTGGTGGGTGTTGGGGAAATTCATCCGCCCGCCCAGGTCGCAAACCGGGGCCTGCAGGGTTTCGGCGAGGGTGATCAGCATCCCCATGGCGGCAGGTGTACGGGCATACCTGTCGACCAAGATCACCGGGTTTTCGGCACCCACCAGCATTTTCGCCACTTCGCGTAGGGCGTTGGGGTCGGCCGCCGGCATGGTGAGCATACCCAGCTTCGGCACGCCCGGGGCGGCTTTGGGGTCGAGTTCCCCTTCCTGCAATTCGGTGTCCGCGGTGATCATGACGGGGGCCATCGGCGGAGTGACCGCCAATTTATAGCCGCGCACCAGGGATTCGCCGAAATGGCGCAGTGAGGCGGGCTGGTCGTCCCATTTGACGAAATCGCGGATCATCGCCGCATTGTCCTGGGCGCTATGGTCCCATTCGGCTCCAGGGCGACGCAGGGTGGCTTCGGCGGCGTTGCCGGAGAGCAGGAGCACCGGCACCCGGTCGCAGAACGCGTTGTAGATGGCCATCGAGGCGTGCTGGACGCCGACCACCCCATGCACCATCGCGGCCATCGGCTTGCCCGCCGCCTTGGCGTAGCCGTGAGCCATGGCCACCGACGCTTCCTCGTGGCAGCAGGTCAGGAACTCGGGCTTGCTGTTGCCACCGTAATTGATGATCGATTCCTGCAGGCCGCGGAACGACGAGCCGGGATTGGCCGCCAGATAGTCGATGCCCAGCGACTTGATGACGTCGACCATGTAGTCGGAGCCGCTCATCTCGGTGGTCAATGTCGGAAGAAGCGGCGGCGCCTGGCCGTCGACATCGAACGACTCAGCCGGGGTGGGCGCCTTGGCGCCGCCCTGCGACCCGGCAGCGGCGGCCGGGGCGGGGGTGCCGCCGGTGCCGATGGCCACCGCTCCTACCGCCACGCCGGTCATGAAACGGCGGCGGCCGAGTTGCGGGCCGATACTGGTGTCTGTGGAATTCTTGCCTGACATGGGCGCCTCCCAAGCGCGTTGTGCGAGCCGGCGGCTCGTCGTTGGCGGCGTTAGGCCGCGTCGGCTGGCGTTCGCCAACCCCGGTCAACATGATCAACCAGTCAACTATTTGACACAGCTTGCCGCCAACTGCTACCGTTGTGTTCAGTATAGCGGAAGGATGTTCCTTCATATGGAACAACAGACGACACGACGCGGGGCGAAGCCGGAACGACTGTCTTCGGTTGCCAATGCCATTCGCCTGATCAAGAGCTTCGCCGATGACGATTATGAGATCGGCATCAGCGCGCTGGCCATTCGGCTGGGCTTGGCCAAGAGCACTGTTCACCGCCTGGCCACCACGCTGTTGGAGGCGGGGTTGCTCGAACAGAATCCGGTCAGCGGCCGGTATCGGCTGGGGCTGTTGATGTTCGAGCTGGGGTCCCTGGTCCGCCGCAAGATCGATATCTACACCGAGGCCAAGCCGTGGCTGATGAAGCTGCGCGACCAGACCGGCGAAACCATTCGCCTGGCCGTGCTCGGCCATGGCAGCGCCGTCTACATCAACATCCTGGAAAGTCCCAAGGCGGTCCGCATGGCCCTGGGGATCGGCCAGCCCCTTCCGGTCCATTCGACCGCCGAGGGCAAGGTGTTGCTGGCCTTCCGGCCGCCCGAGTTCATCGAGCGGAGCATCGAGGCCGGCTTGGTACAACGAACCGCACAGACCATCGTCGATCCGGCGACCCTGCGCGAGCAGCTGGCCGTGGTGCGGGCCCGCGGTTATGCCACCGACGACGAGGAATGTGAGCCGGGGGTGCGCGGCATCGCCGCGCCGGTGCGCGACGACAGCGGCAACGTCGCCGCCGCGCTCGGCATCGCCGGCCCCATCCAGCGCCTGAGCAAGCGAAGCCTGATGGCGCTTGCCCCCACCCTGATCGAGGCGTCGAAGGCGATTTCCCGTCGTTTGGGTGATCGCTCGCGCGCTTCGGAGCCCCTGAGGAGCGCATGAGTTCGCCTGGATTACTTGACGGCCGAATCCCCGCCGAGCCGGCCTCGGATGCCGAACCATCGATGGCCGGCCACGGTTTGACCGATCACGCCTTGGGCCAGGACCTGCTGCATGAACATGCTGCCGGCGGGGCCTACGATCATGATCATGATCACTACGAGGCCGACGGGCCGATCGAGGACAACCCGATCTGGATCCAGGACCATGTCAGCCTGGTCAGCGTCGGCATCGACATCGGTTCGTCGGGGACCCAGGTCATCTTCTCGCGCATCAATCTGCGCCGCCTCGGCGAAGACCTGTCCAGCCGCTACTTCGTCGTTTCGCGCGAAACCCTGTTCCAGTCGCCGGTGGCGCTGACGCCCTATCAGGACGAGCACCGGATCGACGAGCAGGCGCTCGGCAAGATCATCGACGAAGCCTATGGCGCGGCCCGTCTGCAGCCCCAGGACATCGACACCGGAGTGGTGATCCTGACCGGCGAAGCGCTGCGGCGCGACAATGCCCAGGGCATCGCCGGCATCCTGGCCCTGCATGGCGGCGATTTCGTCTGCGCCACGGCCGGCCACCACATGGAGGCAATGCTCGCCGCCTATGGCTCGGGCGCCGCCGCGGTATCGAGCGACAACGCTCAGCGCATCCTCAATATCGACATCGGCGGCGGCACCACGAAGCTGGCGATCGTCGAGTCAGGGCGGGTCGTCGCCACTGCGGCGCTGCATGTCGGTGGACGGTTGCAAGTGGTGGACGAGGCAGGCCGCATCGTTCGCCTCGACCCGGCCGGGCGTCACTTGGCGTCGCGGGCCGGCTTCAGCTGGTCATTGGGCGACCACGCCGCACCCGCCGACATGGCCCAGGTGGCCGAATGGATGGCCGATGCGGTGCTCGCCGCGGTGACCCTGAACCGCTTGCCGGGGCCGATCAGCCAACTGTTCCTGACCGAGCCGCTGCCGCACTGCGGGCCGATCGACGGGGTGATCTTTTCCGGCGGTGTCGCCGAATATGTCTACGGCCGGGAAAGCCGCGACTTCGGAGATATGGGGCGCCTCATGGGCCATGCCTTGTCCCGCAAGATCGACCAGGGGGCGCTGCCCTGGCCGCTGTTGCCGCCCCGCGAATGCATCCGGGCGACGGCGCTGGGCGCCTCGGAATACTCGGTGCAGCTTTCCGGCAACACGATCTTCGTGTCCAACCCCGGCGCCATGCTGCCGCGGCGCAATCTGCAGGTGCTGCGGCCCGACTATGTGTTCGGCGAGGTGATCAACCCGGTTTCGCTGGCCGGCGCCATCCACACCCATTTCTCCTTCTTCGATCTGGTGGAAGGGGAGACAGAGGTCGCCCTGGCCTTTCATTGGAGCGGAGCACCCTCCTATGAGCGGATCGCCGGCTTGGCCCAAGGCATCATCCAGGGAATGGCCAATACGGTGGCCGGACGACGTCCGCTTTATCTGGTCCTCGACGGCGACGTGGCGCAGACGCTGGGCTGCATACTGCGCGAAGAATTGAATGTGGCGAGCGATGTCATGGTGATCGACGGCGTTGTCCTGTGGGATTTCGACTACATCGACCTGGGCCGGGTCCGCCTGCCGTCGAATACCGTTCCGGTCACCGTCAAGTCGCTGGTCTTCGAGGAGGATCCGCGCAGCGGTCAGCGTCTCGGGTTCAAGGATGACCAAGCCGAGCCCCGGCACGACCATCACCATCACGCTTCGCATCACCATGATCACCATCATGGCCACGACCACGGCCACTCCCACGCCGATGGTCACGACCACGATCATTCCCATGCGCCTTCGGGCGAAGGGGTCTAACCCGCATCTTCTAGAGGAAAAACAATGGCGAAAGACGCACTCGTACCCGAAGAAATGGCGAAAAAATTCGAGTCCGAAAAGGACTCGCCCTACACCCGTTGGGTGCGGGCCGAGGGCTTGGACATCATCGCCGCCCACTACATTCCCGACCTGCACACCGTCGAACTGAAGCCTTGGGCTCGGCGCGGCGGCCGTGGCGTCTACATCAACCATGAAGCCAGTCGCACCTCGAATGACTGCTACGTGTGCGAGATCCCCCCCGGTGGCAAGCTCGCACCGCAGCGGCAGCTGTTCGAAGAGATGATCTACGTGATCGATGGTCGCGGCTCGACTGCCGTGTGGAACGACGCCGGCCAGAAGCTGACCTTCGAATGGCAGAAAGGCTCGATGTTCGCCATTCCGCTCAATGCCTGGCACCAGCATTTCAATGGCCAGGGCAAGGAAGCGGCGCGTTTCGTGGCGGTGACCAACGGGCCGGGGATCGTTAATCTCTACGAGGACATCAACTTCGTCTTCAACACCCCCTACGACTTCAAGAACCGCTTCGGCGGCGAGCCTGACTATTTCGCCAACAAGGGCGAACAGAAGGGCCTCCTGTTGGAAACCAATTTCGTCGCCGATGCGATCAACCTGCCGCTGATCAGCGCCAAGGAGCGCGGCGCCGGCGGCGGGCACATCCGCTTCAACATGGCCAAGGGCTCGATGAACAGCCACATCTCGCAGTTCCCGGTGTGCACCTACAAGAAGGCCCACTGCCATGGCCCAGGCGCCCATGTGATCATCATGAGCGGTGAGGGCTACAGCCTGATGTGGCCGGAAGGCGAGCAGCCGCGCCGCTACGAGTGGAAGGAAGGGTCGATGATCGTTCCGCCCAATCTGTGGTTCCACCAGCATTTCAACACCGGCTCGACGCCGGCGCGCTATCTGGCCTTCAAGCATGAGGTGGTGTCGATCCGCAATGCCCAGGGCGTGCCGAAGGCCTGGATCAGCCGGCGCCTGGGCGGCGACCAGATCGACTACGCCGACGAAACGCCGGTGGTGCGCACGCTGTTCGCCGAGGCGCTGGCCCAGCACGGCATGGCGCCGAAAATGGAGGCTGTGTACGAGGCCGAACTGGTCGACCTGCCCAAGGCCTCGTGACCGGTGAATAAGGGAAGGACCGTCCGATGACAGGTTTGTACGATCGTAAGCCCGGCGACCCGGTGGTGGATATCCCCGGCGGGGCTCCACTGCCCGATCATCCGCATCCCCATGGCGACGCCGCGCACGGGGCCGGACATAACAGCGAGCAGCCGGCCGTCTGGGACCGCTGGCAGAAGAAGCGGACTTTCGTGCGGGCGCTGGAGGGTACTTACAGCGACCTGACCAAGACCTTGTTGAACCAGCCGCGCGTCTTCACCTCCAGCGACGTTCCGTGGAAGGGCGGGCCGCAGGTGTTCGGCAAGCATATCGTCAATCCGCAGACGACCAACGTCACCCAGTCGATCGAAACGCATATCGAAGTCTACGCTCCGGGCGCCTATGGCCAGAAGCACGGCCACATGAACAGCGCGGTGTTCTACGTGCTGAAGGGCAAGGGCCACGACGTCCACGACAACCGCCGCATCGAGTGGAAGGCGGGCGACATCATGGTCGTCGAGAACGGCTGCGTGCACCAGCATTTCAACGACGACAAGGACAACGAGGCGATCCTTCTGGTGTTCAAGGCCAAGCCGTTGTTCCTGTTCATGCATCTGCTGTTCCAGAAGATCGTTTCCTATCCGCCCACCACCTTGCCGGAAGGCCACGAAAATTTTGCCCCACCGACCGACCTTTGAATGACCGGCAAACGGAGAGTGAGATGAAGGCCCCTGAAGAACGCGATTTTGCCCATGTCGGCGGCGGCAGCTGCAGTTTCCGCGCCGATGCGATCAAGCAATCGGAAGAATCCCGCCGCAAATACGAGACCGCGGTGAATGTGGTGACTCCGGAGGAGATGCCCTTCGAGCGTTCGCCCGACGGCTTGATCAAACATCTGATCAACGAACGGATGAACACGCGGGAATGCTGTGTCGAAGCCTATATGCATTTCCTGCCGCCCGAGGGCCAATCCGGGCGTCACCGCCATATGTGGGAAGAGGTCCTGTTCGTCGCCGAGGGATCCGGATACGATCTGCATTGGGACCTGAACTTCGACTGCAGCGACGCCTTCAATTACGATTGGGAAAAAGAGCCGAAGCGCTTCGAATGGAAGAAGGGCGATTTTATTTATGTACCGCCGTTCTCGATTCATCAGCACTTCAATGCAGACAAGAATGATGAAGCCAGACTGATCGTCATCAGCAACCGGATCGTCAAAGACATGGGATTCGACTGGTTGGACCAGTTGGAGAATGCCCCCGGGTTCTAATCTTACGGTGATATGACGGCGGCCGGGCGTGGCTCGGCTGCCGCACGAAGACGCTGAAAGCGCATACCAAGGAAAAATTGCTCGGGATCGAGCGGGGAGGACGTAATGCAGCCGGATACCTGGCATATAATTTTTCACGCCTTGAGCATGCTGGTGCAGCCAGAACATCTCTTGGTTCTGGTTTGTGGCGTGCTGGTTGGCCTGGCGTTTGGCTGCATTCCCGGGTTGGGCGGCGTGGCGGGGTTGGCCATCTTGATCCCGTTCACCTATCAGATGGATTCGGTATCGGCCTTCGCCCTATTGCTGGGAATGGCCGCCGTTTCCACCAGTTCTGACATGATCCCGGCGGTGCTGTTCGGGGTTCCCGGTACCATCGGCTCGGCTGCCGTCGTCCTCGACGGCCATGCGATGGCCCGCAAGGGCGAGGCGGGGCGGGCCTTCGGTGCCGGATTCATGTCGGCCCTGCTGGGCGGCGTGATCGGCGCCATCATCCTGGCCCTGTCGGTACCCATTCTGCGGCCGGTGATGCTGGCCATCGGCGCGCCCGAGCTCCTCATGTTCAGTGTCTTCGGCCTGTCGATGGTCGCCACCTTGAGCGGCAAGGCGCCGCTCAAGGGTTTGGCCGCTGCCGGGATCGGGCTCATGCTGTCGATGGTGGGGACCGGCATGCAGACCGGCGTGTCGCGCTGGACCTTCGACTGGCTCTATCTGTTCGACGGCCTGCCGATGGTTCCGGTGACTCTCGGCCTGTTCGCCATCCCCGAACTGGCCGACTTGGCCATCCGCCGCCAGAAGATCTCGGGCAGCGACGGTGGCGAAATCACTCTGTCCAGCCAATGGCAGGGCTGCGCCGACGTGCTCGAGCATTGGTGGCTGATGGTGAAGTGCAGTGTCATCGGCACGGTGCTGGGGGCCATTCCCGGCATCGGTTCGGCGGTCATCGACTGGATCGTCTACGGCTATGCCGTGCGCACCGAGCGCAAGGCGGAGAATTTCGGTAGTGGTGACGTCCGCGGCCTGATCGCGCCGTGCAGCGCCAACAACGCCAAGGAAGGCGGCCATCTGGTGCCGACCATCGCCTTCGGGGTGCCGGCCGGCACCTCGATGACGCTGCTGCTCGGCGCCTTTCTGATGCATGGTCTGGTTCCCGGACCGGACATGCTGACCAAGCATCTCGACGTCACCTATTCGATCATGTGGAGCCTGACCATCGCCCATATTCTGGGGGCGGTTCTCTGCATCCTGGGCAGCCGATGGCTGGCCAAGCTGGCCGAGGTTCCCCAAGCCATCGTGCTGCCGATCATCCTGCCGGTGGTGTTCATCGCCGCCTTCGAAGGGTCGCGGGACATGGGTGATATCTACACCCTGGTGTTCTTCGGATTCGTCGGCTGGGTGATGAAGCGCCTGGACTGGCCGCGGCCGCCGATGGTGCTGGGCTTCGTGATCGGCAAGATTTTCGAACGCTACCTGTACATTTCCAGCGAGCTTTATGGGGCGTCCTGGATCATGCGGCCGGTTGTCCTGGTGCTGCTGACGCTGATCCTGTGGGCGCTGTACCGCCCCATGCAGCAAATCATCAAGCAGGTCTGGCACGAGTTCGCCCATCTCAGCGTCGCCAGCCTGCGCTTCGGCATCAAACCGGCGATCGGCCTGTTGGTGCTGGTCATCTCGATCGTCGCTTTGATCACCTCGAGCCACTGGCCGGTGCAGGAACAGTTGGTCGGCCGCGCGGCCTGCTATACCGTGTTGATCTCGGCCGCTCTGAACCTGATCAGCGAGATATTCGGGGCCGATACGGTGAAGAGCTCGAGCGAGCACCATCCGCACCAGGAAAAATTGCCGCCCGCGGTGTTCCGCAGCCGGGCAATCAGCTATTTCGCCTGGCTCTGCGTACTCGTCCTGCTGGTGCTCACCATCGGCTTTGTTCCCGCGGTGGCGGCCTTCGTCTTCCTCTACATGGTGGTGTGCTACAAGGTGCCATCGTGGAAGGCAGCGGGTTTCGCGGCGGCAACCGTGTTGTTCTGCTATGTCGTGTTCGATCGCGGCCTGTCCGTGCCCTGGCCGCAGGCCCTGCTGGGCGATTGGTGGCCGTCGCTCAGAAGCGCCACGGCCTTGCTCTAAGAACGCGTGAAAATCATTATCGAGGGGACGACATCGATGACGCATCATGGACATTGGGGCCGGCTGGTCGCGGCGCTCACCTTCGGCTCAATGCTTTGGGCGGGCGGCCCGGCGGCCGCCGATCCGGTGGCCGATTTCTATACCGGCAAGACGGTACAGATCCTGATCGGCTACAGCGTCGGCGGCGGCTATGACATCTACGGCCGCACCTTGGCCCGCTACATGGGCAAACACATTCCCGGCAATCCGGTGGTCGTCCCCCAGAACATGCCGGGCGCCGGCAGCCTGCGGCTGGTCAATTTCCTGTACAAGGCGGCCGCCAAGGACGGCACCGTCATCGGCACCTTCGCCCGCGGTGCGGCGATGGATCCGCTGCTGGATGCCAGCCAGGCCGGGCAGTACGACGCCACCAAGTTCAACTGGATCGGCAGCGTGACCAACGAGGTAAGCACCTGCGTGTTCTGGCACGCCAGCGGCATCAAGACCTGGCAGGACATGCAGACCAAGCCGTTCAGCGTCGGCGGCACCGGCCCTTCGGCCGATACCGACGTCTTCCCCAAGGCCCTCCGTGATCTGTTCAAGCTGCCGTTGAAGCTGGTGACGGGCTTTCCGGGCGGCGCCGATGTCGTGCTGTCGCTGGAACGGCGTGAGGTGGACGGCCGCTGTGGCTGGTCGTGGAGCAGCCTGATGAGCCGGCACAAGGCGCTGCTCGACGCCGGGCAGCTCAATGTGACGGTGCAACTGGCGCTCGCCAAACATGAGGACCTGCCCAACGTGCCGCTGGTTATGGACCTCACCGACGACCCCAAGACCAAGGCGGCGCTCAAGCTGATCTTCTCGCGCCAAGCCATGGCCCGGCCCTTCGCCATGCCGCCCGGCGTTCCGCCCGAGCGGGTGGCCGCCATCCGCAAGGCCTTCGACGAGACCATGAAGGATCCGGAATTCCTGGCCGAGGCGGAAAAGCTGGAACTCGAGGTGCGGCCGCTCACCGGCCAGGAAGTGGACAAACTGCTGCAGGAGATCTACGCCACGCCGCGTGACGTCGTGAAGATGGCCTCTGATGCCTTGAAGCAGCGCGACGTGCAATAGGGCCAACGGGAAGAAGGGACGGGGGAGATGAGCGACGCCGCAGCCGCGGAAGTGGGGATCGGAACCGGTGAAGAAGCCGCGCCCGACCGGAAGCGCTTCACCGAGGTGTGGCTGATCACCATGGGTCACAGCCTGACCCACTGGTACCCGGCGACGTTCTATCTCCTGTTGCCGTTGATCGGCAAGGAACTGGGCCTGTCCTACAGCCAGATCGGCCTGGTCATGACCTGCCAATACCTGGCCGGGGCCATCGCCAACATCCCCGGCGGCATCTTCGTCGATCTGGTGCCGCGCAAGGGGTTGTTGATGGCCCTGTCCCTGTTCTGGGTGGGCTTCCCCTATCTGATCATCGGCTTCACCAGCACCTATTGGCTGCTGCTCACCTGCATGTGCCTGGTCGGCATCGGCAACAACCTGTGGCATCCCACCGCCATTCCGACCCTGGCCCAGCGCTTCCCGGAGCGCAAAGGCCTGGTGTTGTCGCTGCACGGCATGGGCGGCAATGCCGGCGATGCCCTGGCCCCGCTCTGTATCGGCGCCTTGCTGGCCCTGTTCAGCTGGCGCCAAGTGGTGGTGGTCAATCTTATTCCGGGTGTCCTGATGTCGGCGGTCCTGCTGATCTTTCTGGGCCGGCTGCAACTGGGAGCCAAGACCGGCAAGACGGCGCATGCCGGCGACGGGCAATCGGTTGGCCAGTATCTACGCGATCTGCGCTCCCTGGCGAAAAACCGGCCGCTCATCCTGCTGTCGGTCAGCTCGGCGTTCCGCTCGATGACGCAGAATGCCCTGCTCACCTTCCTGCCGGTGTATCTGTCCTACCAGATGGGCTATTCGGCGAAATGGGTCGGGGCCTGCCTGTTCGGCCTGCAGGCCGCCGGCTTTCTCGCTTCGCCCTTGGCCGGGCATCTGTCCGACAAGATGGGCCGCCGCCGCATCATCATGAGCAGCATGGCGATGACCGCCGTGGTGCTGGTGGGGATGGGCCTGGCCGGCAATTCGCCGATCTTCGTCTTCCTGGTGGCCTTCCTCGGCTTCTTCCTCTATGCGGTGCGGCCGGTGCTGCAGGCCTGGCTGCTCGACGCGACGCCGAAGAACATGGGGGGCATCAGCGTCGGCGTGCTGTTCGGCACCCAAGCCCTGGGGGCCTCGGTCGGCCCCATCCTCGGGGGCGTGTTGGGCGACCACTATGGTCTGTCGGCGACCATCTATTTCGTCGCGGTCAGCATCGTCATCGCCAACCTGTTCATCTTCTTCGTTCCGGCCGCGGGGGCCGATGCCGATCGTACCAAACGGTAAGGGAGGCAATAACAAGGGAGGCAATAATGGTCGAGACAGAGATGCCCGGGTCATTGGACGAGGCGGCGCTGCGCCAGCAGGTGGCGGCTTGCACGCTGCTGCTCAACGATCTCGAGATCATGGGCTATAGCGGCCATGTCAGCGCCCGCCTGCCGGGGCGCGATGCCTTCCTGATCCAGTCCTTCGATCAGAGCCGCGCCGAGCTGACCGCCGCCGACCTGTTGGTCTGCGATTTTGACGGCCGGGTGGTGGCCGGCAATGACCGGCCTCCGGCCGAGGTCTACCTGCACTGCGAGATCCTGAGGGCGCGCCCGGATGTCCAGGCGGTGGCCCATTTCCACGACGACCTGACCACCGTCTTCACCATGGTCGAAGGCTTGACGTTGTTGCCGATCAAGAACCACGCCGTGCGCTGGGCGGACGGCATTCCCACCCATCCCGATCCCAGCCATGTCGCCAGTCCGGCCCTGGGCCGAGCCTTGGCGGCGACGCTGGGGAGCTGCCATGCCTTGCTGATCCGCGCCCACGGACAGGTGGTCACGGCCGGTTCGGTGCCCGCCCTGCTGGTCGACAGCGTCCATTTCGTCGAGAACGCCCGCGCCTTGTACCAGGCCGCCGCCTTGGGCCGGGTCATCCCGTTGAGTGCCGCCGAGATGGAAGCCTTTCAACGCGAGTTCAAGCGCGACAAGCATGTCGCCAAGCTGTGGAAATACTACGTCGGCCGTGGCCGTGCCCGTGGCCTGCTGCCCAAGGAATGGTCGGCGCTGCTATAGCCGAAGACTGGACCCGCGCCGGCGGGTGGCCCCCAACGGAGACCATGCGATGACCCTCATCCTGTCCAATGCCGACGTCGAGAATTTGCTGACGATGCCGGAATGCATCGATGTCCTCGATGAGGCCTATGTGGAACTGGCCGAAGGGCGGGGCATTTCGCGAACCCGATCCGACAGCCTGACCCCCACCATCCGACCCGACGCGCTCTATGGGTTGAAATCGATGGACGGGGTCTCGCCGAAGCTGGGAGTCAGCGCCGTCCGCATCAATTCCGACATCCTGACCTGGCCGAAACAGGGTGACAGCATGCGCCGGGTCAAAGTACCGTCCGCCCCCAATGGCCGCTATGTCGGGTTGGTCCTGTTGTTCTCCACCCATACCGGCGAACCGCTGGCGATCTTCCCCGATGGCGTCATGCAGCATATCCGGGTCGGCGCCACCAACGGCCTGGGGGTCAAGTATCTGGCCCGCCAAGACGCCAAAGTGCTGGGAATGCTCGGTTCCGGCTGGCAGGCGGAGACCCAGCTGACCGCCGCCTGTGCCGTCCGCCGCATCGACAGCATTCGTTGCTTCAGCCCGAACAAGGCCAATCGCGACGCCTTCGCGGCGAAGATGAGCCGCGTCCTGGGTGTCGAGGTGGTGCCGGTCGATCAGCCCGAGCAGGCGGTGGTTGGCGCCGATATCGTCATGTGCGCCAGCAACACCATCGACAACATCTTCTTCGAACGCTGGATGGCCCCCGGCATGCATGTCAGCGCCATCAAACGGCCGGAGATCGAGACCGCCGCCCTGAAGCGGGCCGACCGTTTGATCATCCACACCAATGATGGGACGCCGACGCATATCCTGACCAAGGATCTGGTGGTTCCGGAAAAAACCAAGGGCAAGGGCTGGTCGGTGGCCGAGGAAATCGACTTCAAGGCGCTGCCGACCTTGCCCCAGCTGATCGCCGGCAAGACGGCGGGCCGTACGGCCGACGATCAGGTCACCTGCTTCGTCAACAATCTCGGCCTCGGCTATCAGTTCGCCGCCGCCGGCGCGGTGGTCTACCGCAAGGCCAAAGAGGCCGGCGCCGGTACCGAACTGCCGACCGACTGGTTTACCGAAGACGTGCACCCCTGACCATCCCTGGGCGGCCGGCCGCCCAGGGATGGTTACAGGGTTACTTTTCGGCGCCCCCGTCTTCCAGGATGTATTTCCGGTAGCGGGTGTAGAAGGCGATGCTGTCGAGCAGGACGGCCTTCGCTTCGTCGCCGCCCTTGGGGTCGAGATTGGCACCCAGCAACTCGGTCGCCTTGACCGTTTCGGGATCGGCCATGGCCTTCAGCAAGGCTTCTTCCAGCACCGCCTTGACGTCGGGCGGGAGGCCGGGCGGTCCACCGATCAGCCGGATCACCGATAGATTGGCCAATTCAGGGTGGCCGAGCTGCGCCGCGGTCAGCACTTCGGGGTCGGGGCTTTGCTTGGTCAGGTAGGCAATCACCCGGAGATCGCCGGAGTCCTTGTATTTCCTCAGCATCGGCAGCACGGCGACGGCGGCATCGCCATCGCCGCGGATGGCGCCGATCACATATTCATTGGCGCCCCGATACCCGGTGATGAAATTGGCGTTGATGCCCAGGATTTCGCTGGTGATGCGGGTTGCCAGATAAGACGTCGCCCCGGCCCCGGTTGACAGGAACTTGACGGGCCGCCCCAACCCCTTCAACTCCTCCACCGACTTCACGGCCGAATGTCCGTTCACCGCCATGCCGTATGGGTCCTGGCCGATGTAACCCAGCCAGGTGAAGTCGCGCAGGTCGTATTCCGGCGGCGGTTGGTTGGCGATTTGCGGCAGCAGAGCGCCGGGAATGTCGAAGATCTGGATGGTGTAGCCGTCCGGCCTGGCGCGGAAGGTGGTGCCGACCGCCTTGCTGCCGTTGCCGCCCGGGATATTGAGCGGCACCACATGGACCTTGTTGGGCAGATAGCGTTCCATCACATGGCCGATGGTTCGCACGAAGGCGTCGAAGGTGCCGCCCGGTCCGGTCGGGATGATGAAGGTGATGTCCTTCTCCGGATAGGCGGCCAAGGCCGGTTGGCTCATGGCGATCGCCGCCAGCAGCCACACGGCCAGATGCCGGATGATCTGATGCAACTGTTCCCTCCGTTCCCATTGGCAGGGCAGGCCGAAACCCGCCTATTGCTCTATAAATTTTTTATATTTGTTATAGAAATCAAAGCTTTCGCTAAGTATCCGGGCGGCGGTGTCGCCGTCTTCGGGTTGCATGGCGGCGCCGGCGGCATCCATCACCTTGATGGTGACCGGGTCGTTCATCGCTTTCAGCAAGGCATCCTGCAGGATCTTGCGGGTCTCGGCCGGCATGCCGGGCGGCGCGCCGACCAGGCGGCGGATCGACAGGCTGGCCAATTCGGGGTAGCCCAGCTGAACCGTATCGGCGATGCCGGGAAATGGGCTTTTCGTGGCCAGCATGACGATCGGCCGGAGATCGCCGGAGTCCCTGTATTTCTGCAGGATGGGGACCACCGCAACGGTTCCGTCGCCGTCGCCGCGGATGGCGCCGATGGCGTATTCGCTGCTGCTGCGATAGCCGCTGATGTTGGTGCTGGGAATGCCCATGGCGTCGGTAGCGATCCTGGCCACCATGTAGGAGGTGGTGCCCGGCCCGGTGGTGGTCAACTTGACCGGCCGGCCGAGTTTTCTCAGGTCGTCGATGGTCTTGATCGGCGAGGCGCCATTGACCGCCAGGCCGTAGGGGTCGCTGCCGATGCTGGCCAGCCAGGTGAATTTCCTGAGGTCGTAGGCCGGCGGCGGGTTGTTGATCACCTGCGGCAGCAAGGCGCCGGGAATGTCGACGATGCAGATGGTGTAGCCATCCGGCTTGGCCCGATAGACGGTATTCATCGCCTTAGCCTGGTTGCCACCCTCGATATTGGTCGGGATGACGTTCACCTTGTTGGGCAGATACCGTTCCAAAGCCGGTGCGATAGCACGCACATAGGTATCGAACGTGCCGCCGGGGATTGTCCCGAGCCGTGTTGAAATTCGCTCGGCAGGCGTCACGGTCTGAACAGGCTACGCGGCCTTGGCGTGCTGTTCAAGATCGGGGTTGATGGAATGCTTGGCCTGATGGGCCAGCAGGGCGGCTCGCAGGGTT
>CAIOJO010000542.1 GCA_903858635.1 uncultured Telmatospirillum sp. | reverse complement strand
GCCGGTGTGCCAGCGAGGCTGGCAATTGCGGCGACAACACCGGCAGGGACGCCGGTGCCACTGGAATAACAGTTGCTGCTTGCCCTTAGAACGCGATGTTTCGCCACTTGGCCAAGGCGTCGTCGCGGTGATGCAGCGCCGTTGCACTGTCGGCGGAGTGCTCCAGGGGCTGGACCGGGGAGTGTGCCGAGGCCTCCGGAAGGAGGGCGGCGGGCACCGGCTCGGGGATCGCCCAGCGTCCCAAGCCGCGGTCGAAGGTGGCGATGTGCTTGGCCGTCCAGTCGAACAGAAAGGTGGTCAGGCTGGCCTGGTAATTGCTGTGACAGAGCGGCAGCCGACGCCACTCGACCAGGCGGGTGACGGCATAGCCATGGTCGCGGCAATGGGCGGCGCGGTCGGGGTAGCCGCAGCGTTCCATCAAGGCCTCTTCGCGGCCGAGCTTGCGCGAGATGAAGGCGATCAGGGAATCGATGCGCCGGCAGCTGCTGTCGCCCACGCAGGACCGCCCCTGGCATTCGACTCCCCGGTCGAACAGATGGCCGAGGACGTAGAACAGGCTTTCGTTGGCGGTGTCGAGCTCGCGCAGGCGGGTGACGAAGGATTCGTTCCACTTCATGGAATGCATCGCACCTGCAACCAGCTTTTCGGCCGGCCACCCTCTCTCGACGGTTCGGTCCGCCAGCAACGGCAGACGCCTGTCCTGCGACAACGGTCAATTCCAGGCCAAGCATATGTCGTTCAGGCGAAGGAGCGCGCCCCGACCGGGGCGCGATTGGGACGACACGGGGTCACCGCTGGCGATTGGTGTTCGTCTTGCCAATGACATTAGCGTGTGCCAAACGAGATAAGCAACGGCAAAAAGGCCCGAACATTTCGGCTATAGGAAATCTTCAACGGAGGCTGCGATGATCTGGTGGCATGGGCTGCCCGTCGCCGCCGCCGCGGACCGATCCGGCCAGCCAACAGGAATGAGAATTGCAGCTGTTCCTTCGGACGTTCCCGGCTGGTCCGCCGCCGACCATGATGCGGCCGGACCGGCTGGATCCACTCCGCCTGATCGACCGGCATCCGCTGGCTTTGGCCTGCCTGATGGCCCTCGTCATGCAGGTGGTGGACGCCATACTCGGCGTGGTGCCGGTGTTCGCCGGCGGCTTGGCCGACGCCGACTGCTATTCGCGCCTGGCCCGCGTTCTGCAGCTCCATCAGAGCGGCGCCTGGTGGGAGCGACTCGATATCCGGATCAACGCGCCCTATGGCGAAGCCCTGCAATGGACGCGGCCGCTCGATGTTCTGCTCGAGCTGGGGGCCGAGCCCCTCGGACTGTTCATGCCTTACGCCAAGGCGCTGTTCCTGTGGGGCGTGTTGATCAGCCCGCTGCTCCTGGTGGCCACCATGCCCATCCTGTGGTGGGGCTTCAAGAACCGTCTGGGGGCGCGCGGCTTCGTGCTGCTGGCCGCCTTGCTGCAGCTCTCGCCGTCCCTGGTCGGCACCTATCTGGTCGGGCGGCCGGACCATCACAGCCTGCTCGCCCTGCTGTTCCTCACCCAGATCGTGCTGCTGCTGCGCGTCGTCGACGGGGCGGGACCAAGGTTGAGCGCCTTGAATGGCGTGGTCGGTGGATTGGCCCTGTGGGTCAGCCTCGAGGCAGCGGTGCCGCAAGCCTATTTCGGCGTCTCTCTGGTCGGGCTGTGGCTGGCCGGACGGATCGATCTGCGCCACATCCAGGCCTTTACCGTCGCCCTGTTCGTGACCGTCGGGCTGGCCATCCTGATCGAGTTCCCGCCGGATCTGTGGCTGCTGCCCGCCTATGACCGCATTTCGGCGGCCCAGGCCGCTCTGCTCGGCCTGACCGCCGTCCTCTGGCTGCTGATCGGCGCCTGGCGGCCGGTCGACCGCGGCCGCTGGGCGGCGGTCCTGGCCAGCGGCGCCATCCTGGCGACAGTGGTGGTGATGGTCACTCCGAAGCTGCTGGCCGGACCCTTCGTCGACCATGGGCAGGCGGCCCGCGCCTGGCTGTCCGAGGTGGCGGAATGGCAGCCCCTGTGGCCGACCAGCCGCGAGCGCGCCGCCATGATGTTCAATGAGCTGGGGCCGAGCCTGGCGGTGCTGCCTTGGCTGCTGCTCAATCGCCGCCGGCCGTCCGCCGTGATCCTGCTGGCCGGGGTGGTCCTGTTCGACGCGGCGGCGTTGAGTGCGGTGCGCTGGGCGAGCTACGCCCAGGCCATGCTCCTGCTGCCCTGGACCGAGCTGGTGTGCCATCTGTGGGCGCGCCGTGACCTGTCGCTGCGGCGGCCGCTCGCCTTGTCGGTCGTCGCCGTGGGATTCCTTCTGGGGATGCTATGCCTGCCGAAATCGGTCAAGGAGGATACCGAGGCTTTCTGCCCGGTGATGCCGCTTGCCGCCGAACTGCAAGCCCAAGCGGTTCCGAAGAGCGGCCGCCAGCCGGTGCTGATGACCTATCTGTTCATCGGTCCCGAATTGGAATGGCGCAGCGCCGTCGATCTGGTCGGCATCCCTTCGGCCAATGAAGCGACCATCGACGACACCCAGACCGTTCTCGGCGGCAGCGACGACAGCGCGGCGCAGGCGGTGGTGGCGCGGCGGGGCATCGACTATCTGGCCATCTGTCCGACCTCGAAGATGGACAAGGAATACCAGCGGCCGTCGGGGGACAGCCTGTCTCAGCGTCTCGAGCAGGGCGAGGTGCCGCCCTGGCTGAGCCCGCTGCCGCTGCCGCCGGAAACCAAGCGGTTCAAGCTGTTTCGCGTGGCGCACTGACACACACACTGTCATCGGTTGTCTTTCAGTGGGACCGGCGTCCCTGCCGGTCTTTCGCCGCGGAGCGGCGGAAATGCTCAGCTTCCGGCTCCGCCGGAACGCCGGCAGGGACGCTGGCGCCAGTGATTTTCTCACCCGCAAAACTCTTCTACCCAGCATCTCACCCGCCCAGGGTGACGCCGACCAGGCGGCCGATGGCAAAGGTGACGCCCGCCGCGGCATAGCCGATCAGCAGCTGGCGTACGCCGGAGAACAGCACCGTTCGCCCGGTGAACAGCGAGGTGCCGGCCCCGATCAGGAACAGGGCGACGCCCGCGCTGGCCAGGCTGCCCAGCACGGCGGCGTTTCCGGACCAGGCGGCGTAGGGCAGAATCGGGAAGATGGCGCCGAGGGAAAACAGGCCGAAAGAGGCGGCCGCCGCCGCCCAGGCCGAACCGCCGAGCTCCTTCGGGTCGATGCCCAATTCCTCGCGGGTCAGGGTATCGAGGGCGGTCGCCGTGTTGTTCATCATGCGGTCGGCCAGGCTGTTCGCCTCGGCTTCCGACAGCCCCTTGGCCTGGTAGATCATCACCAGCTCTTCGCGCTCCTCCGCCGGCATATGGGCCAGTTCGTCGGCCTCGGTATCGATCTGCCGCTGGTAGAGCTCGCGCGTGCTGTTGACCGACAGCCACTCGCCCATCGCCATGGAACAGGCGCCGGCCACCAGGCCGGCCAAACCGGTCAGCAGGATGGTGTGCTGTTGCGCCGCCGCCCCGGCCACGCCCATCACCAGACTCAGATTGGACACCAATCCGTCATTGGCCCCCAGCACGGCGGCGCGCAGCGCATTGCCGCCCATCGCCCGATGCCGCCCCTCCAGTCTGGCCAAGCTGCCGCCGCTCATGCCGCGGGCTCCGCCGACCTGCTCGGCCACCGCCTGGACGATGCGGGCATGCGATCGTTCGGCCGCCGGCAGGCCGCCGGCCACCGCTTCCGGCTGCTTGTCGTAGCTGCCGACATCGGCCTGTTCCTGCAGATTGACCGTCGACAGGATGAACGAGGAGCCGAAGCGGCGAGCCAACAAGGCCAGCATGCGGGTCCGCCAGCCGGGCCGCGACTGCGGCACCTTGGCGCCGAGCCGCGACAGCCCCTTGCGCCAGAAGTCGGCATGCGCATCCTCGACCGCCGCCAAGCGCTTGTAGATCTTGGCCAATTGCGGATTGCCCTCGATCTCGGCCAGGGTCCGATAGAGTGCGCTGCTGTCCACCTCGCCCTGCAGATTGGCGCGGTAGCGGTTTTCCGGATCCGATTGGGCCATGCGGGAGATCCTCGGCTCTGCCTCGTTCAGCAGTTGGGGAGTGCGAGGCCGTCAGGGAAGGTCGAGGGCGCCGTTCAGCCCGTCGCCCATCACCAGGGCGCCGCCCCGATAGTCCTCGGCCAGGTAAAGGTTGTAGGCATCGGCCGGGCTGCCGCCCCAGGACAGCACGATCTGGCGCAGGAAGGTGACGCGGGCAAACTTGTCGCGGATTCCGGCGGCCCCGTCTTCCCTGGCCCGCGAGATGAAGATGGCGTCATGCCCTTTCAAGGCGGCGACCTCGGCCGCCGTATAATAGGACGGACGGATCCGCCCTTGCAGGAATACCGGGGCATGATCGGGCAGGTAGAACGAGGTGATCCCGGTCGGCTCGTGCTTCTGCGTCATCAGGAAGGCGCCGGGATGGGCCAGGCGCTCCTCTTGCACCTGCCGAGCCAGTTCGGGCCAGCCGCCGAGGCGTTTCAACGCATCGATCTTCAGGGGAATCGGCAGGATGGCCGTGCTGGCTTGCAGGAAGACCGTCAACACCATGACCAGTCCGACCCATGGTGCCGCGGTGCAGGCCCATGCCCAGCGTCGCTTGCCGTCATGGTCCAGCCAGGCACCGGCCGCCGCCATCACGCCGCCCAGATAGGCCGGCCCGGCCCAATGCGCCTGCACCGCCCCCTGCAGGCTGTGCGACAGGAAGAACGCCACCACCGGCAACGAGGTCGCCCCCAGCAGGAACCACTCCGGCCGCCGTCGCCGCCAACCGGCCACCAGCGTCCAGCCCATTCCCCAGAGACTGAATGCGAAGATCAGGGGCGTCAGCAAACCCACTTGGCTGGCTAGCCAGCCCAGCAGGCTGGCCAGGGCGTCGCCGACCGTGCCGGCGAAGGCGTGATTGAGTTGCTTGGTGAAGGAGGCGCCGTGGTTGGCCAGGTTCCACAGCAGCAAGGGGGTCATGCAGAGCAGGCCGAGCAGGGCGGCGAGATAGGGCCCCGGCCGCCGCCACCATGCGCGCAGGGCCGGAAACAGCAGGAAGGTGCACAAGATTCCGGGAACCAGCAGGGCCATGGTGTATTTGCTTACGGCCCCCAGGCCGAGCGCCGCACCGGCGACGAACAGGTAGCGCGCCTTGCCCTCGATGATCAGCCGGACCAGGGCCCACAGGCACAGGCTCCAGAACAGCAGCAGCGGCGCATCCGGGGTGATCAGCACCCCGGCGCTGTCGAACAGGATGGTGCAATTCAGCCAAAGGGCGGCTTGGTTGGCGGCGCGCCGCGAGCCGAAAGCCAGCCGCGTCGTGTCCCACACCAGGGCGGTGACGGCGCAGGCGCCGAGCACGGCGAACAACCGCAGGCCCAACGGGTTTTCGCCCAGCAGCCGAAGGCCCCCCCAGATCCAATAGGCGACCATCGCCGGATGGTCGTAATAGGAAAGCTGGAGCGGTCTGGTCCATTGCCAGTAGTAAGCCTCGTCGACCGACAACGGCATGGTCGCGGCGACCACCGCACGCAGCAGCGCGATCGCCGCGAGGGCGGCCAGGACCGGCCATTCCTTCTGAGAGGCAAGGCGGCTGTCGGCTGGCGGGGCGGAAGGGCGATGGTCATGCATGGGCGATTATCGGGCCATTAGCCCCCGCCTAGCAGACCCTGTCAATCCCCGCCCAAGGGGGATTCCCGCTCAATTCAGCCAAATGATAGCCGGCGCGTCGGTGGCGAGTTCGGCCTCGGTCGCCGCAATGATGGCGAGGATGGCCAAGGCCCGTTCGACGTCGTCGACGGTCGGGAGGGCGGGGCTGCCCGAAAGCCATCCCTCACGGCGGAGGTGCAGGCCATCCTCTTCGTGCAATCTCGGCTGGCGATCGGGGCAATACGCGATCTGCTCGGATATTTCCGAACGGCGGTCGTCGTCACTCATCTGCTGCTCCGGGGTTACGGCAATGGAGATAGGCGACAGTTGTGTATCCGCCTCCCGCTCTTCCATGGGGCGCGGAGGTGGTACTGCTGCCGATGAGGATCGTCTATTCCTTGTCGTGCCGGGGTGATCCCGGCTAACCCAGCCGCCAAGCCGCTGCATAGAGCCGATTGCGTTCTTACGGAATCGGCGATTAAGCCCGAGCGGCGCCTGAGCCATTGAAAAGGCGGAGCCTTTTCACACTGAAGACTCGACAGTCGATCGCGTGTGAACGCGAACGGCTCTAGATGCGGCGCCCGCTCCTGGCGCCTGCCGCCCGCCCATTGTCAGAAGGCCGGGTGCGCTCTACATTTTTTGGGTTGGAGGACCTTAAGATGCGACCGAGATGGCAGATGGCGATGGGTGTGGCGGCGATGGTGCTGCTGGCTGGCTGCAGCACTCCCAGCGTGGTGGAGGCTTGGCCCAATCCGCAGAGCAATATCGCCTCGATTTACGACTATGGGGCGGGTGGACGCGATTTGCGGCTGATCGTCCGCGGCAATCCGTTGCCGATGCCCGACGATGCCTTCAATCGGATGATCGAAACCGATGTGCAGGGCCCGGTGATGCGCCAGCCGACGCATCCCACCCTGACCCCCGGCGCATCGGCGCAGCCCAACTACGCGCTGATCTTCGATTTCTCCTCCTCGCCGCGACCGACCCCGGACCAGATCTGTCAGTATCCGGGCAACGCGCCCGCCGGCCAGGTCGCCAGCGGCGGCGACGTCCATGTGGTAGGCGCCTTCTGCGTCTCCGGCCGGGCCTATACCGGGGCGATGGGGCGAGCTGGGGCGGACGGGGTCGCGCAGGTCAGTCAGCTGATGCCGCAAATGATGATGGCTCTGTTCCGCCCGGATTTGCCGGACTCCCCGGGCGGTTCCGGCGGCGCCAGCGATCAACATTAGAGCGGCTGCGAGAAATTGGCGGCGCCGGCGTTCCCACCGAAAAACAATTGTTGCCGATGTCGAACAATCGTTTGGGAGCCTTGACGCGGCCGGCGGAAGCGCCAAAGCTATGGCCTCCGTCAGCAGGAGGGTCTCATGTCAGGCTTGCGTTTGGTCGTTCGGTGCGCCTTGGTCCTGGTCCTGTCCGGTGGTTTCGCCGGCAGCCTGATGGCGGCCGAGAAGCAGCCACCGTCTTGCGCCGCCATCAGTTTCCGGGCGTTGCCCATGGGCATGCAGGAGGGGGTTCAGGACGCCGGGCTGTACCGGTCGCGTTTCGGCAAGCTGGTGTTGCGGGCCGAAGTCAGCGGCGGTCAGGCCCACAACTACTACCTCGAGGTCAATGGCAAGCGTCCGCCGCCGATCAAGGGCGAGGTGCCGGCCTCGCTCAATCCCTGCCTCAACGCCAAGCATGTCAAGACGCCGGCGCCGTCGGCCGGCCCGGCCTGCATCGGCGAACGGTTCCGGGTGGTGATCGACCATAGCGGCAAGGAGGAATACGTCATCCTGTTCGGCCTCCAGGGCGATATCTGGAAGCTGTGCAGCGCGTCGCTGATCTGAACGGGGCCGATCAGCCGTCGCCGATGATCTGGCCGCTTCCTTCGCAGGCCGGGCACATCTTGCCGCCGAGCCAGCCGGCGCCCCGGCATTGGGGGCACACCGCCTCGCCGGTTTCCGGGGTGTCGGGGATGGCTTGGCCTGCGGGCTGCGGCTTGGATTGACCGCGCTGCGGTCGGGCGTTGCCGGTCGGTTGGGCCATGGTTCCTCTCCTGTCCTTCTCCGAGTCTGTCGACAGGCGCGGCTGGCAATGTGTTCCAAGACCAGGCGTGGGAAGAAACCGCAGAGGCGCAGAGACGCAGAGACGCAAAGACGCAAAGGGCTTGAGGTCAGGTCAAGGCGATGAATCCCGTCACCGAGGCGTGGCACATTGAAATTCCATCTCTGCGTCTCTGCGTCTCTGCGGTTTTCCGAGCGCCGCCTCCTTAGCCCCAGACCTCGCCGGTCGAAGGATGCAGCACCGCGCCGTCGTACCGAAGGCCGGGGGAGCGGTCGGCGGTCAGCAGCAGTGGGCCGTCCAGATCGACGAAGGCGGCCCCATCGGTCAGCAGGGTGGCCGGTGCCATCGACAACGAGCTGCCCACCATGCAGCCGACCATGATGCCGAAGCCGGCGGCCAGGGCCTGTTCCCTGACGCGGAGCGCTTCGGTCAATCCGCCGGTCTTGTCGAGTTTGAGATTGACCAGTTGATAGAGGCCGGCCAGCCGTTCGATGTCGGCCAAGCCATGGAAGGATTCATCGGCGCCGAGTGGCACCGGGTAGCCGAGGCCGCGCAAGGCCTCGTCCTGGCCGGCCGGCAGCGGCTGCTCGACCAGCAGGACCCCGGCTTCGACCAGCAGCGGCCCGTAGTCCACCAGCTGGGCGGGTGACCAGCCTTCGTTGGCGTCGACCACCAGGCCAGCCTGTGGCGCCGCTTGCCGCACCGCTTGCAGGCGCTCGGGGTCGCCGGCAGCCCCGAGCTTGACCTTCAGCAGCGACCGGTCGGACGCCTGGCGGGCGGCCTTGGCCATCGCCTCGGGCGCGGCCAGCGAGATGGTGAACAGGGTGGTGCGGGGCACCGGCTGCGGCAGACCGGCCAATGCCCAGGCCGGCTGGCCGCTCCGCTTCGCCTCGAGGTCCCACAACGCGCAGTCGAGCGCGTTGCGGGCGGCGCCGGGCGGCAGGGCATCCTGCAGCGCGCTGCGCTCCAGTCCGGCCTCCACCGCCGTCCGCAGCATCTCCAATTGGGCCAGCACCCCCTCGACGGTTTCGCCGTAGCGACCATAGGGAACGCATTCACCACGGCCGCGGCAGGCGCCTTCGCGCAGCTCCGCCACCACCACGCGGGCCACCGCCTTGCCGCCCCGGGCGATGCGGAAATCGCCGCGGATCGGAAACTCCTCGGGGGCAAGCAGAAAGCCGCGGGTCATGCCAGTAGCGCCGCCACCAACGGTTCGACCCCGCCGCGCAACGGATCGACCACCGGCAGGCCGAGTTGTTGCCCGGTGGCCTGCAACCAGTCGGCCGCCGCCACCGGGTCGAGCCGCGAGGTATTGGCGGCGACCCCGACCACCCGGGCGGCCGGGCAGGTGAGGCGGGCGCAGTGCTCGTTCAGGGTGATGCAGGCGGCCAGGTCGGGCAGCGGCTGTCCGGGCAGGCCGCGCATATGCGGGCGGTGCGGTTCGGTGCACATCACCAAGGCCTCGGCCTGGGCGCCGTGCAGCAGTCCGAGGGACACCCCGGCAAAGGACGGGTGGAACAGCGAGCCCTGTCCCTCGATCAGGTCCCAATGGTCCGGCTGGTTGGCCGGTGCCAGCCATTCGGTGGCCCCGGAGATGAAATCGGCGACCACCGCGTCGACCGATACCCCGCTGCCGGCAATCAGGATACCGGTCTGCCCGGTTGCCCGGAAATCGGCCTGGATCTGGCGATCCTGCAGGGCCCGCTCGAGGGCCAGCGCGGTGTACATCTTGCCGACGGAGCAGTCGGTGCCGACGGTCAGGCAGCGTCGGCCGGCCCGCGGACGGCCGGTGCCGACTTCGAACGATCGATCGGGTTGGCGCAGGTCGAACAGCTGCCGGCCGCGCAGCCGGGCCCGTTCCGCCACCTCGGGCAGATCGGCCAGGCGTTCGTGCAGCCCGGCCGCCAGATCGAGGCCGCGGTCGAGGGCCCGCAACAGGCTGGGCTGCCAGGACGGGGAAAAGACGCCGCCGCGGTTGGCCACACCGATGACCATGGTGCGGGCGCCGGCGGCCACCGCCTGGTCAAGGTCCATATCAGCGACACCGACATCGGCCTGGCAGCCGGGCAGCCGCAACTGCCCGACCACTTTTGACGGGCGCCAACGGGCGATCCCATCGGCCGTCTTGGCGGCAAGCTGGTCATGGGCATCGCCGAGGAAAAGCAGATAGGGGGCGAGGAGTTGCATGGGGGTGATCCGGGAATCCTGTCGCGACAATCGCGCAGAGGAACACATAACCGAGCTGGCCGGGATTGTGTTAAAGTCTTTGCCAGTCTTCGTCCGCGGACCGGCCCTCGGGTCGGCTGGCGGCAGGGGTAATGGATGGTCGAACAGGCGGATCCCGCTTCGACTTCGGTGCCGCCCTCTTCCGGCGAGGGACGGCCGAGCGATACGGCTGCGTCGATGCGTTACGGCCATCGTTGCCGCGCCGTGGTCGGGGTGGCGCTGCGGGCCTTTCTCGACCTGATCGAGGCGAGCGCCGTCGAAGGCCAGGTTGCCCTCGACGAGATCCACCGCATCGGCAAGGCGGTGGCGGATGCCGAAGGGGCCCTGTTGGCCTTTTACGACCGCCATTCGGCCGGCTGCGCGACATTGATCGAACTGGCCCAGATCGAACACAAGCGGACCGATTTCTTCGGCCGGGCGATCACCGAACCGTTCTTTGCCTTGCTCGACGACCCGACCTCGGGCGTGCGAAGAACCAATCTGCCGCATTATTTTGCCGCGGTGCGGATGATCCTCGGCAACGAGATCTACGCCGAATTCAAGGAACAATGCGCGGTCATCGCCAATGAAATCCGCGCCGGCGCGCGGACGGTCCCGTGGCCGCAGTTTCATGCCGATCCGCGGACCCATGTCATCGTCGAAGACACGCTGGTGGCCATCGCTCGCAGCTTCAAGCGGTTCGAGCTGCGCAAGGAATGGTTCATGATCGTGATGAACAACGATCCACGGACGGTATCCTTGGGCAGCAGCATGTTCGTCGCCAAAAGCAGCGACGAGATGCTTCAGGACGCCTTCAGCGAGCCCAGTTTCGTCAAGATGTTCAAGGCGCTGTTCGCCGGCATGCGGCCCAATGACTTCACCGCGGCGCGGCGCAGCGCCTTTATCGACCGTTATGCCGAGAAACCCGAGGGGCTGTTCGGGCAGTTGCTGGTCGAGCTGGAGAAGATGAATCAGCGGAGCAATCGATCGGCGCCGGTGCGCCGCAATATCGTTGGCGGAAAGCCGAAGGGCGGCAAAAAGACGGTGAAGAAGGCCTGATCGGCGTTTCAGCCGCTCGGATGTTCGGCCCGCCTTGCCAACTGGGCGGGCGGCGGGGCGCCCAACAGGTCGCCGACGGCGATGCATTCGCCGCCCGACTGGCCGCAGCCGCTGGCGGCGTTGAGGCCGACGAAGGCGAATACGGCGCCCACCAGCAGGGCGCCGGCCGTATTGGCCAGATGATGGATCACTGAACTGGGATGGGGAAAAAGCATGGCACCCTCCTCGACTGGATAAAAAGAACATAACAGGAACATTGGCGGTGTACAAGCGCTTTCCCGTGATCCGCCGCGGGCCCAAGTGATCAATGTCTTGAACCCTGGCTTATCGGGCCCCTAGACTTGCCCCCGATGGACGATCGACCCGCCGCCTTGACCGTGTTGTGGTTGCAGGCCGCCAGTTGCGGCGGCTGCACGATGTCGGCCCTGGGCGCCGAGCCGGACGGACTGGTTGCCGCCCTGGACCGCGTCGGCATCCGCTTCCTTTGGCACCCGGCCTTGTCGGAAGAAGGCGGGCCGGCGGCGCTGGCCATTCTCGACGCCTGTCGCAGCGGCCACCAGCCGTTCGACCTGCTGTGTATCGAGGGGGCGGTGCTGCAGGGGCCCAACGGCAGCGGCAGGTTCCATCGCCTGGCCGGCAGCGGCGAGCCGGTGGCCGGGCTGGTCGCCGCCCTTGCCGCGCGGGCCCGCGCCGTGCTGGCGGTGGGCAGCTGCGCCGCCTATGGGGCCCTTCTGGCGTCCCGCAACAGCCCGACCGAGGCCACCGGCCTGGCCTATATCGGCGAGGAAGCGGGCGGCCTGCTGGGCGAAGGCTGGCGGTCGAGCGGCGGCCTGCCGGTGGTCAACATCGCCGGCTGTCCGCCCCATCCCGGTTGGCTGGTGGAAACCCTGATGGCCCTGTCCTTGGGCGAACTCGGCGCCGCCGACCTCGATTCGTTCGGCCGGCCGCGCTTCTGGGCCAATCACCTGGCCCATCACGGCTGCGCCCGCAATGAATACTATGAGTTCAAGGCCAGCGCCGCGGCGCCGTCGCATCTCGGCTGCCTGATGGAGAACCTCGGCTGCAAGGCCACCCAGGCGCCGGGCGACTGCAATCTGCGCATCTGGAACGGCGGCGGCTCCTGCACCAATGCCGGATACGCCTGCATCAACTGCACCTCGCCGGGCTTCGAGGAGCCGTCCGGGGCGTTCCTCGAAACGCCCAAGCTGGCCGGCATTCCGGTCGGTTTGCCGGTGGACATGCCGAAGGCGTGGTTCGTCGCCTTGTCGGCCCTGTCCAAGTCGGCGACGCCCGAGCGGGTGCGCAAGAACGCCCGCGAGGATCGCATCGTGGTGCCGCCGCGCCGGCGCCCGCCGACATGAGGTCCGGCCCAGCCGGCGAGGGGTGGCGATGTCGCGACTGATCCTCGGGCCGTTCAACCGCGTCGAGGGCGACCTCGAGGTCCGCCTCACCCTGGCCGACGGCAAGGTCGCGGCGGCCGAGGTCAGCGCCTCGCTGTATCGGGGGTTCGAGCAGATCCTGCGCGGCCGGCCGACCCAGGATGCGCTGGTGGTGGCGCCGCGCATCTGCGGCATCTGTTCGGTCGCCCAGTCTCTGGCGGCGGCGCGGGCGGTGGCCGCCGCCGCCGGGCTGGTGCCGCCGCCCCTGGGCCGCGTCGCCGCCGATCTGGTCCTGGCTTGCGAGAATGCCGCCGACCATCTCACCCATTTCTACCTATTCTTTATGCCCGATTTTGCCCGCGCCGCCTATGCCGGGCGGTCCTGGCACGAGCAGGCGGTGGCGCGTCACCGGGCAATTGTGGGCGAGGCCGGGCGAGCGGCGGCGGCGGCCCGCGTCCGCCTCCTGCACATGCTCGGCGTGGTGGCCGGCAAATGGCCGCATAGCCTGGTCCTGCAGCCGGGCGGCGTCACCAAGTCGGTGGACCAGGGCGAACGGATGCGGCTGGTGGCGATCCTCGCCGATTTCCGGGCCTTCCTCGAGCAGCGGCTGTTCGGCGATCGGCTGGAACGCATCGCCGCCCTCGACGGTCCGGCCGCTCTCGCCGCCTGGGCCGCCGAGCAGCCGCCGACCACCGGCGATCTGCGTTTCTTCCTGCATGTGGCGGAGGACTTGGGTCTGGCCGAATGGGGGCGAGGGCCGCCGCGGTTCCTCAGCCATGGCAGCTTCGGACCGCCCGGTGCCAGCCTGTTCGCCCCGGGCCGTTGGCGCGACGGCGCTCTGTTGCCGCTCGACCTCGCCGAACTGCTGGAGGATGTGAGCCATGCCTGGCTCGACGGCAGCCCGGCGCATCCCAGCCAGGGGATGACCGAACCGGATGCCGACAAAGCGGACGGCTACAGCTGGTGCAAGGCGCCGCGGCTGGCCGGCGAGAGCTACGAGGTGGGCGCCCTGGCCCGGCAGCTGATCGCCGGCCATCCGCTGGTTCGCGGCCTGGTGGGCGCCGCCGGCGGCCGCGGCAATCTGCGCGACCGGGTGCTGGCCCGGCTGCTGGAACTGGCCCTGCTGGTGCCGGCGATGGAAGGCTGGGTGCAGGCCCTGGGCGGCGCCGGGCCGTTCTGCGTCAGCGGCGAGCAGCCGAAGAACGCCGCCGGGGTCGGCCTGGTGGAAGCCGCCCGCGGCAGCCTCGGCCATTGGCTGACGGTGGAGGGCGGCCGCATCGCCCGCTACCAGGTCGTCGCCCCGACCACCTGGAACTTCTCGCCGCGGGACGCCCAGCTGCGCCCGGGACCGCTGGAGGAGGCGCTGGTAGGAGTGCCGGTGGCGGAAGGCGACGACGAGGCGCTGCTGGTCCAGCACATCGTGCGTTCCTTCGATCCCTGCATGAGCTGCACGGTGCATTGAAATGTTATATAGTTATATCAATGGCTTAGCGTCGGTTGTGCAAAATTTTGCAAAATTCGTGCAATAGCCCGTGCCTATTTCGTTCCCACTTCAATCCACTCGGAGCCTCTCAGATCATGGTAGAGGGCGGTGGTTGCTGGTTGCTTGTGACCCAGAAGGGCCTGGGTGTTGACGCCCTGGTCGTGGTGCAGCCGCTCGGCTAGCGATCGGATTTCGTAGAAGCTTGGGGGCGTCTTCCCGGCGGGAGCTTTCACCCCGGCCTTGTCTCGGGCCTCGGCAAACCAGACCGAGATCGTCTTCAGTCTGATCGGATCGCCCGGCTTGGCCCTGCCAGCGTGGGCCGAGTGGTGCAGGAAGTGCCGGCTCAGGACCCGATCCTTACACCGGCCGATGACTTCACCGAGGGACCAGCTGACGGCATTGAGCCGAAGGGTGAGGGGCATGCAGATCCGCACACCATGCTTCTGGGTCTTCTTCGGGATAACCCACAGCTTGCCGTCGCGCACGTCGCGGGGTCCGATAGCGGCGAGGTCTTCGGGGCGCAGGCCAGTCAGTAAGGCCAGCTCCATCGCCCTGGACAGCCACGGGGCGTAGTCCTTCACCGCAATGGCGTGAATCGCCTTGAAGTCGTCCAGGCTCAGCCTGGCACGCATCGTGTTGACCTCTGGTGCCTTGGTGGCGTCGGCGGGGTTGCTGGTCAGCCAGCCCTTGGTCTGGGCGGCCTTGAAGAAGTCGATCAGGAAGGAACGCATAGCCTGAGCCATGCGCGCCTTGCCGTCGCGTTCCCAGGTGTCGAGGAACTCGGCAACGTCGCGGGTGGTGATGGCATCAAGGCGCATGTCACTCCAGGCGGTGCGGACCTTGGCCAGTCGCTGGCCGATGCTGTCATGTGTGGCCTTGGCGATCTTGCCGGCTTCCTTCTTGGCGTCGGCCATCTCTTTGTAACGGTCGCACCAAGCCGACACGGAGTTGTCCTTCCCGACGGTCAGCCGGTCGACCAGCGTGCGCTTGCCTCGGGAGCCTTCCACCTCGTGGTTGGCTTCGATGGCTTGACTGATCGCGGATCGACGATCGCGGCCGAGGCCATACCACACGTCGGTGCGCGGGTCTCGCCACCGGAAATAGCCGTTGGTCTCGTAGAGGTTGGCTGGCAGACCGCGCGTCTTAATGCTTCGTCTTCTTCCCATTGCCGTTGCCTATCCTATCGACGAGGGACGACCGGTGGGGTGGCACCACGACCGGCTTGGACGGGTCATGATACCGCGCATCGGCCGGAACGAAAAATGTTCGACCATGCTTCTCGGCCGGCGGGTAGATCCGGCAGTCGCGCGCCCACTTACGCAGTGTTTTGAGGGCCGGGGGATGGTCTCCGTAGACTTCGGAGGCCCACTCTTCAAGGGTCAGGAGCTTGGCCATCGGCTATCCAGTGTGGTCGGTTTCAACTGGAATAGATTCTAACGCGTCCCAAAGCAGACCAGGTAGCGGGAGTGACGCACTAATAAAATGCCCCGCCGCTGGGTCGAGCAACGGCGGGGCTGATGATGAGCGCGAAGAACACACATAGGTCGTGTGAGTAGGAACATACAGGGTTCTTGTAGTTTTCGCAATGACCGGGCGAGTCGAGTGAGTCACTCTATGGAGTGACTCACTCGTTGCGTTCTATATTGTTTGGTACCTTGTTATTGGCCTTGGGGCCATGCATGATTCGTTGTCACGCCCACGGTCGTAGTTGTGTGGGGGCGATGCGCAAAGAACAGGTCAGGTCGAGTACCCCCCCCGCCACCCGTGTCTTTTGCGCCTCTCAAAACGATGAGGTGCACCATGAATGCCATATCCACCACCGCACCGGCTCAAGGGGCGGCGAGCCTCCCAGTCTCGTTCACCCTGTTCACCGGCAGGAAGCGGCTGACGAAGTTCTTGCACGTGGTAGACGGGGTGTTGGCGAAGGAGCCGCCCGCCAATGCAGGCACCGGCCGGACTGACCAGGTTGACATGGACTTGGCTGACTTGCCCTGCTTCCTCGCTGGTCTGACCACCAACCAATGCTTGGTAACCGGTGTCTGTGACCGCACGACGGCCAATATCACACCCGTTGAATACCCGGTGCCGGGTGCCATCAACCGGACGAAGGAATTCTTTCACTACCCGAACGGGCCGGCGCTGGTGATGCTCGATCACGACCCGGACAAAGAGCGGCCAGGGATGATCCCGGCCGAGCTACTGGCCGTGCTCGCCGACATCAGCCCGGTATTCGCGGCGGCGGCGCGGGTGGTGAAGCTGTCAACGAGCGCCGAGGTTTATGCACCTGACGGCCGGCTGCTGTCGACGCCGACGCCCGGCTTTCACGTCTATTTTGCCGTTGCCGACGGCCAGGACATCCCGAGGTTCGGGAAGGCGCTGTTCCGGCGGCTATGGCTGGCTGGGCGGGGCTGGGGGCGGCTGGGCAAGACGGGTTCGTTCCTGTTGCGAGGCGCGATCGATGCCGCCGTGTTCAGTCCTGAGCGGTGCATTTTTGAGGCTGGTGCCGCGTTGGGTGAAGGCCTGGAGCAACGGCTCGGTGCTGCTGAGTTTACACCGGGCGGTGTGCTGGACACGTCGCTTCTACCCGATCTGTCGGAGGCCGAGGAAGCCGAGTATCAGCGCCTGGTTGACGAGGAGCGGGGGCGCCTGAAGCCGCACCAGGAACCCGCCCGGAGGGTCTACGCAGCCGGGAAGGCAGCCGAGACGGGCGAGGACGCAGATCGGATCTACAATCGATTGGCCGACGCCGAGAAGGGCGTGATCGACTGTAGCGCGACAATTATGGTTGCCGCCCAGCGTCGATTATGGTTGCCTGTGAGAGACACTGCCGAGTGGTGAGCTGTTGTTAGCACGGCTCTATGAGCAGGGCAACAGACTCCCCGTGGCGACAACTATAATAATTGTCG
>CAIOJO010000541.1 GCA_903858635.1 uncultured Telmatospirillum sp. | reverse complement strand
TGGGCTGTTCGCCTTACACACGGCCTGGCTCACCGCGAGGGGCTCCCGATGAGGAAACCACCGACTGGAGAGCCGTATGCGGGAAAACCGCACGTACGGTTCGGAGGGAGGGGAGGCTAAGGCCTTCCCTACCCCTATCTAGTTTTTCACAGGTTCAGACGCCCGCCCCACTGATCATGGGCCCGGGCCGTCCAGCACCTCGGCCACCGCGGCCAGCACCGTCTCGGGGGCAATCGCCCGCATGCAGACCGGGTCGCGGCAGGCGGTCTTGCGATGGTTGGCGGCCGAGACGCAGGGGCTGCAGGCCAGCCCGGCGGTGAGCGAGCGGGTGTTGCCCAAGGGGCCATACAGGGCCGGCGTCTCCGGGCCGAACAGGACGATGGTGGGCATGGTGGTGATGGCGGCGAAATGCCCGGGACCGGAATCGTTGGTCACCATCAGAGCGGCCTGGGCGTAAAGCGCCGGCAGCTCGTTCAGCTGCTGGCGGCCGGCGAAATTGACCAGCCGCGGATGGTCGACCCTGGCCCGCAACTGCTCGGCTTCGGCCGCCTCCTCCGGCGCCCCGGTCAACAGGATCACCACGTCCGGCCAGCGCTCCAGGATGGCCGTCGCCAAGGCGGCGAAATGGCCATGCGGCCAGCGTCGCTGGGGCAGCAGTTCGCTGGCATTGGGATTGAGCAGGACGATGCGGTGTCCACCCAGCTCGGGAACCAGCTGGGCGACGCGATGGCGCATGGCGGCCACCGCCGCCGCCGGCAGCGTCGGGCGCGTCAGGACCAGTTCGGCGTCGCCGATGACCGTCTTCGAATAGGGGAGTTCCGGCGCCCGGCTGGCCAGGGCGTTGACCAGGGCGACGAAATTCTTGGCGATGTGGATATGCGGGTTGTAGGCCACCCGATGGGTCAGCAAGGCGCCGCGATACAGGCCCTCGTTGTGGAAGCGGTGGAAGCCGACCCGGTTGGCGGCGCCGCACAGGCCGGTGAGCAGCGCGGTGAAACGCGAGAACAGCTCGAGGTCGATCACCGTGTCGATGCCCCGGCGGCGGGTCCAGGCGAGGAAGGCGAGGGTGTCGGTGGCCAGGCTGACCAGCGAGTCGGCGCGGATGGTGAAAATATTGGCCGGGGCCACCGTGCCCAGGAAGTCGAGGCTGGCGGCGTTGCGCTGGAAGATGACGAAGAACAGCTCGGCCTCGAAATGATCCCGTGCCTTGCGCATGGCCGGATCGGCCAGGATGGTGCTGCCCATCTCGGACAATTCGATGAACAAGACGCGAGTGGGCCGGGCCGGGCCGGGCCGGTCGCTGCGGCGGCCGGCCAGGCGGCCGACCAGGGTGAGCAGGAAACACAGGGGAATGCCCACCCAGCGATCGATCGCCCGCATGGTGTCGACGTTCATGTCACAGCCTTGCCTCGATGGCGTCCCACACGCCCTGTTCCAGGGACACGCCGTCGAAGCGGTTGATCTCCTGTAGCCCGGTCGGCGAAGTGACGTTGATCTCGGTGAGATAGTCGCCAATCACGTCGATGCCGACGAACACCAGGCCGCGCTCCTTCAGGGTCGGCCCGATGGCGGCGCAGATCTCCTGTTCGCGCGGCGTCAGCCGGCTTTGTTCGGCCCGCCCGCCGACATGCAGGTTGGACCGCGCCTCGCCCTCCGCCGGCACCCGGTTGACGGCACCGGCCGGCCGGCCGTCGATCAGGATGATCCGCTTGTCGCCGGCCCGCACCTGGGGCAGGTAGCGCTGGACGATGACCGGCTCGCGGTACAGCTGGGTGAACATCTCCAAGAGGGCGTTCAGGTTGTCGTCGGCCGGCGTGATGTGGAACACCCCGGCCCCGCCATTGCCGAACAACGGCTTCAGGATGATTTCCCCGTGCTCGGCCCGGAACTCCAGGATCTGCCGACGGTCGGCCGAAATCAACGTCGGCGGCATCAGCTCGGGGAAATGGGTGACCAGCAGCTTCTCGGGAGCGTTGCGCACATGGAACGGATCATTGACCACCAGCGTGGCAGGGTGGATATGCTCCAGCAGATGGGTCGCCGTGATATAGGCCATGTCGAAAGGCGGATCCTGGCGCATCAGCACCACGTCGACGGTGGACAGGTCGAGCTGGTGACCCTCGCCCAGCGTCGCATGGTCGCCCTGCTGGCGCCGCACCTCGAGCGGCCGGGCCCAGGCCGAGACCCGACCCTGGCGGTAGGTCAGGTGCTGCGGCAGATAGTGGAACAACCGGTGACCGCGGCGCTGCGCTTCGAGCGCCAGCACGAAGGTGCTGTCGGCATCGATGTTGACGCTTTCGATGGGGTCCATCTGGATGGCGACGGACAGGGTCATGCGGGCCTCTTAACGCTGGTGGAGGATCAGAGAATAACCATCCGCCGGCGCTTTGCGACCCCGGAATTACAATCGACCATCCCACGATGGGCCGGCCCCGGCAATCCATGCACCACCAAGCGCTTGCCGAGGGCGGGCTCACCAAGCCGACAAGGGCATGGACCGGTCCGACAGGCGTGTACTTGGTGGTGCCTCCCGCCTTTGGCGGGCCTTGGTGCCATCTCCACCAATACTTTCGCTTGCCGATGTCGTTGGTGGTGAAAATCTAACGGATGATGCCGTCGGCAATTGACCGCTAAATGGGGGGAGCCGACATTCAGTGGCTGCCATCGAACTGCTGTAGATGACCTGAAGCCGCCCCATCAGCGTCCGCCCGCATCCCTGTCGCATAACGGGGGTTATTGCGCCAAGGGCGCCATAACCCGGAAGACGCTGCCCCGGCCTGGCCATGACTCCACCGTAAGCTGGTGGCCGAGCAGGTCGGCAGTGCGGCGAACCACCGACAGGCCGATGCCATGGCCATGGGTTTGATGCCGGCAGGACATTTCGATTCGGTAGAAGTCATCAAAGATGTGTGGCATCTCGTCGGCAGCGATACCTATGCCGGTATCCCAGACCTCAATCCGCACGCCGTCCTTGATCCTGCGGCACCCCAGCAGGATGCGACCGTGTTCGGTGTATTTGATGGCATTGTCCAGAAGGTTGCTCAGCAGGCGCGACAGCAGCACCGGATCAGTGTCGATGACGGCCGAGGAGCCGACGACGGTCAGCTCCAGTCCCTTCGCATGAGCGAGGCCGGCGCACTGGTTCACCAGATTGGCGGCGATTTCGGCAAAGCTGACGTTCTGCCGCTGCACCGCCACAAACCCTGCATCGATCTTGGACGTTTGGAGCAGCACTTCCAGTAGCTTCTCGCCAGCAGTAAGCGCCGTGCTGGCATTCTGCGCTATTTTCAGATGCCTGGGGTCGTCCAGTTGCTGGTTGAGGAGGTCGATGAAAAGGCGAAGCGCCTGAAGCGGCTGCCTTAGATCGTGGCTGGCGGCTGCCAGGAAATGCGATTTGGCCGCGTTGGCCCGCTCGGCCTTCTTGCGTGCGGTAATGTCGGTCAGCGTGACGCGCAGCGCCGGCACTGCGGCGTCGCTGACCGCCGTGCGCAGGCATTCCAGGCCGGCATCGAAGACCGTGCCGTCGCTACGCTGGAGCCGCAGTTCGCAGGCCTGTTTGTCGTCAAGCCGGAACGCATGCCTGAGATGTAAGTGCCACTTATCCTGATCGTCGGGCCCTACGATGAAGCGCGCAAAACGACGATTGAGCAGCTTGCTGCGGTCTTCCCCCAGCAGCGCCGCCCCAGTGAGGTTGACTTCGGCGATCAGGCCGGTATCGGTGAGGGTGAAATAACCGACCGGGGCGAAGTGATAGAGGTCTACATAACGGTCGTGGGATTTCTCTAGGGCGACTTGGGCCTCACGCAGGGCCTCGTTTTGCATCTCCAGTTCGATCTGGTGGACTTGGAGTTCTTGCAACAATTCATCCGCAGGCCGTGCGGGTCCCTCCACCACCTCTGCGCGCATCAGTTGCGCTTCTGCGTCAGCCCGCAACTTTAATGGGGGGGGGGGGGGGGGG
>CAIOJO010000540.1 GCA_903858635.1 uncultured Telmatospirillum sp. | reverse complement strand
ATACGCCTACCCGGCAGGGCCCGTCAACTCTTATTCTCCGGCCGGAAAACCTTGGATTTTCATCCTGGGCAACCCCGCCGGAGCCGCGGTTTCTACGCCCCACTTAACATCCTGTCAACCGACTTCTTCAGGACCGGCCCCGGCGCCTTGTTCCCCCGACAATCAGCCCTCGGCGCCCATATTGGTCGGCGCTTGCGGACTGGCTGGAGTGGAAAGGCGCCCGAACCCTGGGCGAAAGACCAATATACCCATATGACCGTTCGGATGCAAGGGATCAAACCGACAGGGATCAAACCGAAAGATCGCTCCCCCCCCCTCCGAATGACAACCGAAGCTTAGCGAGCCCCCAGAACGGTCGGTTCGCAGGCCACGCGGCTGCGCCGCAAGCTGCGGCACAGCGCGGCGGCGGCCGAACGATCGGTCACCGGCCCGGCATTCAGGCGATAGATCACGCCGCGGCGCCGCAGGCTGACCCGGGTAACCAGGGGCTGCAGCCCGCCGAGCTGGCTTGGATGGGCCTTTTGCAGGGCGGCCCAGGCCCGCATCGCCTGGCTTTCGCTGCCGTAGGACGACAAGCGCAGGCCCGGACCGGTGGGCGTGGCCGGCGGCGCCATCGCCATCCCGGCGGCGACGCGCGCCGCCGCTTCGGTCGCCGCCACCGACGCTTGGAGCTTCTGGAACACCACCGCCTTCTCGCGGTTCAGTTCGGTGACGGTGATCACGTTGGCGGCGCGCAGCTTCTCGAGGCGTCCCACACTGGCCGCCACCTGCAACTGGTCGGTCACCGGGGGCGGCGGATCAGCCCGCTTGGCCGAACGCGTCGGCAGCAGGGCATCGAGGATGACCCCCCGCTCGGCCACTTGCTCGCGCGCCGTGATGCTCTTTTCTTCGTAGGCCAGCGCTAGGTAACGCAGCCGCATGACCAATTGTTCCGATCCAGGCGCCGGCCGGCCCACGCCGGTCGCCGGCGACGGTGCGGAATAGGGCAGCAAAGCGCCGAGATTGGCCCCGCGCCGCTCATTATATTCGTCGCGGGTAATCAAGCCCTCGTCGAGCAGGCGCTGCAAAGTCTGGAAGCGGATGATCACATTGGCATCGTCGCTCATCCCCAGATCGGCCGAGCTGGGGGCTGTCGGTTCGCTCCGCATCGCCTTTCCCTTGCCGCCCAACAAGGTCAGATGCTGGGCGGCGATGTCGGCGATGGTCCGCCGCTCGGCCGTCGGGCCGACGCCGACCATCGCCGTGGCCTGCGGATTCATCGATGCCAGCACCTCGAAATACTGGCGCGCCAGCTCGGGCCGGGCGGTGTTCTCGTAAACCACGCCCAAAGTCAGGATGGCATAGGGGTCCTTGGGGTTGCGCCGGATCGTCTCGTTGCCGAGTTCCTCGGCCCGGTTGAAATCCCCCTTCGACAAGGCCGCCATGGCGGCTTCGCTGGACTTGGTGCTGTCCCAGTTGCCGGCGGCGTCCCAGAAATTGTCGGAGTTGTACATGGCGCCGCAAGCCGAGAGGCTCAACACCAGCAGGGTGGTTGCCGCCCATCGCTTTGCCAACGCCATCTTGCCCCCTTGTCGCGTGGCGTCACCGCCGGCTGCGGAGGTCCACGCCCGAGAGGATGACAAAGCTCTCCGCCGCATGCAACAGCCAGCCACGCCTTTTCCGGCGATCCGTTGCCTTTCCCCGACCGCAAGACTTGGGTATGCTGTGCAAACGGGAGGTTGAATGGGCACCGAAACGGAATTGAAGTT
>CAIOJO010000539.1 GCA_903858635.1 uncultured Telmatospirillum sp. | reverse complement strand
GGATGGCGCGCATGCCATCCGTCGGAGTCTCACCACAATTCAATCACCCGGGAGACCGAACACCGTGGCGCAGACCATCGCTTTGGTCGACGACGACCGCAACATCCTCACCTCGGTGACCATCGCCCTCGAGGCCGAGGGCTTCCGCGTCCGCACCTATACCGATGGGGCCGAGGCCCTGCGCGGCATGATCGCACAGCCGGTCGACCTGGCGGTGCTCGACATCAAGATGCCGCGGATGGACGGCATGGAGTTGCTGCAGCGGCTGCGCAAGACCTCGGCGGTGCCGGTGATCTTCCTCACTTCCAAGGACGACGAGGTCGACGAGGTGCTGGGCCTGCGCATGGGGGCCGACGACTACATCAAGAAGCCGTTCTCGCAGCGCCTGCTGATCGAGCGCATCCGCGCCCTCCTGCGGCGCGGCGAGCTAGCCCGCGAAGGCGACGCCGCCGGCGCCGCCCAGGCCGTGGCGCGCGGCGACCTGGTGCTCGATCCGGGACGCCATGCCTGCACCTGGAAGGGCCAGCCGGTGGACCTGACGGTCACCGAATTCCTGATCTTGAAGTCGCTGGCGCTGCGGCCCGGCCATGTGAAGAACCGCGACCAGTTGATCGATGCGGCCTATGGAGAACATATCTATGTCGATGACCGCACCATCGACAGCCACATCAAACGCCTGCGCAAGAAGTTCCGCGATGTCGACCCCGAATTCGGGCATATCGAGACCCTCTACGGCGTAGGTTACCGCTACCGCGAAGATCAGTGACCGAACAGGCCCCGCCCGCACCCCTGGTCCCTCCATCCGCCGCCACTCCGCCGCCGGCGCCGCGCCGTCGGCGCCGCCTGCCGCTCGCCTCGCCGCTCACCCGACGCATCCTGGCGGTCAATGTGCTGGCCCCGGTGATTCTGGTGGGCGGCTTGTTCTACCTGGATCGTTACAAGAACGAATTGATCGCCGCCGATCTCGAATCGCTGCGGATCCGGGCCGAGATGGTGGCGGCGGCGGTGAGCGAGGGAGCGGTCACCGACAACGGTTTGGCCTTGCCCGAACTGTCCGCGCAGCAGGCCCGCCAGATGGTGCGCCGGCTGGCCCCGTCGGCCCGGGTCCGCGCCCGCCTGTTCGATCCGCAAGGCGACGAGATCGCCGACAGCCGCATGCTGCTGTCGCCCAATGTGGCGATCCAGGTGGAGGAGCTGCCGCCGCCCGAACAGGGGTGGTTTGCTAAGATCTTCCGCCGTATCTACAATTTCGTCACCGCTTCGGGGCTGGGGGCCGATCGGCTGCCGGTCTATCGCGAGCGGACCCGCCCGCATGCCACCGACTTCCCGGAAGTGGTCCAGGCCCTGGCCGGCGAAAGCGGTTCGATGCTGCGCCGGACCCGGGATTACCGGCTGCAACTGTCCAGCGCGGTGCCGGTGCAGCGCTACAAACAGGTGCTGGGGGTGGTGATGGTCTCGTCCTCCGGCGAAGACATCGCCCAAAGCCTGTTCAAGGTGCGCCTGACCATCTTCCAGGCCTTCGCCTTCGCCCTGATCATCACCATCGCCCTGTCGCTCTATTTGGCCGGCACCATTGCCCGGCCGATCCGCCGGCTGGCCGCCGCCGCCGATCGGGTCCGCCGCGGCCGCGGCCGCCGTCACCCGATTCCCGACCTGACGGCGCGCGGCGACGAAATCGGCCATCTGTCGGGGGCGTTGCGCGATATGACCGAAGCGCTGTGGCGCCGCATGGACGCCATCGAGGCCTTCGCCGCCGACGTCGCGCATGAGCTGAAGAACCCGCTGACGTCGCTCCGGAGTGCGGTCGAAACCGTCGGCCGGATCCAGAACCCCGGGCAGCAGCGGAAACTGATGGCGATCATCCAGGACGACGTCACCCGTCTCGATCGGCTGATCAGCGACATTTCCGATGCCTCACGGCTCGACGCCGAGCTGTCCCGCGCCGAGGCGGGGGTGGTCCCCTTGCGGCCGATGCTGGAGGCGATGGTCGAGATCTATCGCGACACCGGAGCCGCGCATGGCGTGCGTTTCGAAATCGAGGCGCCGCCCGGCGACCTGTTGCAGGTGGTCGGCATCGAGGGCCGGCTGGGCCAGGTGTTCCGCAACCTGTTGGCCAACGCCCTGTCGTTCAGCCCGCCGGACGGCTTGATCGGCCTGCGGGCGCGGCGCGTCGGTGCGTCGGTGGAGGTCAATGTCGAGGACCAGGGGCCGGGCATACCGGAGAATAGGCTCGAGGCCATATTCGAGCGCTTCTACTCCGAACGGCCGAAGGACGAAAAGTTCGGGACCCATTCCGGGCTCGGCCTGTCGATTTCCAAGCAGATCGCCGAGGCCCACGGCGGCGCCATAACGGCGGCCAATCTGGTCGATTCGGCCGGAGAGGTAACGGGCGCCCGCTTCACCGTCCGCCTGCCGGCGGCCTATCCGGCTGCCCCGTCCGGCCTGCGGTGACCAGCGGACGGTCGGCCACAAGCGTTGACTCGGCCGCCGGCCCGCTCCACCTTGGCGGGATGATCAGGGTCCATGGCACCTGTGTGGCGGTTGCCGGTTCGGGCGTGCTGCTCCGCGGTCCGTCCGGTTCCGGCAAGTCCGATCTGGCCTTGCGCCTGATCGACGGAGGGGCGCGGCTGGTGGCTGACGACCAGGTGACAATCGAACGGGAGGGCGACCGTTTGCTGACCAGTCCGCCGGCCGCCATCGCCGGGAAACTCGAAGTGCGCGGCGTCGGCATCCTGTCGGTCGAGCATCGGGCGGCGGTGCCGCTGGTGCTGGTGGTCGATCTGGTGGCCGCCGAGGCGGTCGAGCGGCTGCCCGAAGCGGAATCGGTGGAGCTGCTCGGCTGCGCCATCCGGCGCTTGGCCCTCAACCCGTGGGAAGCGTCGGCTGCGGCTAAGGTTCGCCTTGCGGTGGGCTCACCGACGGGGAATATAATACCGATACCATGATGACCGACGCGCCCCAAGACGCGCTTGCCCCCGGCCCCACCACCGCGCCTTGCCTCGCCGGCGATGTCGGCGACGGGGCGGAATTGCCCGCTCAACAAGCCCCCGCCCAGCAAACCCCGACCCAGCAAGCCAAGGTCGTGGTCATCACCGGCATGTCGGGAGCCGGCAAGAGCCTGGCTCTCAAGACCCTGGAAGACCTCGGCTACGAGGCGGTGGACAATCTGCCGCTATCGCTGCTGGGCTCGCTGGTGCGGCCGGGGGAACCGGCCCGGCCGCTGGCCATCGGGATCGACATCCGCACCCGCGATTTTGGCGTCGCCTCGGTCCTCTCCGGGATGGACCGGCTGATGCAGGAAAGCCGCATCGACATGCGGCTGTTGTTCGTCGATTGTGACGACGACGTGCTGTGCCGTCGCTTCACCGAAACCCGGCGCCGCCATCCGTTGGCCATGGATCGGCCGTTGCAGGACGGGATTCGCCACGAGCGCGCGCTGGTGTCGCCCCTGCGCGGCCGCGCCGACCTGGTGATCGACACCAGCACGCTGCCGGCGGCCGAGCTGCGCCGTGTGCTGGCCGGACATTTCGGGCTCGCCGCCAAGCCGGCCCTGGTGGTGTTCGTCACCTCGTTCTCCTATCGTCGCGGCTTGCCGCGCGAAGCGGATCTGGTGTTCGATGCGCGCTTCCTGGATAATCCCTATTATGTTGAAGAGCTGCGTCCGCTGTCGGGGCGCGACCCGCGGGTCGCCGGCCATGTCGAGGGCGACCCCGGCTACCACACGTTCTTCGCCGCGCTGACCGCGCTGTTGGGACCGCTCTTGCCGCGCTTCGCGGCCGAGGGCAAAAGCTATCTGACGATCGCCGTGGGCTGTACCGGCGGCCGCCATCGTTCCGTAGTGATCGCCGAACGTCTGGCCGCATGGCTCCGCGAGAAGGGCCAGCGGGCCGACTTACGGCACCGGGATCTCGATGAGGGGGAATACACGTGAAGGCCAACCGATGATAGGAATGGTCCTGGTAACCCACGGACGCCTGGCCGACGAGCTGGTCGCGGCGCTCGAACATGTGGTGGGGCCGCAGCCCAACGTGGCGACGGTGTGCATCGGCCCCGATGACGACATGGAGCAGCGGCGTCTCGATATCCTGCAGTCGACCGCCAAGGTCGACGACGGTTCCGGCGTCGTGTTGCTGACCGACATGTTCGGCGGCACCCCCTCGAACCTGGCGATCTCGATCATGGACAAGGCGAAAGTGGAGGTGATTGCCGGCGTCAATCTGCCGATGCTGATCAAACTGGCCAGCGTGCGACACCACGAGCCTTTGGCCGACGCCGTGGCGAGTGCCCAGGAGGCGGGCCGCAAATACATCAACGTGGCCTCGCGCCTGCTGACCCAGGATAACCGTTAGCCGATGGACCACCCCACAGATCCCCAGGCTCCCGTTGCCGCCGGCGAGGACGACGCCGTGGTCAGAAGCGCCACCATTTCCAACCGGCGCGGCCTGCACGCCCGTGCCGCAGCGAAATTCGTCAAGCTGGCCGGACGTTTCAATGCCCAGCTGATGGTCTCCAACCGCGGCACCGAGGTCTCGGGCCTGTCCATCATGGGGCTGATGATGCTGGCCGCCGGACCGGGCTGCACCATCGAATTGAAAGGCCGCGGCAATGACGCCGCCGAGGCGGTGCAAGCCCTGGTCGAGCTGATCGAAGCGAAATTTGACGAGGACTGAAGGACGCGTCGGCTAAGGCCGGCGAACTGCGTCCTAAGAAAATAAAAAGTCCCTGTCTGGGAAGAGGAAACGGCCGATGAATCAAGTGCCGGACGATCCGACCGTCATCGCCGTCGCCGCCGGCGATCAGGAACGCGTCTATCACGGCCTCGGCGTCAGTCCGGGGATCGCCATCGGCGTCGCCCATCGGCACGACGCCGCCCATGTCGCCGTGCCGGAATATCGGATCCTGCGCGAGAAGGTGGACAGCGAGAGGCGGCGCTTCACCGAAGCGGTGACGGCGGCGCAGGGACAGATCGCCAAGCTGCAGCACAAGGCCCAGGACATGCCCGCTTCGGCCGGCGAGGAGCTGGGCTATCTGCTGGAAGCCTATCAGCAGATGCTCAATGGCTCGCGGCTGGTGCGCGGCGTCGAGCACCGCATCAGCGAGGACCGAATCAACGCCGAAGCCGCGGTGCAGCGCGAGATCGACCAGATCGTCCAGGGGTTCGCCGCCATGGACGACGCCTATCTGGCGGCCCGCATCGAAGACATTCGCGAGGTCGGCCGCCGGCTGGTGCGCAATCTGACCAAGACCCCCTATCGGCCGTTCTCGATGCTGCCGAAGAACGCGGTGATCCTGGCCGAGGAGCTGAGCCCGGCCGACACCGCGCTGCTCGATCCGGCCAATGTCGCCGGCTTCGCCACGGTGTTGGGCGGCGCCGCCAGCCATACCGCCATCATGGCCCGCTCGCTCGGCCTGCCGGCGGTGATCGGCATGGCCGGCATCCTGGTCGGGGCCAAGGCCGGGATTCCCATCGTCCTCGACGGCGCCGAGGGCAAGGTGATCCTCAACCCGCGGCCCGACACCCTGGTCGCCTACCGCAAGCGCCGCGCCGAGTTCCTGCGCCAGCGCCGCCAGTTGCAGCGGCTCCGCAAGGTACCGGCGATCACCCTGGACGGCGCCGAGATCAGCCTGCAGGCCAATATCGAGCTCCCCGTCGAGATCACCAGCGTGCTGACCTCGGGGGCCACCGGGGTCGGCCTGTTGCGCAGCGAGTTCATCTACATGAACCGCGACGACCTGCCCGACGAGGACGAGCAATATTCCGTATTCGCCGATTTGGTGCAGCGCCTCGACGGACACACCCTGACCATCCGCACCCTGGATGCCGGTGGCGAGAAGGCGATCCCCGCCTTGCGGGTGGCCGAGGGCCTCAATCCGGCGCTCGGCCTGCGGGCCATCCGCCTGTCCCTGAAGCGGCCGGAAATCCTCGAGACCCAGCTCGCCGCCATCCTGCGGGCCGGGGTGCATGGCCCAGTCCGCATCCTGTTGCCGATGGTCTCGACGGTCGACGAATTGCTCGCCGTGCGCGCCATCCTCGACGGCGTGGTGCGCCGCCTGAAGCGCCGTCATCTGCCCTTCGCCACACCGCTGCCGCCGATCGGCACGATGATCGAGGTGCCGGGCGCCGCGCTGGCCGCCGACTCGCTGGCCTGGCATTCCGACTTCTTCGCCATCGGCACCAACGACCTTACCCAATATACGCTGGCCATCGACCGCGCCGACGAGTCGGTGGCGCATCTCTACAACCCGCTGCATCCGGCGGTGCTGCGTCTGGTCCAATTCGCCGCCGAGGCGGCCTTGCGGGCCCGCATCCCGGTCAGCGTCTGCGGCGAGGTGGCGGGCGATCCCCGCTTCACGGCGCTGCTGCTGGGGCTGGGCATCCGCGACCTGTCGATGGCGGTGGCCAGCATCCCGGTGGTCAAGCGGCGCATCCGCAGCCTCGACCTGGTGGCCGCCACCCGCCGCGCCCGGGTCATCATGGACCAGTCGGACTCGGCCCGCATCGGCCAGCTGCTGGACGATTTCAACCAGGATGCGGATTAGCGGCCCCGGCAAAAACACTCTCGCCGCTTTGCGGCGACCGCCGGCACGGAGGCCGGCGCCACTATCTGAGTTGATGACGCCGGCCAAGCTGTTGCTCCATCGGCGGGGTTGCTCCGGCGGCGCGGCACTGCTATACGCCGAGAACCGCCTGCATAGGGGAGCCCTCCATGACGTTTACCGACTACAAGGTCGCCGACATTTCCCTGGCCGACTGGGGTCGCAAGGAAATCCGCATCGCCGAGACCGAAATGCCGGGACTGATGGCATTGCGGGCCGAATTCGGCGCCGCCAAGCCGCTCAAGGGAGCGCGCATCGTCGGCTGCCTGCACATGACCATCCAGACCGCCGTGCTGATCGAGACGTTGATCGAGCTGGGCGCTTCGGTGCGCTGGAGCTCCTGCAACATCTTCTCGACCCAGGATCAGGCGGCCGCGGCGATCGCCGCGGCGGGCATCCCGGTCTTCGCCTGGAAGGGCGAGAGCGAGGACGAATTCTGGTGGTGCATCGAGCAGACCCTGCGGGGCCCCGACGGCTGGACGCCCAATATGGTGCTGGATGACGGCGGCGACGTGACGGCCATCATGCACGAGAAATATCCCGATATGCTGAAGGAGGTGCGCGGCATCTCCGAGGAGACCACCACCGGCGTCCACCGCCTGATCGAGATGGCCAAAAGCGGCCGCCTGCTGGTCCCGGCGATCAATGTCAACGATTCGGTCACCAAGTCGAAATTCGACAATCTCTACGGCTGTCGTGAATCTTTGGCGGATGGTATCAAGCGGGCCACGGATGTGATGCTGGCTGGTAAGGTTGCTGTCGTTTGCGGTTATGGCGATGTTGGTAAGGGTTGTGCGCATTCTTTACGGACCTATGGAGCTCGCGTAATTGTCACCGAGATTGATCCGATCTGCGCG
>CAIOJO010000538.1 GCA_903858635.1 uncultured Telmatospirillum sp. | reverse complement strand
GGCCTCCGTGCCGGTGGTCGCCGCACCGCGGCGAGAGTGTTTTCCCACCGGCACGGAGGCCGGTGCCACTGAACCTTCTCGCAAGGACGGGAAGTGTTCATCAATAGGCCCGGCCGATCAGGATATGCTCGACCCCCGCCGCACCGGTGAAGACGCAGGCGCCGAACGGTCCGGTCTGCCCCAGGGGCGCGTTGCGGATGGTCAGTTTCAGCGATTTCAGCCGCTCGACCGCCCGCTCCAGCGCCTCGCCGCCGGGCTTGCACCAGGCGGCCCGCACCCAGCCCTTGAAGCTGTCGGTTTCGTCGTCGGTCGACGGGCCGAAATAGGCCGCGATGTCGTCGAACGAGGTCAGATCGGTGCGGATATTGCCATCGAACCGCGCCTTCGCTTCGCCGAACAGGCTGGCCTGAATCTCCGCCAGCAAGGCGACGATGCCGGCGACGAATGCGGTCCGGCTGCTGTTGTTGGAGATCACCTTGTCGCCGTCGCGCAGGCGATCCCGCCGCATATAGGTGACGTTGCCGCCGGCGACATCGCGTGGTCCGACCTCGATGATGATCGGCGCCCCGCGGCGGACCCAGTTCCAGCGCTTGTCGGCCGATTTCAGCGGCTTCTTGTCGACCAGGACGCGAACCGGACCGAAGGCGCCGGACTGCGCCACCAACTCGGCCCGCAATCCCTCGCAATAGTCGAGAACGACGGCATCTTCCGGCTTGTCGCGCAGCATCGGCACGATCACCACCTGGCGCGGCGCGATGGCCGGCGGCAACCGCAGCCCGTCGTCGTCGCCATGGGTCATGATGACGCCGCCGATCAGCCGCGTCGACACCCCCCAGCTGGTGGTGTGACAGAAGGCGACCTGGCTGTCGGCCGTCTGGTAGCGGATGTTCTGCGCTTCGGCGAAATGCGTCCCCAGATAGTGCGACGTCCCGGCCTGCAGGGCCTTGCCGTCCTGCATCATCGCCTCGACCGAATAGGTGCTGACGGCGCCGGGGAAGCGTTCGTTCTCGGGCTTCTCTCCGGCAATCACCGGCATCGCCAGCACGTCTTCGCAGAACTGGCGATAGACCTCCAGCATGCGGAGCGTTTCTTCCATCGCCTCGCCGGCATCGGCATGGGCGGTGTGGCCCTCCTGCCAAAGGAACTCGGTGGTGCGCAGGAACATCCGGGTCCGCATCTCCCAGCGGACGACATTGGCCCACTGGTTGATCAGCAGCGGCAGGTCACGGTAGCTCTGCACCCAGCGCTGGAAGGTGTCGCCGATGATGGTTTCCGAGGTGGGGCGAACCACCAGCGGTTCTTCCAGTTCCGCCTCGGGATCGACCTGCAGGACGCCATCGATGCTCTTCAGGCGGTGATGGGTGACCACTGCCATTTCCTTGGCGAAGCCTTCCACATGCTCGGCCTCCTTGGCCAGGAAATGCAGTGGAATGAACAACGGGAAATAGCAGTTCTCGTGGCCGGTTTCCTTGATTCGCCGGTCCAGGTCGGCCTGGATCAGTTCCCAGATGCCCCAGCCCCACGGCTTGATGACCATGCAACCACGGACCGCACTGGTTTCGGCCATGTCGGCATCGCGCACCACGGCCAGATACCATTCCGGAAAATTTTCCTCGCGAGTGACGGGTAAGGCGCGGGTCATACTTTTCTCAAGATCCTTAAGGCAGACGAAAGACGGCCGGTGACTTTAGGCAATCAACGCCGTCCCGTCCAGCCGCTGTCGCGGGTTCTCCCCGACGCGCCCGCCCCAGCCCTAACGGAGGCCCGCCTTGTGGCAGGCCTCGAACAGCGCCTTGTCCTGCGCCGGAGTCAGCGGCTGGCCGTTGAGCCGCGCCTCGCCGCTGGCCAGATCGACGTCGACATGGGCCACCGGCGCCGCCGTGTTCGGATACTTGCCCGCCTGCCCGGTCGTGGTGCTGCTGCCGGAACGGCCGGCATAGGCCATCGGGTTGACCGTGATGTCGAAATGAATGCCGCCCGGCACCAAACCGGTCGCGTCGGTTCCAGGCAGGTCGGCCGGCGCCACGTATTTCCCGTGCACATCGACTCCCGGTTGATAGGCAACTCCGGGCGCCGGATGATGCGCGACCAGCTGCGCGCAGTCGCTTTTCGTCACATAGACGGTGCCGCCGGTGACCGTCACCTGATCGGCCAGGGCCGCACCACTGGCGGTCAAGACACTGAAAACTATGGGCAAAAGGCGCATCGCCAGCGGCCCCATTCCAGCCATTCTGAACGTTGATACAACCTCGCCGCCCCTTGTTAGAGCCCGTAAGCAATTTGTAAGGATAGCCAAGATTCCAGGTGACTCCGAATAGAAAGTTGCGTAATCTGACGACATCTTGAAAGGGGCGTTCACTCCGCTAGAGAGTGGCCCAGGTTTAGGGAGGAGTCGGCCGGGCAGACAACGATCGCGCCACGGTTGGAAGCGAAGTGAATGGCAAGACCTCTGGTCTTGCCATTTCTCTTTTTGACTTGGTCTAAGCTATTGGTTTGCGCGCGGACAACGCCGCGATGCGCACCTGCACCGGACAATCGGCGCGATGGGCGCCGGGCAAAAAGCCGATACTCATCAGAAACTCGTTCACCACCTCACCGCCGGTGAAGGCGAAGGTCTGCTTGAACAGCTTCACCCAATCCTCCTTCGGACGCGGATGGTGCGCCGCCAGCCAGCCGGCGAACGACCCATGCACTTCCCGCAGCCGGCGCAGCCTTCCGGCGTTGTCGATCACCGCCGCCACCTTGCGGCGATTGCGGATGATGCCGGGATCCGCCAGCAATCGCGCCACATCCGACTCGCCATAGGCGGCCACCTTGTCGGGGTCGAAGCCGTCGAAGGCCCGGCGCAGCTGGTCGCGTTTCTTCAGGACGATCAGCCAGGACAGCCCGGCCTGAAAGATTTCCAGGCTCAGCCGTTCGAACAGGCCCGCCTCATCGGTCAGGGGAAAGCCGTACTCCTGGTCGTGATACGGCCCATGGAACGGATGCCCCGGAGCGATATCGCAGTACCAGCTCATTGCTGCTCGAGCTCGACCAGGGTGCCGTCGAAGTCCTTCGGATGCAGGAACAGCACCGGCTTGTCATGCGCCCCGATCTTCGGCTCGCCATCGCCGAGGACCCGCGCTCCGGCCGCCTTCAGGCGGTCGCGCGCCGCCAGGATGTCGGCCACCTCGTAACAGACATGGTGCATGCCGCCGGATGGATTCTTGTCGAGGAAGGCACGGATCGGCGAAGCGTCGCCCAGCGGATGCAGCAGTTCGATCTTGGTATTGTCGAGCTGCACGAACACCACCGTCACCCCATGCGCCGGTTGCGGCAGCGGTTGCGACACCTGGGCCCCCAGGACCTCGCGATAGGTCCGGGCGGCCGCGGCGAGATCGGGAACGGCGATGGCGACGTGGTTGAGTTTTCCGATCATGGCTTCACCTTCGATCGATTGCAGGAGACGAACCGCCAAGGCGCCAAGACGCCAAGGAGTCGAAGCCTACCAAAAAACAAGGCGGCGCGGGGACGGTCTGTTTGCCTTGGCGCCTTGGCGTCTTGGCGGTTCATCCAGGCCCCTCACCCGCTTCGCTTCGCTCTGCACCCTCTCCCGCTGGCGGGCGAGGGTTATCGCTACACCCGCACCAGATGGACGTCGGTCAGCGGCTTTTTGCCGTGGCTGTGCTTGAGGTGGCGGCGCACCGCCAGGCGGGCGGTTTCGCGCACCACGTCGTCGCTTTGGCGGGCCGCGCCCTGCAATTCGCCGATCGCATCGCGCACCGCCTCGACCACCGCGTCATGCTCCTCGGCCTCATGTTCGGCGTCGAGCAACCCCATCGCCGTGACCTGCGGGTCGCCCAACAGCTTACCCTTGCGGTCGAGCACCAGGGTCACCACGGCACTGCCGTTGTGCACCATGCGGTGGCGGCTGCGCATGATCACCGAATCGAGCGGCACCAGGCGATTGCCGTCCACCGCCAAGCGCCCGATCGGCACCGTGTCGACGACCGCGGGCAGGCCGGGAGCCAGCCGCAACATCTCGCCGTCGCCGATGATCACCGGATGGGTCACCCCGCATTCGCCGGCCAGACGGGCATGCTCCTGCAGATGGCGCGCCTCGCCATGCACCGGGACGGCGATGGTCGGGCGGACCAGCTGGTACATGCGGGTGACGTCTTCGCGCCCGGGATGGCCGGAGACATGGACGAAATGGTCCTTCTCGGTCACCACCTCGACGCCCAGGCGGACCAGCTGGTTGTGCAGGCGAAAGATGGTCCGCTCGTTGCCGGGGATGATGCGCGAGGAAAAGATCACCACGTCGCCCTTGTTCAGGGTGAGATGCGGATGGTTGTTGGCGGCGATGCGGGCCAGGGCGGCGCGCGGCTCGCCTTGGCTGCCGGTGCACAGATAGAGGACCTTGTCCTCGGGCATATAGGCGGCGTCGTGCTCGGTGAGAAACGGCGCGATATCGGCCAGATAGCCATTTTCCCGGGCCACCGCCTCGATCCGCCACAACGACCGGCCGACCAGGGCGACGCGCCGGTCATGGGCCGCCGCGGCCACCGCGATGGACTCCACCCGCGCCACATTGCTGGCGAAGCAGGCCACCGCGATGCGCTTCTTGTAGCGGCCGAACAGCTCGGCCAGGCTGGTTCGCACCGAGGCTTCCGAACCGGTCGCCCCCTTGTTGAAGATGTTGGTCGAATCACCGACCATGGCCAGCACGCCCTCGTCGCCCAGGCGGCTCAGCTTGGCGGTGTCGGCCGGCGGACCGACCAGCGGCTCGGGGTCGAACTTCCAGTCGCCGGTGTGGACCACGGTCCCGTGGATCGTGCGAATGGCCAGCGAATTCGGTTCGGGGATCGAATGGGTGAGCGTCACCAGCTCGATTTCGAACGGTCCGATCTTGGCCGTGCCGCCCAGCGGCAATTCATGCAGCTTGACCTGGCCGTCGAGGCCGACCTCACGCAATTTGGCGCGCAGCAGCGAGGCCGCGAACGGCGTGGCGTAGACCGGGCAACGCAGACGTGGCCACAGATAAGGCAGGGCTCCGAGATGGTCCTCATGGGCGTGGGTCAGGACGATCGCCAGCAGGTCCTTGCGGTGCTGCTCGATGAAGGCCGGATCGGGCATGAAGATGTCGACCCCCGGCGTGCTGTCATCGCCGAACGAGACGCCGCAATCGACGATCAACCACTTGCCGCCGAGGCCGTACAGGTTGAGGTTCATGCCGATCTCGCCGGTCCCGCCGAGCGGGAGGAAGACCAGGTCGCCGGGATCGGCGCTCATGGTTGCGCGTTGAGGCGATAGATCTGCAGCAATCCGCGCAAGGTCAGGTCGGGATCGAGATGCTGGATGGCAGTGGTCGCCTCCATGAACAAGGGAGCCAATCCCCCAGTGGCGACGACGGTCATGGTTGCTCCGAACTCCTCTTGAATGCGGGCGACCAATCCTTCGATCAACCCGACATATCCCCAATAAACACCGGACCGCATGGCCGGCACCGTGGCCCGGCCGATCACCGTGCGCGGCCGCCCGATGGCCACCCGCGGCAGCTTGGCGGCGGCGGCGTGCAAGGCCTCCAGCGACAGATTGATGCCGGGCGCAATGGCGCCGCCGCAGTAATTCCCTTGGGCGTCGACCACGTCGAAGGTGGTCGCCGTACCGAAATCGATGACGATCAGCGGTCCGGGGTAACATCTATGTGCGGCGATGGCATTTACCAAGCGGTCGGCGCCAACTTCTTCCGGCCGGTCGAGCAGGATATGAAGGCCGAGATTGACCCCGTCGTCGCCCACCACCAGCGCTTCGCAGCCGAAATACTTGCGGCACAGCTGCTTCAACGAGAACACCATGGCCGGCACCACCGAGGCGATGATGCAGGCCTTGACCTGTTTGCGGTCGATCCCTTCCATCGCCATCAACTGGTTCAACCACACCCCGAACTCGTCGGCGGTACGCTCCGGATCGGTCGACGACCGCCATTCGCCCTTCACCTGATCGCCATCGAACAGGGCGAAGACGATGTTGGTGTTGCCGGAGTCGATGGCCAGAAGCATCTATGTTTCCCTCGCGTTTTTCAGTGGCACCGGCCTCCATGCCGGTGCAGGCATCGACACCGGCACGGAGGCCGGTGCCACTTAAGAAGCGATTGTTCGTTCACAACGCCAGCACGTCGCCTGCCAGAATCCTGGTCTGGCGCCCGTCCCCCTCCTCTAGCACCAGGGCGCCGGCGGCGTCGAGGCCAATGAAGCGCCCCTGGTGGACGCTGTCGTCCGGCAAGGCCACCTTGAGCGGCTGTCCCAGCCCCGCCGCATGCGCCAACCAGGCTTGGCGGACCATGTCGAAGCCTTCGTTCCGCCAGCGGTCGTACCAGCAGTCCACCTGCCGGCAGATTCCGGCCAGCACGTCGAAGGGTTCGGCACTGCTGCCGGCCCGGGCCAGGCAGGTGGCCGGATAGAGCGCCGGTTCTGGAGCCAGGGCGACGTCGACACCGATGCCGAGGATGACCAGGGGCGCCGCCATTTCCAGCAACATGCCGGCGATCTTGCGACCGCCGCACAGCAAATCGTTCGGCCATTTGAGCTGGAACGCGGCCGCCGGCGCCAATTCGGCCAGGGCGTCGCGCACCGCCACCGCGGCGACGAACACCAATTGCGGTGCCAGAGCGAGATCGGGCCCGGCATCAAGCAGCAGGGAACAATGGAGATTGCCGCGGGGCGATACCCAGGTCCGGCCGCGGCGGCCACGCCCGGCACTCTGCTCGGCCGCCCAGATCACCGTTCCATGGCCGTCGCCACGGCCGACCGCCCGTCGCGCCTCGTCGTTGGTACTGTCGATGCAGTCCAGGGCGACCAGGCGGAAGGGCGGCGGAAGGGCGCGGAGGGTCGGGGGACCGGCCGCCCCGGTCATCCCCCGAAGAGGGCCGCGGCGGCGGCGCCGGCGCTCGACACCAGGGGCGACGGGGCGAAGGTGAAGATCAGGATGAGGATGGCATTGACCCCCATGATGGTCCCCAGCAATCCGCCGACGCCGCGGTCCAGCGCCTCGACCGGTTCGTCGAAATACATGACCTTGATGATGCGCAGATAATAGTAGGCGCTCACCACGCTGGTCAGCACGCCGATCACCGCCAAGGCGATGAAGCCCTTGTCGATGGCCGCCATGAACACGTAGAGCTTGCCCCAGAAGCCCGCCATCGGGGGGATGCCGGCCATCGAGAACATGAAGATGGCCAGCGCCACGGCCATCATCGGATGGGTCTTGGACAGCCCGGCCAGATCGTCGATGCCCTCCATCAGGCGGCCTTTCTGGCGCATGGAGAGGATCACCGCGAAGGTGCCGACGTTCATGAACAGGTAGATCGCCAGATAGATGAGCACGCCGCGGATGCCGGTCTGGTCGCCGACCGCCAGGCCGATCAGCGCGTAGCCGACATGGCCGATCGAGGAATAGGCCATCAGTCGCTTGATGTTGTTCTGGGCGATGGCGCCGAACGAGCCGACCAGCATCGAGGCCACCGAGACGAACACCACCACTTGCTGCCACTGTGCGGTCATTTCGCCGAACGGCCCGACCATGACCCGCACCAGAAGGGTGAAGGCGGCGATCTTCGGGGCCACCGCGAAGAAGGCGGTAACCGGCGTCGGCGAGCCCTCGTAGACGTCCGGCGTCCACATATGGAAGGGCACGGCGGAAATCTTGAAAGCCAGGCCGGCGATGACGAACACCACGCCGACGATGACGCCGATCGGCGCGCCATGCTCGAAGGAATGGGCCAAGCCGTCGAAACCGGTGGTCCCGGCGAAGCCGTAGATCAACGACGAACCGTACAGCAACAGCCCCGAAGCCAGCGAGCCGAGGACGAAATATTTCAGGCCGGCCTCGGTGCCGCGGCTGCTATCCCGCTGATAGGCGGCCAGGATGTAGAGCGACAAGCTTTGGATCTCGAGGCCGAGATAGAGCGAGATCAGGTTGTTGGCCGAGATCATCATCATCATGCCCAGCGTGGCCAGCAGGACCAGCACCGGGTATTCGAAGCGCTCCAGCTTCTCTTTCTTCAGCCAATTGATCGACATGGCCAGGGTCAACGCCGACGAGGCCAGCACCATGATCTTGGCGAAGACCGAGAACCCGTCGACGACGAACATGCCGCCGAAGGTGGTCAGCCGGCCGCCGCTGGCCGCCAAGCCGAGCAGTGCGGCCAGCCCCATCGCTACGATGGCCAGGACGGCGATCCCCTGGGTCGCGTCCTCACGGCGAAAGACGCCGAGCATCAGCAGCGCGAGGGCCGAGATGGCGATGAACAGTTCCGGCAGAGCCGGCGCGAGGTTCGGCAGTTCCGACACGTCTATCCCCTCCTCAGCGTATCGCCACCGACGCCGCGTGAGCGGCCGTCTGCACGAGCTGGTAATCGTTGATCAGCTTGGCCACCGAAACATGCATCGGGGTCAGGAACGAAGACGGGTACACGCCCATCCATAGCACCACCAGGATCAGCGGTGCGAAGACGGCGATCTCGCGCGGGGAGAGATCGAGCATGGACTTCAAGTCCTCGCGGACGAGCTTTCCGAAGATGACTCGGCGGTAGAGGTAGAGCATGTAGGCCGGGCCCAGGACCAGACCGGTGGCGGCGAACAGCGCCACCCAGCTATTGATCTGGAACACCCCCATCAACACCAGGAACTCGCCGACGAAACCCGAGGTGCCGGGTAGACCGACCGAGGCCAGGGTGAACAGCATGAAGACGAAGGCATAGGCCGGCATGCGGTTCGCCAGGCCGCCGTAACGGGCGATCTCGCGGGTATGCAGGCGGTCGTAGATGACGCCGACGCAAAGGAACAGCGCGCTGGCGACGATGCCATGCGACAGCATCTGGTAGATGGCCCCCTCGACGCCCTGCACCTGCACGGTGAAGATGCCGATGGTGACGAAGCCCATATGGGCCACCGAGCTGTAGGCGATCAGCTTCTTCATGTCCTCCTGCACCAGGGCGACCAGCGAGGTGTAGATCACCGCGACGATCGACAGGGTGAACACCAGCGGCGCGAAGTCATGCGACGCCAGGGGGAACATCGGCAAGGAGAACCGCAGGAAGCCGTACCCGCCCATCTTCAGCAGCACGCCCGCCAGGATCACCGAGCCGGCGGTCGGCGCCTCGACATGGGCGTCGGGCAACCAGGTATGCACCGGCCACATCGGCACCTTCACCGCGAAGGAGGCGAAGAAGGCCAGCCACAGCCAGGTTTGCAGGGCCGCCGGGAACGGATGCGAGATCAGCACCTGGATATCGGTGGTGTGGGCGTGAAAATACATGGCCAGGATGGCCAGCAGCATCAGCACCGAGCCCAACAGCGTGTAGAGGAAGAACTTGAACGCCGCGTAGACCCGCCGGGCACCGCCCCATACGCCGATGATGATGAACATCGGGATGAGGACCGCCTCGAAGAAGACGTAGAACAGCACCAGGTCGAGGGCACAGAACATGCCGACCATCATCGTCTCGAGGATGAGGAAGGCGATCATGTACTCCTTGACGCGGGTCTGCACGGCCTCCCAGGCCGACAGGATGCAG
>CAIOJO010000537.1 GCA_903858635.1 uncultured Telmatospirillum sp. | reverse complement strand
GCGGGACCGCCGGTCCCGCCCTGTCTTCATGGTCCCGTCACAGCACCGTCAGCATGGACGCCACCAAAGGATGGCGCACGATGTCGCGATCGGTCAATTCGACCACCGCCACTTCTTCCGGCAGGGCGGCCAGCCGCCGCCCGATATCGGCCAGTCCGGACATGCCGGGCAGCAGGTCGGTCTGGTCGGGGTCGCCGGTCAGGACCATGGTGGAATGCCAGCCAAGCCGGGTCAGCAGCATCTTGATCTGGCCGTAGGTGCAGTTCTGCGCCTCATCGATGACCACGAAGGCGTTGTTCAGGGTTCGCCCGCGCATATAGGCGACCGGTGCGATCTCGATCGAGCCGTCGGCCAGGCAGGTGCGCAGGCGTTTGCCGCCGAGACGGTCGGACAGGGCGTCGTAAAGCGGCCGCAGATAAGGGGCCAGCTTTTCCTGCAGATCGCCGGGCAGGAAGCCCAGGCTCTCGCCCGCTTCGACCGCCGGGCGCGACAGAACGATGCGGCCGACGCGGCCCGCCTCGAGGGATTCGACGGCGGCCGAGATGGCCAGATAGGTCTTGCCGGTGCCGGCCGGGCCGAGCGCCAGCGTCAGGTTCTTCTCCTCCATTGCCTCGAGGAGGGTGCGTTGATTGTCGCTCAGGGGCCGCACCTTCTTGACGTAGCTCTGGTCGCGGTGCTCTTCGCCGCCGAGAGGATCCCACCCCCCTTGACGACCGTTGCCATACAATGGATGCACATTGTTATCGGGTTTGGGCTGGGCGACTGGTCGGGAACGCTTGGCCATGGACGGCTCCATCAGGGGGCGACAAAACAAAAAAGCCTCCGCGAAGGGAGGCTTTGGCAAAACGGCTCGAAGCTCGTTGCAACGGCGTCGAAGGGACGACTGGCCGATGCGGCACAGGTTGTTCGATCCGCTGGGGGCGGGAGCTCGTAACAGTAACGGCAACCCACTCTAGGCGATCCTCCGATTGAGGTTACCACCATACTCAAAATAACAATCGCGAGGGCTTGATGTCACTCATTATTGCGGTCGTAAGATAACCTTCACCCAAGATATAGGCATCGCGTGGCGTTGCAGTACCAAGTCACACCGCTAACGGCGGAGCAGGCGAAGGCGGCCAGCGGCTGGACCTACGGGCCCGGCTGCGGCCTCTACGACTTCACCGCGGCCGACCTGCCGCCCATGCGGGCGCCCCGTTATCGCTATCACGCGGTGTGCGACGCCGAGGCGTTGGCCGGCATCGCCTGCTTCGGCGAAGCCGCCCAGGTGCAGGGCGGTCCTTACCGCCGGCCGGCCCTGGATGTCGGCTGCAGCATGGCGCCCGCCCGGGTGGGGGCCGGCCAGGGACGTTCTTTCGTCGCCGCGGTGGTCGATTTCGCCATCGCCACCTATGCCCCGATCCTTCTCCGCCTGTCGGTGGCGGAGGGCAACCACCGGGCCATCCGGGTCTTCGAGGCCACCGGCTTCATCACCATTGGCCGCTTCGCCGGCATCGCCCGCGGCGGTATCCATCGCTTCCTGCTGATGACGCGCGTGGGGTGAAGGCCGTTCAGACCGATCAACCTATGAAGAAATAGTGGCGCCGGCGTCCCTGCCGGCGTTCCGGCGGAGCCGGAAGGCTGGCATTTCCGCCGCTCCGCGGCGGAGGCCGGCAGGGACGCCGGCCCCACTATAAAGATAATTTCTTCACAGCCGTGTTCGCGGGAATGACGAGAGCAGAATGAACACGGAGTTCACGGAGAACGCTGAGCTCCGTGTTCTCCGTGGTTCAAATGGAGCCTACTTCCACTCCCGCCGGTTCACCGCCGAGAGCACGGCGCGCAAGGACGCGGCGACGATGTCCTCGTCGATGGCGACGCCCGACAGCGTGCCGTCACGGCCGGCGATCTCGACATAGGCCACCGCTTTGGCACTGGCCCCGCGGCCGATGGCGTGTTCGTGATAATCCACCAGCTGCACGGCGATGCCTTGTTGCTTGAGGGCATCGATGAAGGCGTCGATCGGGCCGTTGCCCCGCCCGCGGATGACCCGTTCGCCGGTCTTGTCGCGAATGGTGGCGGTGATGTGGCCGGCATCGTCGCGGTGATCGAAATGATGGGCGGCCAGGGCATAGGGCGAGTCCGCCTGCAGGAAGGCTTGCTCGAATTGCGCCCAGATCCGGGCCGGGCTCAGCTCCTTGCCGGTGGCATCGGCGGTTTGCTGCACCAGCTGGGCGAATTCGATCTGCAGGGCGCGCGGCAGCGAGAGGCCGTATTCCTGTTCCAGCACATAGGCCACGCCGCCCTTGCCCGATTGGCTGTTGATGCGGATCACCGCCTCGTAGCTGCGCCCCAGATCGGCCGGGTCGACCGGCAGATAGGGAACCTCCCACTGGTTGGCGCCCGATTGATGGAGCGCCGCCAATCCCTTCTTGATGGCGTCCTGATGCGACCCCGAGAAGGCGGTGAAGACCAGCGACCCGGCATAGGGATGACGCGGGTGGACGGGAATCTGGGTGCAGGCCTCGGCGATGACGATGACCCGGCCGATATCGTGGATCCGCAGTTCCGGGTCGACCCCCTGGGTCATCAGGTTCATCGCCAAGGTGACGAGGTCGACATTACCGGTGCGTTCGCCGTTGCCGAACAAGGTCCCCTCGACCCGCTCGCCGCCGGCCATCACCGCCAATTCGGTGGCCGCCACGGCGGTGCCGCGGTCGTTATGCGGGTGGATGCTGACGATCAGGCTGGCCCGGTCCTTCACATGGCGGCAGAACCACTCGATCTGGTCGGCATAGACGTTCGGGGTGGCCATTTCGACGGTGGCCGGCAGGTTGACGATCATCCGCCCCTCGGGCGTCGGCCGCCACACCGCCATCACCGCCTCGGTGATCTCCACCGCGTAGTCCAGCTCGGTGCCGGTGAAGCTTTCCGGCGAATACTGGAACACCACATTGGTCTCCGGGATGGTGGCGGCCAGCTCCTTGATCAGCCGGGTTCCGGTCACCGCGATCTCGGTGATGGCCGGGCGGTCGGCGCCGAAAACGACGCGGCGCTGCAGTTCCGAGGTCGAGTTGTAGAGGTGGACGATGACGTTCTTGGCCCCCCGGATGGCGTCGAAGCTGCGCCGGATCAGGGGTTCGCGGGACTGGGTCAGCACCTGGATGGTGACGTCGTCGGGGATCAGCCGCTGCTCGATCAACAGCCGCAGGAAGTCGTAATCGGTCTGCGAGGCGGCGGGAAAGCCGACCTCGATCTCCTTGAAGCCCATTTCCAGCAGCAGTTCGAACATCTGCCGCTTGGCGGCCGGGGTCATCGGCTCGATCAGGGCCTGATTGCCGTCGCGCAGGTCGACGCTGCACCAGATCGGGGCCCGGGTGATGCTGCGGTTGGGCCATTGCCGGTCGGGCAGGGCGACCGGGGTGAAGGCGCGGTATTTCTCGAAAGGCATCTTGTTCATCATCGTGCTCCTGGAAAGTAAATTGGGGTGGCCGAGGAGAACGTCAAAGTCGTGCCAGATGCCGCAGGCGTGACAAAGTCAGCCTGATCTGCCGGCTGAACGGCGGATGGGCTGGGAAAGCGGAACGGAAGTGCCGGCTAAAGGATCGGTCGAACCACATGGAACGAAGACTCGTATGCAAAAGCGCCAACGACGGTGTCCCGGTCTCCAACGGAGGCCGGGCCAAGAAGTCGCAGAAGCGTCTGCATATGAGTCTGGACGATCATGCTCTAAGAAGTAGCATCACCGCGGGTCGACGTCCAGCAGCTCGATGTTGCGCCGGGCCGCGTCCGCTGCCGCCGAACTGGGGGCGATCTCCAACACCTTGAGCCACGCCTGACGGGCCTCCGCCGGGTGGCCGGCCAGCCGCTGCAGGATGCCGCTTTCCAGCCAGGCGTCCTGGTACAGGGGGTCCAGGGCGAGGGCCTTGGCGAGGTCGTCGGCCGCTCCCTTCTGGTCATCGAGATAGCGCCGCGCGGTGGCCCGATAGGTCAGGGCGTCGACCCGGGTCGGGGCGGCGGCCAGCGCCTGGTCGAGGTCGGCCAGGGCGTCCTTGTAGTTCTTCGCCTCGGCCAGGCTTTCGGCGCGGTCGATCAGCAGGTCCGGCGCGCCCGGCACCAGTTTCAGGCCGGCGGTCTGCGCCGCATAGGCCCGCTCCGGGTTCTTCGCCAGCAGCCAGGCCTGGCCGGCCTGGGCCAGCATGCCGGCCCGCAGGATGGCTTCGCGATGGCTCGAATTGGCCAGCTCCTCGAGGCGGCTGGCCGCCTCTTCGTACTGACGCAGCCCGATCAGCGCGATGGCGGCGCAATGCCGCGCCGCCTCGCCGCCGCCCAGGCTGGTCCAGGCGAGGGCTTCCTCCCACCCCTCGGCCGGTTTCTGCCGGGCCAGGGCGATGCAGTGCTGGTACTGCCGCGCATTGTCGATGGTCTCGCCGGCCGCGCCGCCGCCGCTATCGGGTGCCGGGGTGGCGGGCTTGGCCGGTGCCGCGGGGCTCGGCTTGGCCACCGGCGCGTCCTTGGCGGCGACCGGCAGGGCGACCAGCCAGCAGGCCAACAATCCGAAGGGAAGAAGCAGCTTGCGGCGCATGGTCTTGTTCCGGGTTGCGGGGCGGGGCTACAGTTCATCGAAAGCGGCACCGATTGCAAGGACGACCATGGCTCCGCGTCTTTTCTGCTTCGGCCTGGGTTACAGCGCCGGCCGGCTCGCCCAGGGCCTGCTGGGCGAAGGCTGGCGGGTCGCCGGCACGGCGCGGGAGGCGGCGCGCCTGGCCGAATTGTCCGAACAGGGCATCGAGACCTTCGCCTTCGACCGCGAACATCGCTTGGCCCCGGGGGCACTGGACGGCACCACCCATCTGCTGGCTTCGGTGCCGCCCGATAGCCAGGGCGATCCGGCGCTCGATGCCTGCACCCGGGCGATCATCGCGGCCAAATCCTCGCTCGAATGGGTCGGCTATCTGTCGACCACCGGGGTCTACGGCGATTACCGCGGTGCCTGGGTCGACGAGAGTTCGCCGCTGCGCCCCACCTCGGAGCGGGCCTGGCGCCGGGTCGGGGCCGAGGTCGGCTGGCTCGACCTGCAACGGCTGCACGGCCTGCCGGTCCACATCTTCCGCCTGGCCGGCATCTACGGCCCGGGTCGCAGTCCACTGGACGAGGTGCGGGCCGGCACGGCGCGCCGCATCGTCAAGCGCGGCCAGTTGTTCAGCCGTATCCATGTCGAGGATATCGCCGCCGTCCTCCGCGCCTCGATGCGGGCCCCCCATCCCGGCGCCGTCTACAATGTCTGCGACGACGAGGCGGCCCCGCCGCAGGATGTCGTCGCCTATGCCTGCCGACTGCTGGGAGCCGCCGTGCCGCCGGAAATTCCTTACGAGCAGGCCGAACTGTCGGCCATGGCGCAGAGCTTCTGGGCCGACAACAAGCGGGTGCGCAACACCCGGATGAAACAGGAGCTGGGGGTCAGCCTGGCCTATCCGACCTATCGCGAGGGTCTGCGGGCCCTTTTATAAGGGGGCACCACGGGGATCACGGAGGACACGGAGATTTTATAGGGGCGCTGCGCGCAGCGCATAATTGCTCTTCTCCGTGCTCTCCGTGTCCTCCGTGGTGAAACTTCAACCCTGCTCGACCTGGCGCAGCAGCCGTTCCAGCAGGTCGAACAGGCGGTCGAGGTCCTGCGGTTCGCTCAGGCGGTGGCCGGCCGATTTGACCAGGGTCACCTCGACATCGGCCGACAGCAATTGCTCCTGCAGCCGCAAGGCGGTCTGCCACGGGACGTCGAGGTCCTGCTGGCCGTGCACCAGACGCACCGGGCAGGTCAGGTTGATCGGATCTGCCAGCAAAAGGTGCTGGCGCGCCTCCTCGATCAGTCGCCGGGTAATCGGATAGGGCACGTTTTCGACGGGGTTGTCGACCAGCACGACGCCACCGCTGAGCAGGGTCTGCTTCTGTTCCGGGGTGAAGGCGTCGAAGATCAGCTCCTCGGTGAAGTCGGGGGCGGCGGCCAGGCCAACCAGGCCGGCCACCCGCTCGCGTCGTTCGAGGGCGGCCAGCAGCATGATCCAGCCGCCCATGCTCGACCCCACCAGGATCTGCGGGCCCTCGGTCAAGGCGTCGATCGCCGCCACCGCGTCGGCCGTCCATTGGCCGATGGTGCCTTCTTCGAAATTGCCGCCGCTGCCGCCGTGGCCGCTGGCGTCGAAGCGCAGAAAGGCTTGGCCGCGGCGCTGGCAGAAGGCTTCGACGGCCAGCGCCTTGCCACCCGTCATGTCGGATTTGAAGCCGTGCAGGAATACGATTCCCGGGTTTTTTCCGGTGAGGCTGTTGTAGGCGATTGAGCCGCCGCCGCCGCGTGCTAATATCCCGGCCGCAGGACCCGGCAGATCAGCCTTGTCGTGTTCGCTCATCGTTTCATTCCTTTTATCGGCATGTTCTCAGACAAACGCTCACCTTCTCCCCGATCCCTGGAAAGCGAGCGTCGGCCCGTCGTCCTGCAGGTCCTGCCGTCGCTGGTCACCGGCGGCGTCGAGCGGGGCACCATCGACGTGGCTGCCGCCCTGGCCGAGGCCGGCTGGACCGCCCTGGTTGCCTCCAGTGGCGGGCACATGCAGCGTGAGCTGGACCGAGCCGGAGTGAAACATATCCAGTTGCCGGTGCACAGCAAGAACCCCTGGGTCATGCGGGCCAATATCGGCCGCCTGGAACAGGTCATCGCCGAGAACGGGGTCGACATTGTCCATGCCCGTTCGCGGGCGCCGGCCTGGAGTGCCTTTCTCGCCGCCCAGCGCGCCGGGGTGCATTTCCTCACCACCTTCCACGGCACCTATACCCTCGGACCGATGGGGCTGAAGAAGCGCTACAACGCGATCATGACGCAGGGCGAGCAGGTGATCGCCATCAGCCATTTCATCGCCGATCACATCCAGGCGACCTATCGGGTCGACCCCGGCAGGATCCGGGTGATCCACCGCGGCATCGATCTCGACAAGTTCGACCCGGGCCGCGTCAGCCAGGAGCGGATCATCCAGCTGGCGCAGAAATGGCGCCTGCCCGATGGCTGTCCGGTGATCATGTTGCCCGGCCGCCTGACCCGCTGGAAGGGGCAACGGGTCCTGATCGAGGCCTTGGCCATGCTCGGCCGGCGGGATCTGCGCTGTCTGCTGGTGGGTTCGGACCAGGGCCGCAGCGCCTACACCGACGAATTGCAGGCCTTGATCGAGCGGCGCGGCTTGACCGAGGTGGTGCATGTGGTCGGCGAATGCAACGACATGCCGGCGGCCTACATGCTGACCGATGTGGTGGTGTCGGCCTCGACCGACCCGGAGGCCTTCGGGCGGGTCATCGTCGAGGGGCAGGCCATGGGCCGCCCGGTGGTCGCCACCGACAACGGAGCCGGTCGCGAGAATGTGCTGGACGGGCAGACCGGCCTCTTGGTGCCGCCGGGGGATGTGGCCGCCCTGGCCCTGGCCCTCGACCGGGTACTGGCCATCGGCCCGGACGAGCGCGAGGCCCGGGCTCGCCTGGCGATCAATTTCGTCCGCGAGAATTTCTCCCGCGAGCTGATGTGCGCCCGCACCCTGGGAGTCTATTCGGAACTGCTGACCGGAGAGGCACCGGGGACCGGGGCGTGAGCGCGGTTGGCCATGCCGGCGAAATGCGGGCGAAGCGTGTCCTCGTCATCAAGCTGTCCGCATTGGGCGATTTCGTCCAGGCCATGGGCCCCTTCGCCGCCATTCGCGCCCATCACCCCGGCGCCCGCATCACCTTGCTGACCACCAAGCCCTTCGTCGAACTGGCCGAACGGAGCCCCTATTTCGACGAGGTGTGGTTCGATACGCGACCCAAACCGTGGGAGGTGGCGGCCATGTTGCGCCTGCGCAAGCTGCTGCGCACGGTGAAGTTCGACATGGTCTACGATCTGCAGACATCCGACCGCAGCTCGGCCTATTACCGCATCATGGGCAGCCCACCGTGGTCGGGCATCGCCACCGGCTGTTCGCATCCGCATGGCAATCCCGAGCGCGACCTGATGCACAGCATCGACCGCCAGGCCGAACAGCTGGCCATGGCCGGCATACCGGTGACGCCGCCGCCGGATCTGTCCTGGCTGGCGGCCGATGTCGAGCGGTTCGACCTGCCCGAACGGTTCGTCCTGATGGTCCCGGGCGGCGCCCCGCACCGCTTGGCCAAGCGCTGGCCGGCCACCGGCTTCATTCAGTTGGCGGACCAGCTGGGCGGGCGCGGCATCGCCAGCCTGCTGCTGGGTACCAGCCAGGATGCCGAACAGATCGAGCCGATCCTGGCCGGCTGCTCCACCACCTTGTCGCTGGCCGGTCAGACCGGATTTGCCGATATCGTCGGGATCGCCCGGCGGGCCCTGGGCGCGGTCGGCAACGACACCGGCCCGATGCATCTGGTCGCCGCTACCGGCTGCCCGGCGGTGGTGCTGTTTTCCGCCGACTCCGATCCCGCCTTGTGCGCCCCCCGGGGTGCCGTCGCGGTGTTGCGCCGTGACGACCTGGCCAGCCTCGAGGTGGATGCGGTGCTGGCCGCCCTGGCCGCAGGCCCGGCCGCGCTGCGCTGCGCGCCGTCGGCCTTGGCGTGAGTAACCGCGGAGACACGGAGGAGGATTTTGAGCGGTCCACTAAGACGTTAACTCCGTGATCTCTGTGTCACCGTGGTTCAAATCGCTCGCACCGGCTGGCCAGGCAGGGCAACGGCCTGGGCAATTCACCGGTCGGGCGGGGCGGCGAAGCCGCCCTCGCCCCCCTCTTGGCGGCGCCCCGACGGCGGCTTGACTCGGGGAGAAATCCGCTTAATGTCCTCGCTTCGCGAGTGCACAAGGAAGAGTTTTCGGATCCATGGTCGCCATAACCCTGCCGGACGGCAGTGTCCGCAACTACGACGGGCCGGTGAGCGGTGCCGCTGTCGCCCGCGACATCGGGCCCGGTCTGGCCAAGTCGGCCTTGGCCTGGCGGGTCGACGGCGAGTTGAGGGATCTGGACAGCGTGGCCGATCGCGACGCCCGCGTCGCCATCGTCACCTCCAAGGATCCCGACGCCCTCGACCTATTGCGCCACGACGCCGCCCATGTGATGGCGGAAGCGGTCAAGGAACTCTATCCGGAAACCCAGGTCACCATCGGCCCTTCCATCGAGAACGGCTTCTATTACGATTTCGCCCGACCCACCCCGTTCACCCCCGACGACCTGATCCGCATCGAAGAGCGCATGCACGAGATCGTCGGCCGCGACGAGCTGATCGTCCGCACCGAGATGGGGCGCGACCAGGCGGTGCAGTTCTTCGAGGATATGGGTGAGAGATACAAGGCGCAGATCATCGAAGCGATTCCCGCCGGGCAGGCGATCAGCCTGTACCGTCAGGGCGGCTTCATCGATCTGTGCCGCGGCCCGCATCTGCCGTCGACCGGCAAACTGGGCAAGGCCTTCAAGTTGATGAAGGTGGCCGGCGCCTATTGGCGCGGCGATTCCCGCAACGAGATGCTGCAGCGGATTTACGGCACCGCCTGGTTCGACGAAAAGGACCTGAAGGCCTATCTGACCATGCTGGAGGAGGCCGAGAAGCGCGACCATCGCCGCCTCGGCCGCGAGATGGAGCTGTTCCACCAGCAGGAAGAGGCGGTGGGTGCCGTTTTCTGGCATCCCAAGGGCTGGACCTTGTGGCGCACCGTCGAGGGCTATATCCGCCGCAAGCTCGAAGGTTCGGGCTATGTCGAGGTGAAGACGCCGCAGCTGGTCGACCGCTCGCTGTGGGAAGCGTCGGGGCATTGGGAGAAATTCGGCCCCAACATGTTCACCGTGCTGACGCCGGACGAGCGCACCCTGGCCATCAAGCCGATGAACTGCCCCTGCCACGTGCAGATCTTCCGTACCGGCATCAAGAGCTATCGCGACCTGCCGCTGCGCATGGCGGAGTTCGGCTCCTGTCACCGCTACGAGCCGTCGGGGGCGATGCATGGGATCATGCGGGTGCGCGCCTTCACCCAGGACGATGCCCATATCTTCTGCACCGAGGACCAGATCACCGCGGAGACGGTGGCCTTCTGCGAATTGTTGAAGACGGTCTATCGCGATTTCGGCTTCGAGGACGTGCGGATCAAGTTCTCCGACCGTCCGCCGACCCGGGCCGGCAGCGATGCCACCTGGGACCGGGCCGAGGGTGCCTTGCTCGAGGCTGCCAAGGTGGCCGGGCTGGACACCACGCTCAATCCCGGCGAAGGGGCCTTTTACGGTCCCAAGCTGGAGTTCGTGCTGCGTGACGCCATCGGACGGGATTGGCAATGCGGCACCCTGCAGGTCGACTTCGTCATGCCGGAACGCCTCGATGCCGCCTATGTGGCCGAGGACGGCCAGAAGACCCGGCCGGTCATGCTGCATCGGGCCATTCTCGGGTCGTTCGAACGCTTCCTCGGTATCCTGATCGAGCACCATGCCGGCCGTTTCCCCTTGTGGCTGGCCCCTGTGCAGGTGGTGGTGGCGACCATCACCAATGACGCGGACGCCTACGCCAACACGGTGCTGGCGCGGCTCAAAGCGGCAGGATTGAGGGCTGAAATCGACCTCAGAAACGAAAAGATCAACTACAAGGTGCGCGAACATTCGCTGGCCAAGGTTCCGGCCCTGCTGGTGGTGGGCAAACGCGAGGGTGAAACATCCACCGTGGCGGTGCGCCGCCTGGGTGGCACCACCCAAGAAATACTTGCGCTGGAAGACGCGGTGGCTAAACTGACCGCAGAGGCCGCCGTACCAGGGGCCTGACGTCGGGCGCGAGGGCCGCTGGGGGCGGGTCGCGCCTGTTCTGTATCAACCGAACCGAGGAGAGTTTACATAGTCAAGCCGCCTACTCCCGCGCAGAAGGACCATGACGGTCCGCGCGTTAATTCCGAAATCGATTCCCGTTCCATCCGGCTGATTGACGCCGATGGGGAAATGGTCGGGGTTGTCTCTCTCCGCGAAGGTCTCGACATGGCAGCCGAAGTGGGACTCGACTTGGTCGAGGTGTCCCCCAACGCCGAGCCGCCTGTCTGCAAGATTCTGGACTACGGAAAATTCAAGTACGAAGCCCAGAAGAAGAAGGCCGAGGCGCGAAAGAAGCAGAAAGTCATCGAGGTCAAGGAGATCAAGCTCCGACCGAATATCGATGACAATGACTATGGCGTGAAGATGCGCGCCATGCGCAAGTTCATCGAAGAGGGTGACAAGGTCAAGGTTACCCTGCGCTTCCGGGGACGCGAGATGGCGCATCAGGATCTCGGCATGAAGGTCTTGGACCGCGTACGCCAGGAACTGGACGATCTGGCCAAGGTCGAGCAGCATCCCAAGATGGAAGGCCGCCAGATGGTCATGGTGATGGCGCCGAGGTAAAGGTCTGACAGAGCTTGGTTTCACGAGCGCCGGCCTTTGTGCCGGCGCTGTCGTTTGCGGCCGGCCAAAGGCGCGCAGAACAACGCCCTGCCGCATGCGGGGGACGCGTTCGTCCGCCCCGCGTTCCCTCCGCTCCCCGCCCGAGCATGTGAAATAATTGTCTTTCCGTGGCACCGGCGTCCCTGCCGGTGTCCGCCGCAAAGCGGCGGAAATGCTGGTCTTCCGGCTCCGCCGGAACACCGGCACCGAGGCCGGTGCCACTAACTTTTTTCACCGGCTCCCTTCGCGGGAATCACGGCGATCGATTGGACTTTTTCCGCAGCCTGTTGGACGGGGTCGAGCGCTTTGCGCGGGCGCGTTCGACCCCGCTCCACACAAAGGGGCAAGGCTTGACAAAAGCTAATGAACCAAGCAAGTCCTTAACATAAAGTGGGGTTTTCCAGATTGAGCACTGGCCGGTTACCGTCCGCCCCTTGTGTTTTGCCGTTGCAACGAATCTCTAACAAGGTAGTCCCGCTGCAGTGAGAAAATAACGTGTTAGTATAGGGGGCCGGGTCGATAAGGGGCCGTGGCTGAGGAGAGTCAGCATTGTATTCCAACCAATGAGTGCCCGTAGAGTTTATATTATCGATGCCAATTCAAAGCATTGGACGGACACGGTTAACGCCTTGAGTGCCCTTTATAACGTGGCCTATTATTCGGACCAGGGGGCGGCGCTTGACGCAATTGCTTTCGACCCACCCACCGCCGTCGTGTTGGATGAAAATGTTCTGCCCAGAGGCGGGCTCCCCCTGCTGCGCGAGATCTGCTGCGTCCCCGATCTCGACAAGCTGCCCATCATCTGCACGGCGACGAGCGAGCGAAATTCCTTTCTTGCCGACGCCATCGGCCTGGGCGTCCAGACGACCCTGGTCAAGCCGTTTCGACGCAGTGCGCTGCTGCAGGCCTTGTCCACCGAGATCAATGGAAAGATCGAGCGCTCCTGGGTCCGCATCGAGCCGATCCAGCGTGCGGCACTGAGGCGAACGACCCAAGTCTTCAATGGCATTGCCGAATTGATCGGCCAGGGAGCGCCGCTGCCCTATGAGTCGGTTCGCGATGCCTGCGAGCCCCTGGTCGAGGCGGTGTCCGCCGATCGCTACAAGGACATGCTGCACGGCATTCGGGAGCACGATAACTACACCTACGTACACACGCTGCGGATGTCCATTTTCCTTGCGGTCTTCGGGCATGCCATCGGAGTCCGCGGCAACGATCTCCTGGTTCTGGCCGCGGGTGGTTTGCTGCACGATGTCGGCAAGATATCGGTGCCTCACCGCATTCTTAACAAGCCGGATCGGCTGTCGGACGCCGAAATGCAGACCATGCGGAGCCACGTCACCAACACCAGCATGTTTCTCCGCGGCAGCCCTGGTGTGCCGCGAGGGGCGTTGGCCATCGCCGAACAGCATCACGAGAAACTCGACGGCAGCGGCTATCCGCACGGGCTCAAGGGCAAGGAATTGAACGAACTCGCCCGCATGGCGACGATCGTCGACATTTTTGGCGCCCTGACCGACAGGCGGGCCTACAAGGAAGCCATGGAGCCCGAGCGCGCCCTTCACATCATGGCCAGACTGGGCGGTCTGTTGGACCAGTACCTGGTCGGCGTGTTCCGGACCGTGCTTCTCGATGCCGCCAAGGATTTTCCCTAGAGTCGCGGCCAAGAGCCCCTTCGTGCCGACGCTATTGGGTGTTGACCTGTGTTGACGGTTGGCGCCCCGCCTGCCTTGTCCGACCGCGGGTCAACCGGTCCAGATACAGATAGATCACCGGCGTCGTATACAGCGTCAGGAACTGGGACAGCAGCAATCCGCCGACGATGGCGATGCCGAGTGGCCGGCGCAGCTCGGAACCCGCTCCCTGTCCGATGGCCAGAGGCAAGCCGGCGATCAGGGCGCACATGGTGGTCATCATGATCGGCCGGAAGCGTTGCAGGCAGGCCTGGTGGATGGCGTCGACCGGACTGCGGCCCTCGAGGCGTTCCGCCTCCAGCGCGAAGTCGACCATCATGATGGCGTTCTTCTTGACGATGCCGATCAGCAGGATGATGCCGATGAAGGCGATCAGGCTGAGGTCGTAGCCGAAGGCCATCAGCATCAGCAGCGCGCCGACCCCGGCCGAGGGCAGGGCCGACAGGATGGTGATGGGGTGAATGTAGCTCTCGTAAAGCATGCCGAGGACGACGTAGATCACCAGGATGGCGGCGGCCACCAGCAGCGGCGTCGACACCAGGGAGGCCTGGAAGGCCTGGGCGGTTCCCTGGAACGACCCCTGCAGGGTGGCGGGCGCGCGCAGTTCGCCCTCGAGGCCGCTGATGGCGTCGACCGCCTGGCTGAGCGAGGCCCCCGCCGCCAGGTTGAAGGATAGGGTGACCGAGGGAAAGACGCCCTGGTGGTTGACCGTCAGCGGTTCCACCTTGTCGGTGAAATGCGCCACCGCCGACAACGGCACCTGGGCGCCGTTGCTGCTGGCGACATAGATGTGGGACAGGGCCGAGGGATCGCTCTGGAAGCGCGGCTGCACCTCGAGGATGAGCTTCGACTGCCGGCTGGCCGAATAGATGGTGGCGATCTGTTCCTGCCCGAAGGCGTCGTAGAGGGTGGCATCGATCAATTGCAGCGACAGCCCGAGCCGTGAGGCGGCGTCGCGGTCGACCTCGACCGGCACATGCTGGGCGGCGATCTGCTGGTCCGAGGCGACGTCGGTGAGGATGCTCATCTGCTGCATCTTGCCAAGCAGGATCGGCGCCCAGTGGTTGAGCTCGTCCGCATTGGTGTCGGTCAAGGTGTACTGGTATTGCGCCTGCGACAGGCGGGCACCGATGGTGATGTCCTGGCCGGCCTGCATGTAGTATTTGGCACCTATCACCTGCGCCACCTTCGGCCGCAGACGTTCCATCACCTGCTGCACCGGCTGACGCTGGGAGAACGGCTTCAGCTGAATGAACATGCGGGCGGTGTTCTCCGAGGCATTGCCGCCGGTGGCGCCGGCGAAGCCGACCAGCCCCTCCACCGCCGGGTCTTCGAGCACGACCTTGGCCAGGTTGTTCTCGATCCTGGCCATGGCGGCGAAGGAGATATCCTGGCGGGCCTCGGCCTGGCCGAAGATGAAACCGGTATCCTGCTCGGGAAAAAAGCCCTTGGGGATGTGCATGTAGAGAAAACCGGTCAGCAGAATCAGCGCCAGCGTCGCGCCCAGGGTCGCCAGCTGGTGGCGCAGCACCCAACCAAGACCGCGATCGTAGGCCGCGACCATCCGCTCGAAGCCTCGCTCCAGGGCATGGTTGATCGGTCCGGGCGGGCCGCCGCCGGATTGCCCCAGGAACAGCGAGCACATCATCGGCGTCAGCGTCAGCGAGATGAAGGCCGAGGCCAGGACGGCGATGGTCACCGTCATGGCGAATTCGCGGAACAGGCGGCCGACCAATCCCGACATGAACAGCAGCGGGATGAACACGGCAACCAGTGAAATGGTGATCGAGATGATGGTGAAGCCGATTTGGCCGGCCCCTTTGAGCGCCGCCTGGAACGGGGGCTCACCGGCCTCGACGTAGCGGACGATGTTCTCGATCATGACGATGGCGTCGTCGACCACGAAGCCGACGGCGATGGTCAGGCCCATCAGCGACAGATTGTCGAGGCTGTAGCCGGCGACGTACATCACGCCGAAGGTGGCCACCAGGGCCAGGGGCACGGTGATGCTGGGAATCGCCGTCGCCCACAGCTTGCGCAGGAACAGGAAGATCACCAGCACCACCAGCGCCACCGTCACACTGAGGGTGAGCTCCACATCGGCCACCGAGGCGCGGATGGTGGTCGAACGGTCGGACAGCAGATCGACATGCACGACGCGCGGGATCGAGGTTTGCAGCTGCGGCATCATCGCCTTGATCTGGTCGACCACCTGGATGGTGTTGGCTCCCGGCTCGCGTTCGATCAGCAACAGTTCGCACTGTTTGTCGTTGAACCAGGCGGCGGTCCGCGCCAGCACCGAGGAATCGATCGCCTCGCCGACGTCCTTGACCAGGACCGGGGCGCCCTTGCTGTAGGCCAGGATGACCTTGCGGAAGTCGGCGGCGTGGAACAGCTGGTCGTTGGTGTCGAGGGTGAACTGCTGCTGCGCCCCTTCCAGATTGTCCTTGGGCGCATCCACCGTCGCATTGGCCAGGGCCGTCCGCACCTGTTCCAGGCCCAGGCCGCGCGAGGCCAGGGCCTCCGGATCGACCTGGACATGCACGGCGGGCTGCTGCTGTCCGGCGATCAGCACCTGCGACACCCCGTTCACCCGCGACAGGGACTGCGCCAAGGTGGTGTTGGCATACTGATCGAGCTCGGTGATGGGCAGGGCGTCGGAATGAACCGCGTAGATCAAGACCGGCCGTTCGGCCGGGTTGGTCTTCCGGTAGGTGGGCGGGTTCGGCAGGTTCTTGGGCAGCAGGCCGCCGGCGGCGTTGATCGCCGTCTGCACGTCCTGGGCGGCGCCGTCGACGGTGCGGCTCAGGTCGAATTGCAGGGTGATGGTGGTCGTCCCCAGGCCGCTGGTCGAGGTCATCTGGGCCAGCCCCGGAATGGCGGTGAACTGGTTCTCGAGCGGCGTCGCCACGGTGGCGGCCATGGTGTCCGGGCTGGCCCCCGGCAATTGAGCGGTCACCACGATGGTGGGGAAGTCGACGGTGGGCAGCGCCGCCACCGGCAATAGGGCGTAGGCGGCGGCGCCGAACACCAGGATCGCCGCCATCAACAGCGAGGTGGCGATGGGGCGCCGGATGAAGGTTTCCGAAATGTTCATCGGGGCGTCAGCTGGTCGGCCGGATTTGCACCTTGGCCTTGTCGGCCAAGCGGTATTGTCCGTCGGTGACCACCCTTTGCCCGGCGCTCAGGCCATGTTCGATCACCGCGAGCCCATCCTGGCGGGAGGCCACCTGGACCTCGACCCGGGATACCGTGTCATCGGGTTGGATGACATAGACATAGGTGCCGTTGGGTCCGGCCATCACCGTGCTTGCCGGCACGGTCACCGCCTGATGCCGGAGATAGAGGATCAGCCGCACGCTGACGAAGGTTCCCGGCCAGAGCTGCTCGTCGTCATTGGCGAAGGTGGCCTCGAGAAGCACCGTGCCGGTGGTGGTGTCGACCTGGTTGTTGATCAGGCTGAGGCGTCCCCGCGACAACAGCGCGCCGTTCGACCCATAGGCTTCGACCGCAAGGGGGGCCTCGGCCTGATGGCGGCGGATCTCGCCCAGCCGCTCCTGCGGCACGGTGAACGCCACATAGATCGGTTTCACCTGGGCGATGGCCACCAGGTTGGTGGCGGCGGTGGTGCTGACGATATTGCCGAGATCGACCAGCAGCGAGCCGGTGCGCCCGGCCACCGGGGCGACGATCCGGCAGAACGACAGATTGAGGGCGGCGCTGTCGCGGGTCGCCAGATCGAGCTTGACCGTGCCTTCGTCCTGTTGGACCAGGAAGGCCTGGTCTTCCGCCTGCTGCTGGGCGATGGACCTCTGTGCCGCCAAGCGCTGGTAGCGGGCCAGGTCGGTCCGCGCCTGGGCCAGCGTCGCCTGGTCGCGCTGCAACTGGCCGGCGGCCTGGTCGAGGGCCGCCTGATACGGTCGGGGGTCGATCTGAAACAAGGGTTGGCCTTGCTGCACTTCGTCGCCTTGCGAGAAGAACAGCTGAGTGATCGGGCCGTTCACGCGCGACTGCACGCCGACGCTGTCGATCGACTGAACGGTGCCCAGGGCCTCGATGAGCGCCGGCACGTCCTGACTCTTGGCCGCGTCGGCGGTGACCGGAACCGGCGGTGGAGCGGCCGGGGCGGCGTGGCGCCGCGCCGCGGCCAGATCGGCGGCCAGCCAGACCCCCAGCCCGACGCCACAGGCCAGGACCAGCGAGACCACCAGACGCCGCCGCGACATGCCGTCTCCTTGGCGAAGCATTGCCGCCTTGATCTGGTCGCTGTCGCCGGCCAGGCAACGGGACCTGCCTTGCCGCGGGCCGAACTCCCGCTCTTGCGCTCGAGCGGGGCCTCCACTGCGACAATGGAGCTAGCCCTTTCGGGGAGCCATGCGGCGGCTCTGTCGATCGGCTGGTCGCGAGAGTCGACATGAGCGAGCGACGCTCAGCGATCGGCCTCTCCGTCTTGTAACCACAACGTCATCCCTGCGAGGGGTTCCTCTAGCATAAGTTGGCCAAGAATTGGAGCTGTTGATAACAAGCATCCATGCCTTGCCGCTCGACTAATTTCCGTCAAGGCAGGCGAAGAATCACAGGGCAGGAAACCCCGTTGTCGCGCCAGGTCTCGTTGCAGGTGAATCCGGCAAGGAGAAGGCATGTTTTTCAATGTGGTTACACAAGGGGGTCACCCATGTATGGTCTAAGCAAGCGAAAGCTCTTGCTCCTCTCTGCCTCGCGGTCCTGTCTGCTGGCTTCCCCGGCATGGGCAGCCGATGACGCGCAGATCCAGAGCCTCCAGAGCCAGATGAAGGCGCTGCAGGCGCAAATCGACGAGCTGAAAGCGCAGCGGCAGGCTCCGGCGGTTGCGGCTCAGTCGGCCCCGGCTGCCGCTCCGGCGCCTCAGGTGCTGGGCAGCAACAAGCCCGCCATCGCCTATGAGACGCCGTCCCATCAGTTCGGGCTCACCAGCGCCGACGGGGCGAACAGCATCGAAATTACCGGGCGCATTCAATTCGACGTCGGCGCCTATCCCGGCTACAAGGCGGCGGAAGGCGTCGGGCCCTTCGGGGTCGGCAAGGGGCCGCAGGACGGTGTCAATCTGCGGCGCGGTCGCGTCGGCGTGGTCGGCAAGTTCCTCGACGACTTCAACTACGCGCTGATCTACGATTTCGGCGGCTCGACCGACGCCACGCCGGCCACCGGCATCGAGAACGCCTTCGTCACCTACAATGGCTGGAACAAACAGGCCAACACCGTTCCCGTCGCCGTCGACTTCGGTTACTTGGACGTTCCTTTCACGCTCGATGAATCCGTCAGTTCCAACGACATCATGTTCATGGAGCGCTCGTCGGCGCAGGCGGCGGCGGTCAGCTTCGGCGGCAGCGATGCCCGTTCGGCCTTCGGTCTCCGTTCCTACCGGCCGCGCTACTGGCTGGGTGCTTACGTGACCGGCCCGACAGCCGGCACCGCGCATACCGGGCAGCAGAACTCGGCCATCGCCTATATCGGCCGCGCCACCTACCAGGTCGTGCAAACCGACAACGCCTCGCTCCACCTCGGCGTCAACCTCGACTATTCCAAACCGTCCAAGGGCAATGCCACCGCCGGAACCATCTCGCTCAGCGACCGGCCGGAGTTCCGCATTGACAGCACCACGACGCTCAATACCGGAACCATTCAGGAAAAGAACGCGTCGGTGGTCGGCGCCGAACTGGCGGCTGGCTTCCAGAACTTCTACACGCAGGCCGAATTTTACCACATGACGCTCAGCCAGTGGACGAATGGCACCAACTCCTTCGGCGGCGCCAATGCGACTTCGCCCGACCTGACGTTTGACGGCGGTTACCTCGAGGCCAGTTATTCCATCGGCGGCCGGCGGAAATACAACCCGTCGTCCGGCGCCTATACCGGCGTCATTCCCGATCAGCCCTACTCCATGTCGACGGGGGGCATGGGTGCATTCGAAATCGCCGCGCGTTTCAGCGCCCTCAATCTGAACGACCATTTGCCGGCCGGCGGCAAGACCTTTGCGTCGACCGGCGGCATCGGTGGCGGCGACCAGAAGGCCTACACCTTCGGCGTCAACTGGTACGCCAACAACAATGTCCGGCTGATGCTCGACTATGTCCATGCCGACATCAACCAGTGGGATTGTCCCGAGCCGTGTTGAAATTCGCTCGGCAGGCGTCACGGTCTGAACAGGCTACGCGGCCTTGGCGTGCTGTTCAAGATCGGGGTTGATGGAATGCTTGGCCTGATGGGCCAGCAGGGCGGCTCGCAGGGT
>CAIOJO010000536.1 GCA_903858635.1 uncultured Telmatospirillum sp. | reverse complement strand
TTCTTACCAGCCGCCATTGAGGCGGCGGCCAAGGGGCCGGAGGCCCCGCCCGGCGAGGGCGATTTATAGGCCTAGTGTACTGACACATTTGAATGTGTCAGTACACTAGGCTGCCGTCTTTCCCGGAAGCGTGGTGGTCAGTTTGAAACTGGACACGATCTGGTCGAGTTGGAAATGCGGTTTCAGTTGGATCGTCGCAAAGTAAAGTCCCGGCGACCCGCTGACCTCGCGCACCGAGACCTTTGCCTCGCGCAACGGATAGCGCGCCTTGGTTTCGAACGAGACCTCGTCGGTGCTGGCGCAGAATCCCTGCAGCCATTGCGACAGCTTGCGCTGGCAGTCCTCGGCCGAGGCGAAGGACCCCGTCCAGTCGCGGGCCATGACCTTGATGTAATGGGCGAAGCGCGAGACGCAGAGCATGTACTGCAGCATCGCCGACATCCGCGCGTTGATGGTCGCCGCCTGGCCGTCATAGGCCTGCGCCCGCTGCACCGACGCGTTGCCGAAGAAGGCGGAATGGGGCGTGTACTGGCAATTCATCAGCGGCAAGAAGCCATGCTCGCAGAGTTCGTTCTCCTGCCGTTCGGTCAAATAGGCGGCGGTCGCATATTTGGTGGCGATGCCCGGTCGGTCGGTGGCGAAGGACAGGATTGGCAAATCGGCGACCAGGCCGCCCGATTCGGCGTCGCCCTGGACGCCGCGAATATCGGCATTCCAACGGTAGCCGACATAGGCGCGCAGCACCACGGTGCCGAAGGCGAACACCGGACTGCCCCACAGATGGTGCTCGGCAGTATTGGCGGTCTCGCGGTAACGAAAGCCGTCGGCCCGGGCGGGGTCGTCGCCATAGGGCGGACGCATCAGCACCTGCGGCATCAGGACGCTGACGAAGCGGGCGTCCTCGGTTGCCTGAAAACTCTTCCAGCGCTCGTATTCGGCTTGGCGAAAGGGCGCCACCATATTGGTCGCCGCCGACAGATCGTCGAACGAGTCCATGCCGAACAGCGCCGGATCGGCCGTCACCAGAAACGGGCAGAAGGCTGCCGCGGCGACATGCGACATGGCCGTAAGTGCCGCCACATCATCGGTGGAATGGCCGGCACCAGGCCGGTGGCGGACCGCGTAATCGCCCAGCAACACGCCGAACGGCTCGCCTCCCGGCATGCCGAATTCGGTCTCATAGACCTTCTGGAAGACCTGGCTGCGATCGAAATCCGGCGCCCGGCCGAGGTCGCGGCAGAGCTCGACCCAACGCAGGTCGAGCACCTTGACCTTGATATTGGCCATCCCGTCGGCCCGCCCCAGCAGATAGGCCAGACCGCGCCACGACGCCTCCAGCCGTTGCAGGCGCTGGGCGTGCAGGATCGCATCGAGCTGCAGTGACAGGAGTTCGTCGAGGCGGGCGATATCGCGGTCGAGGGCCGCCAGCAGCTGGGCGCGGCCGGTGCCGTCGGCGCGTCGCCCGAACCATTGCACCAGGCCACGGCCCGGATCCGTCTCGTCCAGGAAGGCTTGCAACGGCAAAGCCTCGGCGGATGCCGGATCGGCCCACAACAAGTCGATCAGGCGTTGCCGCAGCGGCGCGTCATCGGTGGCGGCGGAATTGGCCGGGGAGGCCGCCTGGCCGACCTCCCCGGCCGCATGCTCAGCCAAGCTTCGGGATGCGCGCCACCAAGCGCAAGGACGCGGTCAGCTCCTCCATCTGCAGCCACGGCCGCAAATAGGCCACCGCGGTGTAGGAGCCGGGACGACCGGCCACTTCCTTGACTTCGACCTTGGCTTCGCGCAATGGGAACTGGGCCCTCATCTCCGGCCCCGCATTGGGACTGGCATTGACGTAATTGAGGATCCAGCGATTGAGCCAATTGCCGCAGTCGTCGGCTTCCATGAACGAACCGATCTTGTCGCGGCCCATGATCTTCAGGTAATGGGCGATGCGCGACGACGCCATGATGTAGGGCAACCGGGCCGAGATTGCGGCATTGGCCGAGGCTTCGGGCCGGTCGAACTTCTTTGCCCGCTGGGCGGTCTGCGCCCCGAAGAACACCGCGTAATCGGTGTTCTTGTAATGGCAGAGCGGCAGGAAGCCGCATTTGGAAAGTTCGGCCTCGCGGCGGTCGGTGATGCCCACCTCGGTCGGGCATTTGGTGTCCTGGTCGCCGTCGTCGCTGGAGAACACATGGGTCGGCAGGTTCTGCACCTTGCCACCGCCTTCGGCGCCGCGGATGCCGGTGCACCAGCCGCTTTCGGCAAAGGCGTTGGTCAGACGCACGCCCATCACATAGGCGGCGTTCATCCAGCAGTATTTGTCGTGATCGAGGGATTTCGACGCCCCCGAGGCGGCGGTCGGCGCCTCTTCGAAGGTGAATTCCTCGACCGAATTGGTGTCCACCCCATAGGGCAAGCGGGCCAGCACCCGTGGCATCACCAAGGTGACGAAACGGGCATCCTCGGAATCGCGGAAGCCCCGCCAGCGGCTGTACTCGGTGGCCTCGAAGACCCGCTCCAGGTCGCGCGGCTTGGCCAGTTCGGTGTAGTCCTCGAAGCCGAACATCTTGGGTCCGGCGGCGCTGATGAACGGCGCGAAGGCGGCCGCCGAGACATTCGACATCTTCTCCAGCAGCTCGATGTCCTCGGGATGCTGGCTGAACTCGTAATCGCCGATCAAGGCGCCATAGGGTTCGCCACCGGGGGTGCCGAACTCGTTCTCGTAGAGTTTCTTGAAGATCTGGCTCTGATCGAACTCGACCGCCTTGGACAGGTCCTTGTAGAGGTCCCGCTTGGAGATGTTGAGGACGCGGATCTTCAGCTGCGACGAGGTGTCGCTGTTCATCACCAAGTGGTGCAGACCGCGCCAGGACCCCTCGAACTGCAGGAACTTCGGATCCTGCATGATGGCGGTGAGCTGGCCGGAGATCTGCTTGTCCAGTTCGGCGATGGCCTTGGTGAAGGTGACGGTCAGATTCTTGCTGTAGGACACCGTGCCCTTGAGGGCCTCTTCGGTCAGGGTGCGCAGCAACTCTTGCGCCTCGGTCCGATCGGTCTGCTTGGTGGCGGAGATCGCCTGGTCGAGCAGACTGGTCTCGCGGCTGGCAGTGACGGCCGATTGGGCCTCGGTCTCGGTCTTTGCGGACATCTTGGCCTCCTCACTTGTCCTTGGTTGCGCCGCCGAGGCCAAGGTCGCCCGAGAGCGACTTCAAATCCTCAGAGTTCTGCAGCACCCGCTCGAGCAGGCTTTCCAGCGATTCGGAACGATCGACCTTGCTCATCAGGTCGCGCAGCTTGTTGCGGGTCTCGACCAGCTTGCGCAGCGGTTCGACCTGATCGACGATGCGCGCCGGATCGAAGTCGGCCATCGACTTGAATTTCAGGTCGACCACCATCTGGCTGCCGTCCCCGGCCAAGGTATTCTCGACCCGCAGGTTGAGGCCGGGATTCATCCGGGCCATCACCTCGTCGAAATTGTCATGGTCGATCTGGACGAACTTGCGGTCCTTCAAGGACTTCAGCGGCGCCGTCGGATCACCCGAGAAATCGCCCATGACGCCGACCACGAACGGCAACTCCCGTTCCACCTGCGCGCCTTCGGTCTCGACCTGATAGGTGATATGCACCCGCGGCTTACGCACCTTGTTCAGTCTGTCGTGTACACTCGCCATACTCATCTCCCCATTCAATGCGGTGACGGCGTCATGGCCCTTCCTGGCCTGTCATTCCGGCGCGCAGGTAAAGCGCTTTCCTCGCATTATCGTCGGGAACCAGATCGACGAGAAGATCAGAAAGCGGCATTTGTCCGCGGCGCACGACATTTTCCAGCATCAGCGGAAGAAATGAATGCGGTTCGGTGCGCCGGAAATAGTCGGCAACCTCGAGCAGTGCCTTGAACGCGTCTTCCCGCGACGTGAATCCGCTGCGTCGCACCCCGTCGGTCGTCGGCATTGATCCCTCCTGATCCGGCTCTGCGGTGGCGGCTTCGACCGGCGCCTCGGCCACCAGCACGGACGCCCCCAGATGGCGGACCAATCCGACGATCCGCTCCAGGATGTCCCGGGTCGGTGAGGTATTCGGCGCGTGGTCGCCGCAGCGGGAATCGAGGGCGTCGGCCAGCGCCTTCAGCGCGTCGATCGACGCGTCGAGGTCGTCGGCGAGGTTGCGGACGAAGCCCGGCTCGTTCTTGTCAAAGCAGGCGGCGAAGGTCGCCGGCAGGATGGCCCCGCCGGCAAGACGCCGCTGCTGCTTGGCCTGGTCGGTGATCTTTGCCACCTCGATGGCGACGTCGTAGTGCCAACTGGCGAACGGGCCCGGGTCTTGCCCCTGGGTGAGCGAAACCTTGCGCAGTGCCTGGATCAACGGACTGCCGGCGGCGTCGCCGAGCAAGCCGACCAGGGGCGCGATCTTGGTTTCCAGGCCCTCCTCGTCTTCTTCGGGGTATAGGCCCTCCCAGAAGGCGACGATCAGACGGTCGAGCAATTTGAGTCCATCCCGCAGACCGGCAAAGCCGTGATGGCGCACCAGGGCCTCGACCATCCAGCAGGCGATCTCCAAGTCCTTGGAGCGGTTGGCCAGAAGGTCCGGCGCCAGGGCCAGGACGACCCGCCATTCGCCGGGCAGATCGACCAGCCCCTCGTTTTCCGATTGACGTTCGGCGGCGCGGGCGGTGTTGCGCGCATCCTTCAGCTTCAGAAAGGGGGCGCCGGGCGAGGTGTCGGCCCGCAGATCCTCGCCGGCGGCATTGGCGCCGCCGATCGGCGCGAGCAGCCGGTCGAAATCGAGAATGTCTTCGCTAGCCATCAGACAGAGTTCCCTGAAGTCACTTATTCACCGTTATTTCGACAATGGAGATCGACGCCCGACCTCCGGAATGCTGCCGCACCACCGCGGCCAAGGCGTCGATACTGACGAAGGGCAGCGGGCTGAGCGCCGGCCCCGCCGCAATGGTCGGCTCGGTCGCCGCAGGATCGGTCGCGGCGGCGACGCAGCCGGCGGTTTCCCTGGTGTCGGGCGCATCGAACAGGATGCGGAAGGGCGCTTCCCCCGGAACCCGCAGCGTTGTCCCGGCGCGCAGTTGGGCATTGGGGGCGGATTTATTGGGAAACAGGCGGACCACCGGACCGAGGGCCGGCTGATAGAAGCAGTAGACGAAGGCGTCGGCCGACACCTGCGCCGTCATCTGCAGGGCCTCGCCGACCCGATAGCTGGGCACGACGCCACGATCGGTGGTCACGCTGAGCTGCAGGGCCGCGGGCGATGGCGTCGCGCCGGCGGGCGCGGCGGATCCCGCGGCAAGCTTCGCCGGTGCCGGCGGTGCCAACAACCACAGGGTACCGCCGACGATGGCCATGCCGACCGCGGCGGCCAGGG
>CAIOJO010000535.1 GCA_903858635.1 uncultured Telmatospirillum sp. | reverse complement strand
TGTCCGCCTTGGTGCCTCGCTCAGGTCCAACGTGGCGTATAGACCTCGACCGCCTTGTATTGGGACGGCCAGGCCAACGGCCAATCGTAATGGTAGGCGGCATGCCGCGTCCAATAGGGATCGGCGAGATGCATGCGGGCGATGACGCAAAGGTCGGCGCGGCCCCCCAGAACGATGGCGCTGGCGTCGCCGAACGACTGGATGTTGCCGACGGTCATGGTCGCCATGCCGGTATCGAGGCGCAGGCGGGTGGAGAAGGGCGTCTGGAACAGACGCCCGTATTGCGGCCGCTGGTCGCAGACCACCTGGCCGGCCGACACGTCGACGATATCGCAGCCGAGGCGGGCCAGGGCGTCGACCAGGGCGGTGCCGTCGGCCGGGGAGAAGCCGCCTTCCTTCCAATCGGTGGCGGAGATGCGGACGGCGATCGGCTTTTCCTCCGGCCAGGCGGCGCGGACCGCGCGGAACACCTCGAGCGGATAGCGCATGCGATTGTCGATCGAACCGCCATAGGCATCGCTGCGGTGGTTGGTCAGCGGCGACAGGAAGGTCGACAGCAGATAACCATGCGCCATATGCACCTCGATCATGTCGAAGCCGGCGGCCTGGGCCCGTTTGGCGGCGGCGACATAATCGGCCAGCACGGCGTCCATGTCGGCCCGGGTCATCTCGCGGGGCCGATGGCAGTATTCGGCATAGGGCAGGGCCGACGGCGCCACGACCTCCCAGTTGTCGTGGGGCAGGGGGCGATCGGCCCCCTCCCAGGCCAGACGGGTCGAGCCCTTGCGCCCGGAATGGCTCAGCTGCAGGCAGGTCTTGGCCGCGCTCTGGGCATGGATGAAATCGGTGATGCGCCGCCACGCCGCGACATGGGCGTCGCTGTAGATGCCGGCGCAACCGGGCGAGATGCGGCCCTCGGGGCTGATGGCGGTGGCTTCGGTATAGACCAGGCCGGCGCCGCCCATGGCCCGGCTGCCCAGATGCACCAGATGGAAATCGTCGACCAGGCCATCCTTGGCCGAATACATGCACATCGGCGACAGGACGACCCGGTTCTCCAGGACCATGTCGCGCAACTTGAGGGGCGTGAAGATCGGCGGCGGGGTCCGCGGGCCGTCCGGCAGCGGGCGGCCGGCCTGGCGGAAGGCCGTTTCGGCGAACCATCGTTCGGCCCGGGCGACGAAGCCGGGGTCGCGCAAGGCGAGGTTGTCGTGGTTGATGCGCATGGAGCGAGTGAGCAGGCTGTAGGCGAATTGCAGCGGCTCGAGGCGGCGGTAATAGCGCTCGGTTTCCTCGAACCACTCCATGCTGACCTGGGCGGCCCGCTGCAGGGCGTCGACCGCCGGTTGGCGATCGGCCTGATAGGCGGCCAGGGCGTCGCTCAGTTGCGGCTGCTCGGCGAGGGCCTTGGCCAGGGCGATGCCATCCTCCATGGCCAGTTTGGTCCCGGAGCCGATGGAGAAATGGGCCGAATGCAAGGCGTCGCCGATCAGGACGATGTTGTTGTGGTAGTAGCGCTGGTTGCGCACGCGGGGGAAGCTGCGCCAGATCGAGTTGTTGGCGACCAATGGCTCGCCGCCCAGATGCTTGGCGAAGATGCGTTGGCAATGGGCGATGGTGTCGGCCTCGCTGGCCTGGTCCAGGCCGGCCCGGCGCCATGTCTCCTCGGTGCATTCGACGATGAAGGTCGACATGCCGGGGGCGTAGCTGTAGCAGTGGGCGCGCCACAGCCCATGCTGGTTCTCTTCGAAATAGAAGGTGAAGGCGTCGAACTTGCGGCTGGTGCCCAACCAGACGAACTTGTTGGGGCGCATCACGATATCGGTGCCGAAGGCTTCGGCGTGCTGGGTGCGGATGAACGAGTTGATGCCGTCGCCGGCGACGATCAGATCGGCCTCGGCGAAGGCGTCGAGGCTGGTGACATCGGCATTGTGGATGATCTCGACCCCCAGCTGGGCGGCGCGCTGCTTCAGGATCTGCAACAGGGTGAGGCGCTGCATGCCGGCGAAGCCGTGCCCGGTCGAGGTGGTGACGGTCTCGCCGTAATGGATGTCGATATCGTCCCAATGAACGAAGGCGTCGGTGATGGCCGCGTAGGTCTCGGGATCGGCATCACGAAAGCCGCTCATGGTTTCGTCGGAGAACACCACGCCGAAGCCCCAGGTGACGTTTGGCGGCCCGCGCTCGAGGACGCGCAGCGACCACTCGGGATGTGCCTTCTTGACCAGCAAGGAGAAATACAGCGCGGCGGGACCGCCTCCGACACAAACGATTTTCATGCATCCTGTCCTTACGCTCACGGTGGCCGGACCAGGGCCCCGCCGGGGCCTCCGAGTTGGGACTTCCTTCGTGATATATTTTATGCTTAAACTAAATTCCTTCAAGATGCGAGCGAGGAGATTTCTGCATGGAATTCGTCAATCCGCCGGGATGGCCTCGGCCCAAAGGGTATAGCAACGGTATCGTGGTCGAGCCGGGCCGCACCGTGTACGTGGCCGGCATGGTCGGCTGGACCGAGAAGGAGGAGTTCGAGGCCAAGGATACGGTCGGCCAGGCGCGCCAGGTGTTCAAGAACATCGTCGCGGTGCTGACTGCGGCGGGGGCCAAGCCCGAACATATCGTTCGCATGACCTGGTATATCACCGACAAGGACGAGTATCTGAACGGGGCGCGCGAGATCGGTGCCGCCTACCGCGAAATCATCGGCCGGCACTGGCCGGTGATGGCGGTGATCGTCATCAAGGGGCTGATCGAGGCCGGCGCCAAGCTGGAAATCGAGGCCACCGCAGTGATCCCCAATCCGTAATACGATAGCATTTGTGCACCGAGCGACGGCCGGGCCACCGCCCGGGCCCTCGCTCGGCCGTCAAGGAGGCGAGCGATGATCAAGCGGTGCGGCCGTTTTCGGTCGCTACGCCACATTGCCTGTCGAAGGCCGGAGGAGGGGTCAGTGATTCGCCACCAGTTTGAGCCGGCCCGGGACAGCCGCTATTTCGAAGATTATCATCCGGGGGCGGTTTACGAATTTCCCGTGGCGACGATCACCGAGGCCGGCATCGTCGCCTTTGCCTGCGAGTTCGATCCTCAGCCCTATCACGCCGATCCGGTGGCGGCGCGGGACTTTCCCTTCGGCGGCGTGATCGCCAGCGGCTGGCATACCGGATCCCTGATGATGCGCTGCCTGGTCGACCACTACCTGTCGACAATTGCCACCCTGCCATCGCCGGGGGTTGACGAAATGCGTTGGATGCGGCCGGTGCGGGTGGGCGATGCCTTGCGGCTGCGCGTCCATATCGTCGCGGCGCGGCGCTCGGCCTCGAAGCCCGACCGCGGGATCGTCGATTCCTTCGTAGAAATGCTCAATCAGAACGACCTGGTGGTGATGACCTTGAAGCCAGTCGGCATGTTCCTGTGCCGCAACGCCACGGAACAGCCGCCGCTTCCGCAGCCGGGCGAGCAATCGGCCACGGGGGCAAAGCGAACCTGGCCAAGCCCTGCCAGACGGGGAAGTTCGCACAAGTAAGTCAGTCGGTCGGCGCGAGCGGTTCTTCCGAGCCGTGTTCGGCCGCGCTGACGGAGGCCTTTAGCTTGGTCAGCAGCCGCTGCAGTTCCCGCAAATCGCTGGCCGTCAGCCCGGCCATTGTCTCTTTCACCCAGGTCTGGTTGGTCGGCGCCATGACGCCGAAGCAACGGCGACCCTTGCGGGTGAGGCTGACCCTCTGAATTCGCTTGTCTTCCGAGTCGGCGATGGATTCGACCAGGCCTTCTGCGACCAGCCGTTTGATCAAGCCAGTGACGTTGCCGTTGCTTACCATGAGGCGAGCCGACAGTTCGCCCATGGTAAGGCTGTCCGATGTCCGGTAGAGCTGCGATAAAAGATCGAATCTCGGCAACGTCGAGGCGAAGGTTTCCCGCAAATTGCGCCGGATTACCGCCTCGATCGATTTGACGCTCGAGAACAGGGCCAGCCAAACGCGGAGCGATAGCAATGAATCTTCTGTGCTCTCAGTTTCGTTCATTGGTTCGTCCACGAGACTCCTGACACCCCATTAGGGCCGTCTTGATGACCACGCAAGCAAAATTGCCAGCCTGGCTCACTCGGACGGCTATCGGCGCGCCCTCCGAGGAGCTCCTGCGCATAAAGGTTTAAGCATAAAATATATTGTCAATGCGCTGGAGTTGGCTCAAGATATTTTAAGCATAAAGCTTTTTGTTGCCGCTAACGTCGACCGTGCGGGGTCCGAAACGGAGAGCAGATGAGGTTCGCAGAGACCGGATTTAACCTGGAAGTCGATCTTACCAGGGGAAACATCGAACGCGTAGAAACCGATCCGAGCTGGGCCGAGCTGCATCTCGGTGGGCTGGGTAGCAATGCCAGGATCATGTGGGACAGGGTGACGCCCGATGTTCAACCCTTCGATCCTGAAAATCTGCTGATTTTCAGTGCCGGTCTGCTGGGCGGGACGCTGGCCCCCGGTGCCAACCGCACCATTCTCACCACATTGTCACCACAGACCAACCTCATGGCCTTTTCCATGATGGGCGGGTTCTTTGCGCCGGAGTTGAAATATGCCGGCTACGACAAGGTCATCATCCGCGGCAAATCGCCGACGCTGGTCTATCTATGGATCCACAACGATAAGGTGGAGATCCGCGATGCCGAGCATTTGCGCGGCAAGGGGTCGGTGGAAACCTCCGAACTTATCAAGCAGGAACTGAACGAACCGAAGGCGCATGTGGCCTCGATCGGCCTGGCCGGCGAGAACAGGGTGTTTTTCGCATCGGTGGAGCAGGGGAAATCCAGCGCCAGCCGGCTTGGCATCGGCGCCATCATGGGCGACAAGGGCTTGAAGGCGGTGGTCGTGCGGGGCAGCCGCGACGTCAACGTGGCAAAGCCGTCGGAAATGATGCGGCACTGCCAAGGAATCCTCAATTACATCCAGTTCCGCGAGGAAAATCCGGTCAAAGGCGTCCACTTCATCGCCCAAGGGGTCGGCTCGCCGCAAGAAATGAAGCATTACGACGAAGAGTGGCACACCACCGGCTTCATGTGGGGGAATGCGCGAACCCGCCGGAAGGACTACTGGACCAAGGAGGTCGAGGAACAGTGGCGGGGAACCCAGGAGCGCGCGCGCAAGCGGCTGATCAGTTGCCACAACTGCCCGATGCAGTGCGCCGCCGTCATTTCCATGCCGGGTCAGGCCAGCTACATGATGAAATGCTTCACCAAGCTGACCTACACCATGGCCGCCTTTTCCGACCTCGATTTCGGGTTCCGGATCGCGCAGCGAGCCACCGAGTATGGCGTCGATGGTTTCTCCGCGCCCCAGGTCATGGCTTATGCCCTTGAACTTCTGGAAGCCGGCATTCTCAGCCAATCCGACTTCGAGGGGATGCCCGATGACAACGAGGGCAAGTTCTATTGGTTGCTGGACCGGATCGTCCGTCGCGAAGGCATCGGCGACATCCTCGCCGACGGCACTTACTGGGCGTCCCAGAAGATCGGCAAGGGTTCCGAGGAATATGCCCACAACACCATCAAGAAACTCGAGCAGGTGCCGCTCAAGCTCGGCATGCTCAACCCGGTCTACTATCTGATGTATTGTACCGGTGAGAAATCCAGTATCACCCAGATCGAAGGCCAGTTTCCACAGTCGCCGTTCGCCAACGTGGAGGATAGGCAGGCATTCGTCAAAGATTGGATCCAGGTGCCGGACGAGAAGTTCAAGCAGTACCTGCTGGATTGGGAGCCGCGGGGCGAAAACGCCAATCCCTATTACCCGACCATCGAAATGTCGTGCGACATCGTCGATTGGCAGGAGCAGATGCACTACATCGACGATTCCCTCGGAGTGTGTGCCGGTCTGTCGTCATTTCCGCTGAAGCCGCCTTATCATATGCACAACTTCCCGGGCATCATCTCGGCCGCGGCCGGATTCGAGATGGACGAGGAAAAGCTGACGGAAATCGCCAGACGGAACCGCACCCTGCTCCGAGCCTTCAATAACCGGAGGGGGATGACCCGAGCCGACGAGGTGCCCCCTGACGATCATTGGAAGAAGAGGTTCCCGGAACTCGAAAAGCAGCTCTTGGATGCGTATTACAAATTCAAGGGCTGGAACGACAACGGAATTCCCACCAAGAAGACATTGGATGGCCTGGGATTGAGCTTCGTCGCCGACGACCTGATCGCGCGGGGGATTTTGACCGCAACCGACACGGCGTCGGCGGAACCGGCGGCAGCGGAATGATGCCTGGCGCTGTTGTCCGGTCGTTGGGCGGCGTCAAAGCACGACGGCGGCGAATTCCGCCGTCGGCTCTTCGGCAAATCAAAGCGCTTTGAGATTGACCGCGGAGGACTTGCCCTTCTTGGGATCCCGCTCTTCGTCGTAAGAAACCTTCTGGCCGTCATTCAGACCGCTTAGTCCGGCGCGCTCGACGGCCGAGATGTGAACGAACACGTCGGCACCGCCGTTGTCCGGTGCGATGAAGCCGTAACCCTTGGTCCCGTTGAACCATTTGACAGTGCCGTTCGCCATTCGATGTCTCCAATCATGAACGTCGCGCGGCGCGCCCTCGCGCCGCGCATCAAGTGCCGAGCGATCTGGTCGTTCTCACGGCAGGGTTGATTGCCGAACTCTTGGTTCATCCCGGCGCAAAAGCAAGAAGATATCGGTTTCAGTCTGTTATGAGGGATACATCCGGGCGTCGCGACTACACCGGGATCGCTACCCGGAACACGGTGCCTCTTTAGCCGCCACGACATCGGCTAACTCTGCTTGCCATCATGATGGGCCGCCGAACAGTCTGCGCACCTGGTGCAGGTCGTCGAGCACCGCGATGCAGAGCGCCGAAATTTCCTCGGTCGGTTCCAACAGATCCGGCACCATGATCGTCGGGATGCCAGCGGCATGGGCCGCCCGGATGCCATTGTGCGAATCCTCCAGGGCGACGCATTTCGCCGGAGCCAGGCCGAGATCGGCCGCCGCTTTGAGGTAGACGTCGGGATGCGGTTTGCCGCGCGCTACGTCGTCGCGGGTCGCGATGGCCTGGAAACGATGGTGGATGCCACATTTGATCAAATGCATCTCCGCTGTCGGACGACGGGCGGAGGTGGCGACGGCCTTGGGGATCCCATGCTGCTCAAGGAAATCCAACAGCTCCGGCACCCCGGCATGCAGCGGAACTCCGCCGCCGAAGCGTTCCAAAGCCAATGCTCGTAATCGCTGGTTGAACTCTGGGATGGCAAAATCCGGCCCGAAGTGCTCTCGCAACAACGCGTTGGCATCGGGGAGACCCGCCATCTTCCGGTGCAGTGCATCCGGCAATTGCTGCCCCATGGCCGCCAGGGTGTCGATCAAGGCTCCCCGCAGAATCCGTTCCGAGTCGATCAACAGGCCGTCCATGTCGAATATGACGGCTTCAAATCTCTTTGAAATGATCACGCGCACCGATCCCTGGATTGAGAACAACCTTCTTTCCGGCGGCATGGCCGGAGGTGAACGCATCCTCGGACACCGTCCGGCGGCTCGTCCGACCCTTGGCGAATTTCATGCCGAGTTTTGCCAGCTCCTCGTCGACGATCGCCGCCTTGACCACCACCAGGTCTGGAATCGGCGAACGGAATCCCAATTTAGTAGAGGGGGTGGGAGTGTGGGGAGGGCCTGAGCCGCCGAGTACATGCTGACGTAGCGTGGCTGTTAGCATGGGGGTTGGCATTTTTGGGATCTACCAACCCATTGAAAAATCTGGTCGGAGTGAGAGGATTCGAACCTCCGGCCCCTGCCTCCCGAAGACAGTGCTCTACCAGGCTGAGCTACACTCCGACGGTATTCCTTGATCGGCCTTGGCCGGCAAGGCGCCCCTTATAACGCCATCGCCGATGCCTGGCAAACGGGAAATGCGGCGCTTCAGAAGGCCCGGTCGATGCAGAAATCGATGATGTCGGTCAGCGCCGACTTGGCAGGGCCGTCGGGGAAAATGCCCAGGGCGTCGCGGGCGATGGCGCCGTAGTGGCGGGCCCGGTTGATGGTGTCCAGCAGGCTCTGATGCTTTTCCATCAGCCCGATGGCGTGGCGCAGGTCGGCCCCGTCCTCGGCCTGGTCCAGCTCCTCCAGATTGCGCCGCCAGAAGGTCCGTTCCTCGTCGTCGCCGCGGCGGAAGGCGAGGATCACCGGCAGGGTGATCTTGCCCTCGCGGAAATCGTCGCCGATGGCCTTGCCGAGCTTTTCCTGCTTGGCCGAGTAGTCGAGCATGTCGTCGATCAGCTGGAAGGCGATGCCGAGATTGAGGCCATAGCTCTCCAGGGCCGCTTCCTCGGCCTTGGGGCGGTTGGCCACCACGGCGCCGATGCGGCAGGCGGCGGCGAACAGGGCGGCGGTCTTGGCGCGGATCACCTCGAGATAGGAATCTTCGCTGGTGCTGGTGTCGTTGGCGGTGATCAGCTGCAGCACTTCGCCCTCGGCGATCACCGACGAGGCGCGCGACAGGATCGCCAGCACCTGGATCGAGCCGTCCTCGACCATCAGTTCGAAGGCGCGGCTGAACAGGAAGTCGCCGACCAGCACCGAAGCCTTGTTGCCCCACACCGCATTGGCGCTGGCCAAGCCGCGGCGCAGGCTGCTCTCGTCCACCACGTCGTCATGCAGCAGGGTGGCCGTGTGAATGAACTCGACGCAGGCGGCCAGCTTGATGTGGCGCGGCCCGCGATGGTTGCACAGCTTGGCCGAAGCCAGGGTCAGCATCGGTCGCAGGCGCTTGCCGCCGGCGGCGATGATATGGCCGGCCAATTGCGGGATCAGCTCGACCGGGCTGTGCATGCGGTCGACGATGGTGGTGTTGACCTTGGCCAGGTCGTCGCTGACAAGTGCGGTCAGGGCGTCCAGCGACGGCCCCTTCTTGCCCCGTTCCTCTTCCAGATTCACGACAATCGCCACGGACCCTGTCCCCCAATGTCGCCGTCTTCGCCCCGATCAAGACGGCTGGCCGAGCATAAGGTTGCGCTACCCCAATGGTCAAGTTTACAACCGGGATGCTGCCAGAGAACAGCCTTGCGGCGCGGCCGGGAAAAATGAGCGATTTCAGCGAAGACAGCCTGTTGGGCGGACGCGTCCGCCTGCGCCAGCCGCGGGATGGCTACCGGGCCGCCATCGACCCGGTCTTTTTGGCTGCCATGGTGCCGGCCAAGGATGGCGAGTCGGTGCTCGATCTGGGCAGCGGGGTGGGCGCCGCTTCGCTCTGCCTGGCCGCCCGGGTCACCGGCTGCCGGGTATTCGGTATCGAGATGCAACCGGCGCTGGTCGCCCTGGCCCGCGACAACGTCGAGCTCAACGGTATGCAGGGGCGGGTCGAAGCGATCATCGGGACCCTGGCCGCGCCGCCGCCGCGCCTGGCACCCGGCAGTTACCACCATGTGATGAGCAACCCACCCTATAGCGAAACCGGCACCCCATCGCCGCATCCCGGCAAGGCGGCGGCCAACCACGAAGGCGAGGTCGACCTGGCTGCCTGGATGCGCTTCGCCGTCAACATGTTGCGGCCCAAGGGCACGCTGGTGGTGGTGCACCGCGCCGACCGTCTGAACCATTTGCTGACGGCGCTGGGCAGCAAGGTCGGGGAGGTCATGGTCTACCCGCTGTGGCCGAAGCCGGGGCGGCCGGCCAAGCGCGTGCTGGTGCGGGCCCGCAAGGGGTCGGCAACGCCCATGGCCCTGTTGCCGGGGCTGACCCTGCATGAGGCGGATGGTCGCTACACGGCGGCGGCCGATGCGGTGCTGCGGGACGGGGCGGGGCTGCAATAGGGGACGGCTGGCGGCTGGAGGGGGCACCGGCCATTGGCAAACAGCGGCGGTTGACCCTATGTTCGTGCCACGGAGGCTTTAGGGGCGAGAGGTGGGGATGGACGGTTCGCGCGGTGTAACCCCTGCCCAGACGGCCGGCAAGCCGTCGCCGATGTTATTCGTCCTGTTGTGGCTGTGTGGCATCCAGCTGCGCATGACCATCCTGGCGGTGCCGCCGGTGCTGCCGACCATCCATGCCGAACTGGGGCTGTCGGCCACCGAGGTGGGCATCCTGGCCAGCCTGCCGATCGCCCTGTTCGCCCTGGCGGCACTGCCGGGTGCCCTGGTCATCTCGCGATTGGGCGCCAAATCGGCGATCATGTTCGGCTTGTTGGTCACCGCCCTGGGGTCCGCCCTGCGCGGCCTTTCCACCGATGCCATCGGTCTCTATGCCACCACCATGTTGATGGGCCTCGGCGTCGCCGTCATGCAACCGACCATGTCGGTGCTGGTGCGGCAATGGCTGCCGACCCGCATCGGCTTCGCCACGGCGCTCTATTCCAACGGGCTGTTGTTCGGCGAGTTCCTGCCGGTGTGGGTCACCGTTCCCTTCGTGCTGCCGCTGGTCGGCGGCAGTTGGCGGGCCGAACTGGCGGTCTGGTCGCTGCCGGTGGTGGCCACCGCGATGCTGGTCGCCTTGTTCGCTCCCGGCCACGGCCATGCGACGATCGCGGTGGCGCCGCCCAGCCGGCGCTGGTGGCCCGATTGGCATACCGGACTGATCTGGGTGCTGGGCCTGTTGTTCGGCAGCATCAACGGGCTCTACTTCGCCACCAATTTCTTCCTGCCCGATTATCTCAACAGTTTCGGCCGCGGCGACCTGATCCCCGCCGCCCTGACCGGCCTCAACTTTGCGCAGATCCCGGCCTCGCTGCTGCTGCTGTGGCTGGCCAGCCGGGTCGAGCGGCGGGCCTGGCCCTATTACCTGATGGCCGCCATCGACGCCGTCGGGGTGCTCGGGCTGGCCTTCTCGGTGGGGCCGTTGACCCCGCTGTGGGCGGCCTTCATCGGCTTCGGCACCAGCGGTGCGATGATCCTCGGCCTGACCCTGCCGGTCCTGCTGAGTGCGCCCCAGGATGTCGGCCGCACCTCGGCCGGCATGTTCACCATCAGCTACTCGGGCGGGGTGGTGGTCGCCATCTCCGCCGGCCTGGCCTGGGACGCCACCGGCATCCCCGGCTTGGTGTTCGTGCCGATCGGGTTGTGCACCCTGACCCTGGCCGGGGCGGCGCTGCTGCTCAAATGGCGCAAACAGCTGCGGTAGCTCAGAACACCGCCCAGTCCGGCTTGTGAGGGATCAGTTGGGCGGCGCCGGCGCGCAGTTCGCCGCCGTCCTTGGCCAGCAGGTCGAGGGAGTCCAGGCGCAGCAGGGCCAGTCCGACATTGCCGGCATGCGAGCGCATTTCGCCGGCTTCGGAGTCGCCCAGCAGCACCGGCGTTCCCGGAATCGGCGCCGGGCCCCGGATCTCCACCGGGAGCAGCCGCTTGCGAATCAGCCCACGGTATTTGGTTCGCGCGGTCAGTTCCTGGCCGAGATAGCAGCCCTTCTTCCAATCCACCCCGTTCAGCTCGTCGAAGCCGTTTTCCAGCAGGAGGGCCCTGTCGGGCGCCATGTCGCGGCTGCCGTCGGGCAGCCCCAGGCGGATCCGCAAGGCATCCCATGCGGGCGGCTCGCCGGCTTCGAAGCCGGCGGTTTCCAGGGAGATCTCGGCGCCTTCGGGCAGCCAGGCGCGCAAGCCGGCGGCGGCCAGCCGTGGATCGACCAGGACCAGTCCGCCGGCCAGCGGCTTGGTGGCGCCCGGCCGGGCCGGCAAATCGAGGGCGGCGGGCGCGTCGTCGCCGATGGCGGCCAGGACCTGCAGATTGTCCAACGGGGCGATGCTCACCTTGCTGCGCAATTTGTAGGGACCGAGCCGCTTGATGAAGTCGGCGCGGCGCGTCAGCTCGGTTTCGAGGAGCAGCACGCCGTCCTGCTCGGCCATGAAAAATTCATGCAGGAACTTGCCCTGAGGGGTCAGAAAGGCCCCATAAATGGCGCTGTCGGGGCCGACCTTGGCGACGTCGTTGGAGATCAAACCCTGCAGGAAGGTCTTGCGATCGTCGCCGCTGACCGCAATCAGGGCGCGATGGGCCAGATGGATGTAGTGACGTTGGGTCATGCTGCCTGCCGCTTGAAAAGCCCAGCAAGAAGTTGGGCCATGGGCCGCCCTGTGGCAACCCCCACCGCACTTGCGGGTCCCGAGGGTGGACCTTATAAGAGGTCAGCATGCATATCACCATGGTCGACGATTCCATTCCCTATGATGGCTTTTCGCCCGGCAGCCGGCCCCTCGGCGGGGCCGAGAAAGCCTTCGCCAGCCTGCCCGGCGCCCTGGCCCGGCGTGGCCACCAGGTGCATGTCTACAACCGGACGCGCTATCCGATGGTGATCGAAGACGCCCATTGGGAGACCATGGACAAACCCTTTCCGACCCAGACCGATCTGCTGATCGCCTTCCGCAAGCCCTCCCTGCTGGCCTCGGTGCGACTTGCCGGCAAGCGCCTGTTGTGGACCACCGCGTCCGGCCACCAGCTGGAGCCGGCCCGCAAGGCCATCGACAGCTTTCAGCCGATTATGGCGTTCTGCGGCCACACTCAGCTGCGCAGCTGGAGCGATGCCGGCGCGCTGGCGCCGAATGTGGTGGCGCCCGGTCTGCGCCCCGACTATCTGGCGGATGCGCCGACGGTCCTGGCCGAACGGCCGACCGCGGTGGTCACCACCCATCCGGCGCATGGCCTCGACTGGTTGCTCGACCGCTGGTGCGGGCAGATCCGGCCGGCCGTGACCCAGGCTCGACTGGTGGTGGTTTCGGCCGTCCTCGACAAGGGCAAGAGCGGCGGCGAGATCCCCGAGGCATTGCGGCCCCTGCTGGCCAAGGCGCTGGCGGCGGCGGCCGATGGGGTCGAAATCATGGCGCCCCGCGGCGATGGCGGCATGGCCGAGCTTTACCGTTCGGCCCGGGTCCACCTCTACCCGGGGCATGCCGACGACATGGTCTGTTGGACCCTGATCGAGAGCCAGGCCTGCGGGCTGCCGGCGGTGGCGCGGCCGCTGGGGGCGGTCTGGGAGAGGCTGAAGGACGGTCAGACCGGCCAGATCGTTCCCGACGACGCGGCCTTCGCCAATTTGGCGATCCGCTTTCTCACCGACGATGACGTGTTCTGGGGGATGAACCGCGACGCCCGTCTGCTGCAACGCGACCGCAGCTGGGAGGTGGTTGCCGCCGAGTTCGACAGCCTGGCCGGGGCCGCCGCCTGATGCGCGTGCTGCAAGCCATCGCGGGTGCCCAATTCGGCGGCGCCGAACGGTTCTTCGAGCGTCTGGTGCCGGCCCTGCAGCGGGCCGGGGTGGTGCAGCGGGTCTTGCTGCGCAAGAACGAGCGGCGCAGCCGCCTGCTGGCCGAGGAGGGGGTGGGCGATCTGCATCAATTGCCGTTCGGCAACCGACTCGACCTGATTACCCGCCTGGCCTTCCGCAAGCAGATCCGCGACTTCGCCCCCGACATCGTATTCACCTGGATGAGCCGGGCCAGCCTGATGGCGCCGACCAGCCCGACGCGGGGCACCAGCTTTGTTCGGGTGGCCCGTCTTGGCGGCTATTACGACCTTAAGTACTACCAGGGCTGCGACTACCTGGTCGGCGACACCCAAGCCATCGTCGACTATGTGACGGCCGAGGGCTGGCCGGCCGAAAAGGCGGTCTATCTGCCCAATTTCGTCGCCGACAAGGCGGGCAGCCCGATCGCCCGCAGCGAATTCTATGTTCCCGAGGGGGCGCCGCTGCTGCTCGCCCTGGGGCGACTGCACGGCAACAAGGGGTTCGACGTCCTGCTGCGGGCCATGGCCCAATTGCCCGAGGCCTATCTGCTGCTGGCCGGGGCCGGTCCCGAACAGGCCAGCCTGGAGGCCTTGGCCACCAAGCTCGGGGTGAAGCCGCGGGTCCGCTTCCTCGGCTGGCGCGAGGACACGGCCAATCTGCTGGCCACCGCCGATCTGTTCGTCCATCCGGCCCGCCACGAGCCGCTCGGCAATGTCATCATCGAAGCCTGGATGCAACGCCGCCCGGTGGTCTCGACGGCGGCCCAGGGTCCGCAGGTGCTGATCGAGGATGGGGTGACCGGCCGCCTGACGCCGGTCGACCAACCGGTGCCGCTGGCCGCCGCGATCCGCGCCGTTCTGGCCGACCGCGGCCATGCCGCGGCGATGGCCGAAGCCGGCCGCCAGGTCTATCAGCAGAGCTACACCGAGGCGGCGGTGGTGGCCAATTACCTGGCCTTCTTCGAGCGGATCATCGGCTGATGTGCGGCATCGCCGGCTTCATGACGGCGAACGGGGCGCCGGCAGACGCGGCAATCCTGGCTTCGCTGTCCGCGGCGCTGGCGCATCGCGGTCCCGATGGGGATGGCACTTATCGCCGGGATGATCTGGGGATGGTGCATCGGCGCCTGGCGATCATCGACCTGGTGACCGGCGACCAACCGCTCCGCCGCGGCGACGATCTGGCCCTGGTGGCCAATGGCGAGATCTACAACCATGTCGAACTGCGGACCGACATGGCCGACCTGGCCTTCGCCACCCAATCGGATTGCGAGCCGCCGCTGGCCCTTTACCAGCGTCACGGTCTGGCCTTCGGACGGTCCCTGCGCGGCATGTTCGCCATCGCCCTGCATGACCGGGCCCGGCGCCGCCTGGTGCTGGCGCGCGATCCGTTCGGCATCAAGCCGCTCTACTATGCCGAACTGCCCCAAGGCCTGCTGTTCGCCTCGGAACCGCAGGCGATCATTGCCAGCGGGCTGGTGGCGCCGCGGCTGCGCGGCCAGGCCCGCAACGAGCTGCTGCAGCTGCAGTTCACCACCGGCGGCGAGACCATCTTCGAGGGGATCCGCCGGGTCCTGCCCGGCGAGACGCTGGCGGTGGAGGGCGGCCGAATCGTCGAGCGGCTACACTGCCCGGCCCTGCCGGAAGGCGGCATCGACGGCTGCGACCAGGCCGAGGCGCTGCTTGAACTGGACCGCATCCTGGCCGAATCGGTGTCGCTGCATCAGCGCTCCGACGTGCCCTATGGGATGTTTCTGTCGGGCGGCATCGACAGTTCGGCCGTCCTCGCCCTGATGGCCCGTCTCAACAGCAACCCGGTCCTCGCCTTCACCGCCTCGTTTCCGGGAACGGCGGCGCGCGATGAGAGCCTGCACGCGCGGGCGCTGGCCACCGCGGTCGGGGCCGAGCATATCGAGGTGGAGGTGACGGAAGGCGATTTCTGGTCCCTGCTGCCGGAAATCGCCGCGTCGATGGACGATCCGGCCGCCGATTACGCCATCCTCCCGACCTACAAACTGGCGGCCGAAGCGCGCCGCTCGGTCAAGGTGGTGCTGTCCGGCGAGGGCGGCGACGAGCTGTTCGCCGGCTATGGCCGCTACCGGGCCGCGATGCGCCCCTGGCCGCTGGCCAGGCCGATGCGCCGCCAAGGCCATCTCGACCGGCTGGGCCTGCTGCGCGACGACGGCACGGCCTGGCGCCAGGATTATGCGCGGATCGCCGCCCTGCAGCGGCAGCCCGGCCGGCGCACCGCATTGCAGGCGGCGCAGGCCGAGGATTGCGCCGACTGGCTGCCGAACGACCTGCTGCTCAAGCTCGACCGCTGCCTGATGGCCCATGGGCTCGAAGGCCGGGTGCCGTTTCTTGATGCCCGCGTCGCGCAATTCGCCTATCGCCTGCCGGACCGCCTGAAGCGCCGCGGACGACTCGGCAAATGGCTGCTACGCTCGTGGCTGGCCGCGGTGATGCCGGCGGCCAAGCCCTTTTCGGCGAAGCGCGGGTTCACCGTGCCGGTCGAGGAATGGGTGGGGCGGCGGCCGGAGCTGGGGGCGCTGCTGGCCGCCCAGCCCGCCATCGCCGAGATCTGCCGGCCGGGCGCCGTCGAGGCGTTGTTTCGCGTCCCCGGCAAGCGAACCGGCTTCGCCGCCTGGACCTTGCTGTTCTATGCGTTGTGGCATCGCCGGCATATCCTGGGCAAGAAGCCGGACGGCGACGTGTTCGCGACGCTGGACGACAAAGGTTGACGATCGGAGGGTGAGAACATGTCGGAGAGCTTCGATCTGATCTTGAGGGGCGGCCGGGTGGCCACGCCGAGTGGCATGGTCGAGGCCGATGTCGGGGTCCGGCATGGCCGCATCGCCGCCATCGGCCACCTGACCGGGGCTGCGGCCGAAAGCATCGAGCTTGCCGGGCTTGCCGTGCTGCCGGGGGTGATCGACACCCAGGTGCATCTGCGCGAGCCGGGTCTCGAGCACAAGGAAGACCTGGCCACCGGCACCGCTGCGGCGGCCCTGGGCGGGGTGACCGCGGTCTGCGAGATGCCCAACACCAAGCCGTCGACCACCACCGCCGCGGCGCTGGCCGACAAATTGGCCCGCGCCAAGGGCCGGGCCTGGGTCGACCATGCCTTCTTCATCGGCGCCGCGGCCGAGAATGTCGGCGAGCTGCGCCGCCTGGAGCGCCTGCCGGGCTGCTGCGGGGTCAAGCTGTTCATGGGCAGCTCGACCGGCAGCCTGCTGGTCGCCGACGAGCCGACCCTCGCCGCCGTCCTGTCCCAGGGCAGCCGGCGGATGGCCGTGCATGCCGAAGACGAGGCCCGGTTGCAGGAGCGCAAGGGGCTGGTCGAGGGCGGCGCCTCGCCGGCTATGCATCCCGAATGGCGCGATGTCGCCACCGCGGTGATGGCCACCACCCGGCTGCTGCGCCTCGCCCGGCCGGCCGGGCGGCGGGTGCATGTGCTGCATGTCACCACCGGCGAGGAGATGGCGCTGCTGGCGGAACACAAGGATATCGCCAGCGTCGAGGTGACGCCCCAGCATCTGACCCTGGCTGGGCCGGAGTGCTACGAGCGGCTCGGCACCTACGCCCAGATGAACCCGCCGATCCGCGACGAGGCGCAGCGCCAGGCCTTATGGCGGGCGGTGGAGCAGGGGGTGGTCGACGTCATCGGCTCGGACCACGCGCCGCACGGCCGCGACGAGAAGGCCAAGCCCTATCCGCAAAGCCCGTCGGGGATGACCGGGGTGCAGACCCTGGTGCCGATCATGCTCGACCATGTGGCGGCCGGCCGGCTCAGCCTGGAACGCTTCATCGACCTGACCAGCGCCGGGCCGGCCCGCATCTATGGGATGGCCCGCAAGGGCCGCATCGCGGTCGGCTACGACGCCGATTTCACCGTGGTCGATCTCAAGGCGCAGCGCCGCATCACCAATCTGTGGATCGCCAGCAAATGCGGCTGGACCCCGTTCGACGGCATGAAGGTGACCGGCTGGCCGATCGCCACCATCATCCGCGGCCATGTGGTGATGCGCGAGGATAGCCTGCTGGGCGAACCGGCAGGCCACCCGTTGCGCTTCCTGGAGACGCTGGCCGGTTAGTGCACCGCGGTCGAATAGTCGGCGTAGACGCCCTGGCCAGTCGGGTGGCGCCAGGCTTTGGCGACGCGCACCGAATATACCTTGCCCTCCACATGGCTCATCCAATATTCGAGAAAGCGCCTGAGCTTCGGATAGTCGGGGGCGAGGTCGTAGTCCTGCCAAACGAAGCTTTCCAGCAGATGCGGCTGGTCGGGCAGCTGATAGAGAATCTCGGCCGTGGTCAGCCGGTAACCATCGAGCAGTCGGTCCGTGTCATCCATGGCAACCTCCGCAGAGCGGGCGGCCAATGCCGTCACCGAATGCTACGCAAACGGCGTGCCGCGGATCAGTCGCAGATGGCGCGCAAGGCATGCCATGCGCTCTCGGTCAGGGCGGGCCGGGTGAACGGCTGAAGAATTGGGCGGAGTGCCCGCGCATCGGTCACCGGATGGTCCGATTCGTCGCTGCGGGGCGCGCGTCGGTCCAGACGACGGAAGAAATTGCCCATGCCCCGGACGGAAATGTCTGCCCGTTCGAGCATGCGGACCGCCATCGCCTCGGCTTCGGCGTCGGCCTTTCGCCCGTAGGCGGGGTGCGACAGTCGGGCCAGGCTGCCGGCGACCCAGCCGTTTGCCTCGCCACTGACCATCAACACCGCCCAAGCCCCGCCGGCCTGGCGGAGCGCCTGTTCGGTCACCTGCCGCAGGCTCAGATGGGACAACTCGCCAGCCAGCGCGGTGGCAACTTCGTCCGGCCCTTCGGCCTCTTTGATCAACCCGTCCGACAACAGCACCCGCCCTCCCGGCAGGGCGACCGCATCGATGGCGGAACTTCGCAAGACCTGGATCGTCACCGGAAAGGTCAGTTGGTTGGCCTCGGCCAATCGCCGCAGCAGGGCGTCGAGGGCGGCCTCGCCGCCCGGCCCGCGACAGACCGCTCCCGGTGCCCCGGCCAACTGCAGGGCGACGCCTTGACCGAGGCGGACTTCCCAGGACGGCGGCACTATCCGGGCCAGGGGGCGGGGCAGCCACAGCAGCGTCTGGTAAAGCAGCAGGAGACCCAGACAACCCGCACAGACCGCACCAGCCACCATCAGCGGACGGCGCTGCCGTCGGCCGGCCAATGACGGAATCCGGCGTCGCAGCCCGGCGATCATGGCGGCGTCGGCGATGACCAGTTCGGAGCCGGGCTCGATCTTGCAGGCAAGCCGCAGCTTGGTGGGGTCCGCCCGTCCCGGCGGCGGGGCGAGCGGCAGCAGATCGGCATAGCTCCACAGGGCCAGCATCAGGCCGTCCCGCCGGTCGCGGATCTCCAGGCCGCGGTCCATGGCCCGCAGGTCGGCGGGAACCGGCCGGCCGCCAGCATCGTTGCTGAAGAGTGCCCTACCGTTCACGACTCGCTGGCTCCCGATGAGTCTCTAGCACCCCCCATGATGGCCTGTCTGCATGCAGTCGTCTTGCCCCGCTTTATCCATCTCCTATACTCGTTGCGTCAAAGGAGGACTCCCCATGAGCAGCGATCAATTCTCCGCCTTGGTCTTGGAGGAACAGGACGGCAAGGTGAAGGCCGGCATCCAACGCCTGTCGACCGAACGCCTGCCGCCGGGCGACGTCACTGTCGCCATCCAGGCCTCCACCTTGAACTACAAGGATGGGATGATTCTGAAGGGAATCGGGCGGCTGGTGCGCAGCTATCCGCATGTCCCCGGTATCGACTTCGCCGGTGTCGTCGAGGCCTCCGACAGCCCGGATTACCAGCCCGGCGACCAGGTTCTGCTGACCGGTTGGCGGGTCGGCGAAATGCATTGGGGCGGCTATGCGCAGAAGGCGCGGGTCAAGGCCGACTGGCTGGTCAAGCTGCCGACCGGCCTGACCCTCGATCGGGCCATGGCGATCGGCACCGCCGGCTTCACCGCGATGCTGGCGGTGATGGCGCTGGAAGCGCACGGGGTGCGACCCGCCGACGGCGAGGTCCTGGTCACCGGGGCGGCCGGCGGGGTGGGCAGCGTGGCGGTGGCGGTCCTGGCCAAGCTGGGTTACCAGGTGGCGGCCTCGACCGGTCGCGGCTCCGAGCATGACTATCTGCGCTCGCTGGGCGCCACCACCATCATCGAACGGTCGGAACTGGCCGCGGCGCCCTCCCGCCCACTGCTGGCCGAGCGGTGGAGCGGCGCCATCGACGCGGTCGGCGGCACCACCCTGGCCACCGTTCTCGCCTCATTGAAATATCGCGGGGCGGTGGCGGCCTGCGGGTTGGCCGGCGGCAGCGACCTCGGCACCACCGTGCTGCCCTTCCTGCTGCGCGGGGTCAATCTGCTCGGCATCGATTCGGTGATGTGTCCCAAGCCCCAACGGGTCGAGGCCTGGTCGCGGCTGGTGGCGGATCTGCCGATGGGCAAATTGGACACCCTGACCAGCCGCGCCGGCCTCAAGGATCTGCCCGGCCTGGCCGAGCGCATCCTGGCCGGACAGGTGCGCGGCCGCCTGGTGATCGACGTCAACGACGTGGAATGACGTTCATCATTCGTTGCACCACGGAGACACGGAGGACACGGAGCATTGATTCCTCCGTGCTCTCCGTGTCTCCGTGGTTAATCCTTTCGGCATCCGGTGGTCCGCCTGCTGTACGGGAGGGTCAATAACCTTTATTCTGTCGTGGTCTTTTGGCGGAGGCCTGACCATGCCGTACAAGCTCATCGGACAGGATTTCATACCGGCCGATGTGGCCGCCAAGGTCACCGGCCGGGCGCGCTATGCGGCGGATTACAGGGCCGAAGGGATGGTCTTCGGGGCACTGCTGTGCAGTCCGCTGCCGCATGCCCGCATTCGCCGCATCGATGCCGCCGCTGCCTTGCAAAGGCCAGGGGTGCTCGGCCTGCTCAGCGCCGCCGACGTGCCGGCAGTGGCGCCGCCGCTGGCGCCCATCCTGGCCAAGGACGAGGTGTTCTACGTCGGCGAGCCGATTCTCGCGCTGGCCGCGATCGACGAGGCCACGGCGGTCGACGCCCTGGAACGGATCAACATCGATTTCGAGCCGCTGCCGCATGTGACCGACCCGTTGGACAGCCTGTTTCCCGGCGGGCCCGACGCCCGGTCGACCGGCAATGTCGGGGGACCCCAGGTCGCGGAACGCACCGTCAAATGGGACGGTCAGGCCTTCGTCGCGGCCGGCGATCAGCGGTTGCCGCAGGGCGAGCCGGCCGAGCAATGGAGCTATGGCGCGCTCGAGGACGGGTTCAAGGCGGCCAAGGTGATCGTCGAGCAAAGCTTCGTCACCGCCGCCACCGCCCATCACTGCCTGGAATCCCGCTCCGCCCTGGCCTATTGGCAGGGCGGCAAATGCTTCCTTTACGGGTCCCTGCAAAGCCATGTCGGGGCGGTACCGCAGATCGCCCACTATATCGGCATCGAGCCGTCGCAGCTGATCTTCATCGGCGAGTATTGCGGGGGTGGATTCGGCAGCAAAGGTTCGGCCTATCCGACCATGGCGATCGCCCCGCTGCTGGCCCGCAAGCTGGGGCGGCCGGTGATGCTGCAGATCGGCCGGCGCGAGGAATACGCCATCGGCAGTGCCCGGCCGAGCTTTCAAGGCCATGCCCGGCTTGGCTTTGCCGCCGACGGCCGGATGACCGCCGCCGATCTCTATATCGTCCAGGAGAATGGCGGGCATCAGGGCAACAGCGGCGGTGACTTCCGCGGCGCCGGCAATGCGGTGTCGATGCTCTACCAGCCGTTGGCCATGCGCTGGCGCGGCATCCCGGTCTTCACCAACACCGTGCCGCATGGCGACCAGCGGGGGCCCGGGGTGACCCAGATCGCCGCCGCCATCGAGCCGCTGATCGACCAGGCGGCACGGCAATTGGGCATCGACCGGGTGGCCATCCGCCGGATCAATGCCCCCAGTGCCGATGCCCGGCTGGGCGCCAAACAGGGCCCGGTGAGCAGCGCCTTCCTCAAGGAAGCCCTCGACAAGGGCGCGGCGCTGTTCGACTGGCCGGCAAAGCTGCGGCGGTCGGGCCAGCGCCACGGCAGCAAGCTGTTCGGGGTCGGCGTCGGCCAGGGCTATCATCCGGGCGGCGGCAACGGCTATGACGGCTTGCTGCGGATCACCGCCGACGGCAAGCTGCATGTCCATACCGGGGTGGGCAACCTCGGCACCTACTCCCATTCCGCCTCCAGCCGGGTGGCCGCCGAGTTGCTCGATTACGACTGGGCCAATGTCGTCATCGAACGTGGCGACAGCCGGCGCGGCCTTCCCTGGAACAGCCGGCAGGGGGGTAGCCAGACGGCGTCCACCCAATCGCGGACCAATTACGTCGCGGCGCTGGACGCCAAGGCCAAGCTGCTGGAGATCGCGGCGCGGTTACTGGGTGGGGCGGCCGCCGATTACCAGTTGGACGACGAGCGAGTGGTGCTGAAGGCCGATCCGGGACGTTCCATCACTTATGCCGAGGCGGCTCGCCAGGCGATCGTCCTGGGCGGTCGCTTCGCCGGATTCCAGGCCGCCGACGACCTCAATCCCCTGACCCGCGACGCCCTGGCCAGCATCGCCGGCACCGGCGTGGTCGGCGTCGCCAAGGATAACCTGCCGCATCGAGGCGTGGTCGCCAGCTTTGCCGCCAGCTTCGTCGCCATCGAACTGGATTTGGAGACCGGCAAGTTCGACATCGTCGAACTGCTGACCGTGGCCGATTGCGGCACGGTGATCCATCCGCGCGGCGTGGCGCAGCAGATCAAGGGCGCCGCGGTCATGGGGATCGGACTGGCGCGCCTGGAGCGGCATGTCTACGACCCCGTCCTGGGCATTCCGCTGGCGGCGCGGATCCTCGAGTCGAAGCCGCCCAGCTGGCTGGACGTTCCGGCCGAGATCGCCTGGGCCGCGGTCGAACAGCCCGATCCGGAAAACCCGATCGGTGTCAAAGGAGTCGGCGAGCCACCCATGGGCTCGGTCGCCGCCGCCATCCTCACCGCCGTATCCGACGCCCTGGGGGGCATCGGTTTTCAGCGCACCCCGGTATCCACCGACATGATCCTCAATGCCTTGGCCGGACAGCCGCAGGCCCACAAGCCATTGCAGGTGAACACGGTGTGATCTGTGGAAATCTAGTGGCGCCGGCGTCCCCCTGCCGGCGTTCCGGCGAAGCCGGAAGGCCAGCATTTCCGCCGCTCCGCGGCGCAGGCCGGCAGGGACGCCGGCCCCATTGAAAAACAACTGTCTCATCGGTCACGCGGTGCGGACCTCGCCCAGGAAAGCTTCCACCTCGCGGCGCAGAGTGCCGAGTTGTTCGGACATGCCCTGCACCGAGGTCAGCACGGCGTCGGCCGAGCTCTCGGCCTTGTGGCTCGACTGGGCGACGGTGCCGATGGTCTCGCTGACTTCCTCGGTACCTTGCGCCGCCAAGCTGACGTTGCGCGAAATCTCCTGGGTGGCGGCGCCTTGTTGCTCGACGGCGGCGGCGATGGCCGAGGTCCCTTGGCTGATGCCGTCGATGGCTTCGGTGACGGCGCGGATGGCCAGCACGACGCTGCCGGTGGTGGCCTGGATATCGGCCACCTGACGCGAGATGTCCTCGGTGGCGCGACCGGTCTGGTTGGCCAGGCTTTTCACCTCGTTGGCGACCACGGCGAAGCCTTTGCCGGCATCGCCGGCCCGGGCCGCCTCGATGGTGGCGTTGAGAGCCAGCAGATTGGTCTGGCTGGCGATGTCGTTGATCAGGCTGACCACCTCGCCGATGCGCTGCGCGGCGGTGCTCAGCTCTGCGATGACGGCATTGGTGCGCGCGGCCTGGCTCGCCGCATCGCGCGCCTCGACGGCGCTGGACTGGACCCGCCGGGAAATCTCGCCGATCGAACTGCTGAGCTCCTCGGCGGCGGCGGCCACCGTCTGCACATTGCCGGTGGCGCGACCGGCGGCGGCGGCGACCTGTCCGGCCCGATTGTTGGAATCCGCGGCCAGCGACCGCATCTCAGCGGTAACGCCATTCAATTGATCGGTGGATTGGCCGAGATCGGTCAGCGTCCGCTGGGCCACGCCGTCGAAATTGCGGCAGAGCGACTCGATTCGGCCGGCCCGGGCCTGATCGGCTTGGCGGCGCGCCTCCTGTTCCGCCGCCAGCCGTTCGCCGGTAGCGGCGCTGTCGCGCAGGGTCTCCAGGGCGGCCGCCATTCGGCCGAATTCATCGGTATGGCGCAATTGTTCGATGGGTGTGGCGAAATCACGATTGCTCAGCCGGCTGGTGGCGGCCATCAACAGGGCGAGGGGGGCGGCGAAGCGCCGACGGATCATCAACAGGCCGGCCACGGCCAGCACCAACACGGCAGCCAGCAGGGCCGACGAGAAGGCCAGCCGTTCGAAGGTCTCCTGTCTGACGCCGGCGAGATGCGTCTTGGCGTCGCTGATCGCCGTTTCACCCAAGGCCAGGATCGACTGGTTGGGCACTTGGCACATCTTGGTCCAGGCGGGGACCTCCATGACCAGTTGGCCGCTGCCGTCCAACTTACTCACCACCGCGTCGATCTTAGGCAGCGTCGTCTTGACCTGATCCTTGGCCGCCTGCAGCGCTTGCCGGAGGGCCGGGCTGGCGGCCGGACGCGACACGATGCCGTCGAGCATCGCCAGACCGGCAAACGCGATATTGCGGGACGAATTGAAGGCGATCTTCTCCGCGTCCGCCATCACCCGGCTGGTCGTCACGTTGTTGCGGACCGCCGGACATTGCGAGCCCCAATGGTCGCGCGTCATCCATGCAAGCTGCCGAATCTCGACCAGTTCGGCCATGGTCGAATCGATCATGCGTGTTTCATTCGACATGGCGGTCGAGGCCGCTTGGGCGGCGTTGATCGCCAGGCCGACGGTCTTCTGCCAACGATCCGCCGGGGCGGGATCCCGATCCTGTTTCGGTTTGGCCGCTTCGGCGAACAGAACCGCCGTGCCGCTATCGGTAGCTTGGCAGTGACGGCGCAATTCCTCGGCCATTGCGGTCACCCCGGAGATCTCGGCAGCGCCGATGGTCGCCACCGTTTCACCGCAGGTCTGCGCGATATCGCGCTTGATCTGCTCGAGCTTGGGGCGCGGATCGTCCATGGCGGCGATGGCGCTCGGTGCCTCCGAGCGGAGGCGGCGGAGCATGGCGACGGCGTCGTAGAGCAGGCGGTCGGCTTCGGCGAAACGCGCCGCCTGTCCGGCCAGGCGATGGGCAACCCAGCTTTGCTGCGTGCTCACCACGGTGGTGACGAGCAATCCGACCACCAGAATGCCCATCAGGGTAAAAATGAGCCCGCTTGTCGACCTTTGAAACATTTCCGCTTCCCCTCCAAATCCACATGCACCCGCGGTTGTTGCCCGCTTTTCGCTTTGGGGTGCTCGAATGCCGGCCAAGAATAACGCAGACAGCCGCCTGGAAGAAGTAGATCCTGTCACTTTGGTGGCCTCGACGCTCCAGCAATCGGCGAGATGGCTCTGGGGTTATACTTCTGCCGCCAGGAGGGCAAACCAATCCACTGTTGCGCAACAACTGCCAACAAGGCTGTTTCCTCTATCCGGAACGCGTGAGAAGGGGTTCGTCATGCTTGACGTCGCCGTGGAACGGGCTGACAGAATGCGTGTCAGCGTTCCGGCTGGGCCTTGAAGAAGGTCCAGATTTCCTCATTGGCGTCGATGTTGTGACCGGCCGGGCCGAGGATGGCGTCGCCGCCGGGGCCCTGCTTGGCGCCTGGCCAGGCATGGCCGCCGCCCTCCAGGATCACATGCTCGACGGCGGCCCCGCTGCACGGCTCGAAGGTCTGGATGTCGGCGGTGACGCTGCGGGGCAGCCGCCCCTCCTTGGGTTTGTGCGAATGTTCGCTCGACAGTCGGCGGGACCGCGGGGCGCCATCGCAGCCGTCGATATGGCGCCACATGTCGACCGTTTCGGTGGCCGAGAGGACCTTGCCGCGATCGATATTGTACATCTTGAGGATGTCGCCGCCGGCGAAGGGCACGAAGCGATCGTCGGTGCCGTGGAAGAACAGGATCGGCACCGGCCTGTCGGGTGTGCAGTCGAGGCTGGTGGGTTGGTTGGCGGCCACCACGGCGACACCGGCGAAGCGGTCGGCGTCCTGGCAGGCCAGGCGCAGCGCCATCATCCCGCCATTGGCCAAGCCGGCGGCATAGACCCGCTTGGGGTCGGCCAGCCCGACCTCGACCAGATGGTCGACGATGGCCAGCAGGAATTGGGTGTCGTCGCTTTCCGCCGCTTTGGGATTCATCGAGCCGAGCTCGGGCCGCCCGTCGTTCCATTGGCCGTCGAGGCCTTGCGGATAGAGCGCGATGATCCCTTCGCGGGCCGCCAGCCTGTCGAAATCCACGTAGCGGCGCATCTGCTCGGCCGTCCCCTTGCCGCCGTGCAGCAGCAACACCACCGGCAGCGGCCGGGGCGCCGTCGGCGGCACATACATCTCGAATTGTCGTTGGCGGCCGTTCACCTCCATCGTCGTCGCCGCGGCGGGTGGGCCGAGGACGGCAATGCAAAGCAGCAGCAGAAGGCCAAACAGAGGATGCGCGGACCGCGTCATCCGCCCATTGGACGGCGGTCCGCGCCTGACGTCAAGAGCCCCACCAATAGACCCAGACGAACAGGAAGATCCACACCACGTCGACGAAGTGCCAATACCAGGCGGCCGCTTCGAAGCCGACATGCTGCTCCGGCGTGAAATCGCCGCGCAGCGCACGGACCAGATTGACCAGCAGGAAGGTCGCTCCAACGAAGACATGGAAGCCGTGGAAGCCGGTGGCCATGTAGAACACCGAGGGAAACACCCCCTCCTTGAAGGCGAACGCGGCGTGGCCGTATTCATAGGCCTGCAGGCTGAGGAAGGTGAAGCCCAGCACCACGGCCAGGGCCAGGCCCTGCCACAAACCCTTGCGGTCGCCATGGCGCAACGCGTGATGCGCCCAATTCACCGCCAGCCCCGACGACAGCAGGATCAGGGTGTTGAGGAAAGGGATGTTCCAGGTCTCCAGCGGCTCGATATTGGCTGGCGGCCACTGGGTGACTCCGGGATTGATCAGCAGTCCGGAATTGAAGAAGGCCCAGAAGAAGGCGACGAAGAACATCACCTCGGAGGCGATGAACAGGCCCATGCCAACCCTCAGTCCGTGCCGCACCGCAGTGGTATGGGCGCGCTCGACCTGCGCTTCGCGGATCACGTCGCGCCACCAGACGGCCATGGTGAACAGCACCAGGAGGAAACCCGCCACCATGAACAGATAGCTGCCGCCTTGGAACCAATGGACGGCTCCGGTGGTGATGATGAAGGCGGCCAGGGCGCCGAGGGCCGGCCATGGGCTGGGATTGACCAGATGATAGGGATGGGGCGCCGTCTCACCGTGCGCCTGTTGTCCTTCGCTCATGAATGTCCCTCACTGGGCAGGTTTGGGGTGGGGGCACCGGTGGGCGCCGGCGAGGCGCTGGTTTGCTTGCGTGCCTTGAAGAAGGTGTAGGACAGGGTAATGGTGCGGACCTCGTTGGCGTCGGGGTCGCTGGCAATTGCCGGGTCGATGAAGAACGACACCGGCAATTCGGCCTTCTGGCCGGGTTCCAGATGCTGCTCGGAAAAACAGAAGCAGGCGATCTTGTTGACGTATTGCCCCGCCTTGACCGGCGTCACATTGAAGGTGGCGGTCCCGGTGATCGGTTCATCCGAGCGGTTTTCCGCGGTGAAATAGGCAAGGCTGGTTTCGCCAAGATGGACCGTCATGCTGCTTTGCACCGGTTTGAAGCGCCAAGGCAGGCCCTTCATCACGCTGGCGTCGAAGCGCACCACCATGGTTTGCGCCATGGGATGGGCGGCCGGCGCCGAGGCGTCGGCCTCGCGGGCGGTGCCGCCGAAGCCGGTCACCTTGCAGAACAGGGAATAGAGCGGCACGCTGGCGACCACCAGACCGACCATGACGACCAGCAGGCCGACCGCCAGGATAACCGTACGGGCCTTGCCGCTCATCGGCCTATTCCGCCGGATGGCCGACAGGCGACGGGCCGATGACCGGCAGCGTCTCGAAGCTGTGCAGCGGCGGCGGTGAGCTGACCGTCCATTCCAAGGTGGTGGCACCGACTCCCCATGGATTGGCGGCGACCTTCTCGGTCGAGCGGAAGGTCTTCCACACGACGAACAGGAACAGGATCGCCCCGGCGAATGCGATATAGGCGCCGATCGACGACACGAAGTTCCACCCGGCGAAGGCCTCGGGATAATCCGGCACGCGCCGTGGCATGCCCTGCAGGCCAAGGAAGTGCTGCGGGAAGAAGGTCAGGTTGACGCCGACGAAGGTGATCCAGAAATGCAGCTTGGCCAGCCCCTCGGGATATTGCCGGCCCGACATCTTGCCGACCCAATAATAGAACCCGGCAAACATGGCGAAGACGGCACCCAGGCTGAGCACGTAATGGAAGTGGGCGATGACGTAATAGGTGTCGTGCAGCGACACGTCGACGCCGGCATTGGCCAACACCACGCCGGTGACCCCGCCCATGGTGAACAGGGCGATGAAGCCGACCGCCCACAGCATCGGCGCCTTGAACTCGATCGACCCGCCCCACATGGTGGCCAGCCAACTGAAGATCTTGATCCCGGTGGGTACCGCGATGACCAAGGTCGCCGCGGTGAAATAGGCCCGTGTGTTGACCGAGAGGCCGGTGGTGAACATGTGATGGGCCCACACCATGAAGCCGATCAGGCCGATCGACACCATCGCATAGGCCATGCCGAGATAGCCGAACACCGGCTTCTTCGAGAAGGTCGAGACGATCTGGCTGATGATGCCGAAGGCCGGCAGGATCATGATGTAGACTTCGGGATGTCCGAAAAACCAGAACAGATGCTGGTAGAGCAGCGGGTCGCCGCCGCCGGACGGATCGAAGAAGGCGGTGCCGAAATTGCGGTCGGTGAGCAGCATGGTCAAGGCGCCGGCCAGCACCGGAATCGCCAGCAGCAGCAGGACCGCCGTCACCAGCATGGCCCAGACGAACCGGGGCATGCGGTGCAGGGTCATGCCCGGGGCCCGCATGTTGATGATGGTGGTGATGAAATTGACCGCGCCCAGGATCGACGAGATGCCGGCCAGATGCAGGGCCAGGATGGCGTAGTCGACCGACGGTCCCGG
>CAIOJO010000534.1 GCA_903858635.1 uncultured Telmatospirillum sp. | reverse complement strand
GGATTGTGGCAAACGTCGATCAACGCCAGATTGCCGAGCCAGGGCCGCAAGGATTCCGGTGTGAAGTCCCGGCGCGACGGCATGCGACGCCCGTTGCGCGCAAGGTCCCATAAGCTGAACAGGGAGCGCAATTCCGGGACATCGCCAAGCGATTCCCCGACCATTTCGACCGAACCGACACTGGTGTCTATGAACTGCATTGCGGCCATTGCCGGACGCCCGTTCCGTTAACCTCTCGTTCATTTCATTGTCAATCGGCGTTGAATTTTGACCCCTTATCGGCATTCACGTTTGACCCCCTCCGCCGCATTCGAGTCGTCCCGGTAGTCCACAGGCCCATTCCGAAGCGCGCCCCACACGCTGGCGAAGGAATGGGCCTGTGGACCCACCGGGGCGACTGTTTCAGAATATAGCACTGTGGCTTGCCTTCTATTTTTCACGATCGGTTTTTGAATCTCCAGCTTTCGTTGCCTGTTTCGATGATATCGCAGTGATGAGTAAGACGATCAAGCAATGCGGTTGTCATCTTCCCATCTCCGAAGACCGTAGGCCACTCCCCAAAGGTCAGGTTCGTTGTGATAATTATCGCTGTTCTTTCGTAGAGACGGCTGATCAAGTGGAATAGCATTTGGCCGCCACTCTGGGGGAACGGCAGATACCCCAGCTCATCAAGGATCACGAGATCGACCCGCATGAGCTGATTGGCAAGCCTGCCGGCATGACCGGCGCGGGCTTCGGCGTCCAGTTGGTTGACCAAGTCCACGACATTGAAGAACCGGCCACGAGCACCGTTTCGGATGCAATTGGCAGCGATGGCGATCGCCAAGTGGCTTTTTCCGGTGCCGGTTCCGCCGATCAGCACGGCATTTCGGGGTGGCGCCAGCATTCTGCCGGTATGAAGTTCGCGTACCAGGGTCTGATTGACCGGTGACGAGGTGAAATTGAACTCGCTCAGCTCTTTGGCCAGCGGCAACTTGGCCGAAGTAAGCCGATATCGGATGGACCGAGCCAACTTTTCCGCCAGTTCCGCCTTGAGCAACTCGCCCAAGACCCGTGCCGCCGACCACTGGAGGCGGATTGCCTCGGCCATGATCTCGTCGAATGCCGCACGCATGCCGACCAGATGCAAAGACGCCATCATGGCCAGAAGTTCAGACCGCTCCATGACGATCCTCCCTTTCTCGCAACTGGTCGTAGCGATGACAATCGGCACGGGGCGGGTCGGACAGAGCCAGGGTTGCCGGCGTTTCCACCGGCTCGATGGCGGCCGGTTGTTGTTGTCGAGCGAGGTGGTTGAGGACTACAGCGCTGGTGCAGACCCCGTCCTCAAGAGCGGCGCCACAGGCCGCCTCGACAACCGAAAGACCGGCTTCCGGCACCGCCGCCAGAATGGACACGAATTCCCGGTCGGCGTCGTTGCTCTTTCCCAGCCGTTGCCGCACCGCCGCCAGCATCGGCGGCAAAGCCCAGTTCTCGAAGGGCGCGCCGTTGCGCAAGGCTCCCGGCTTGCGTTCGAGCACCGGCAGGTAATGCCAGGGGTCGTAGGCTATCTGTCCACGGCCAAAACGGCGGGGATGGTCAGCAACGACCTCGCCGTCGAGACGAACGACGATGCGCTCGGCGTAGGCTCGAATTTGCACCGGCTTTCGGGCCGCCTTGGCCGCGACGCTATACTGGTTACGGTCAAAGTTGACCAGACAGGTTTTCGATGCTGATGCGTGGTCCTCATGGAAGCCGTCGAATGATCCAGGATGCGGGATCAGCGCCGTCTTCTCCTCTTCAAACACCTGGGCCAGAGTGCGATCGGAAAATTCTGGATGGCGCATCTCGGCGCACCGGCGCACGCAATCAGACATCAGCCAGTCATTCAACTCATCCCGATTGGCAAAGCGCAGACGAGGCGTGAATAGCCACTCACGAATATTGCCGACCTGATTTTCGACCTGTCCTTTCTCCCAGCCTGACGCTGGGGTGCAAGCCACAGGTTCAACAAGATAGTGTGAGCACATCTGTTCGAAGCGGCGATTGAACTTGCGCTCTTTGCCGGCAAACACCGTGTCCACCGCCGTCCCCATATTGTCGTAGATGCCGCGCACGCAGGCGCCGCTAAAGAACCTGAAAGCGCGGTCATGAGCGTCGAAAACCATCTCCTGCGTTTCGCGTAAATAGGCGATGACCAGAAAATATCGGCTGTAGCACAACCGGATATGGGCCACCTTCACCGTGGTCGTCGCGCCGCCCAGAATGACGATCTCATGGCTCCAGTCGAACTGAAACGCCTCAGCCGGTTTGAACCGGAGCGGCACGAACGCTGTGCTGACTCCGGAGCCGTGTTCACGTTGCCAACGTCGTCCATAACGACGAACGGAATCGTAACCGCCCTGAAAACCGTCGGCGCGAAGCAACTCGAACATTCGCTTCAACGTCAGCCGCTCGCGGCGGCCCTTGCGACGGTTCGCCTCCAGCATCTGCTCAAGTTGTTCAACATGACTGCCAAGCTGCCGAAGAGATGCCTTGCCGCGCTCGTACGTCAGCTCCGTTTTGCCAGAACGCAAAATCTTCCTGACCGTATTGCGAGAAAGGCCGCGCTCACGCGCAATCTCCTTGATGCTCTTTTGCCGGACAAAATGGTCCCGGCGGACCCGTCCAATTGTCTCCACGGTGATCATCCCCTGTTTCTTCCCAATGCCCTTGACATCGGGAGAGGTTTTGTATCCACGCGGAAGAGGGGTCAAATTTGAACGCCGATATCCGCCCTACAGGGGTCAAAATTGCACGCCGCAGAACACATTTCACAATATCGCAGGAGGACGGATAATCAAGGATAATACCCCGCTTCAGCTGCGACAAATTTGCCGATTTTGGCCCATGCACTGAACACGACCCAGAAATGCGCTGGTTGATACGACCCAATACTCACTCTTATTTCGAAGCGATTGTGGATTTTGTTTGTGTTGAATTTGACAGGCATTCAAAGCAACCGAGGCGGTTTCCCGCCGCGGACCGACCTCCCGCCCCACCGACGTCCCGCCCCCGAGACGCAAAAAGGAAAATGGGGGAGAGAGCGGTTGGGTCCAGCCCGGGATTGGTGTAGAGATGGCAGCCATGCGCCGCCTTCCCCTCCTGGCGATCCTGATCGCCGCCGCCCTCGCCAACCTCGCCGCCTGGGCCCTGCCCAACCGGCCGGTGGCCGTCGAGTCGCCGCCGGGCGG
>CAIOJO010000533.1 GCA_903858635.1 uncultured Telmatospirillum sp. | reverse complement strand
TCGGCGGCCGCGCCGGCCCCTTCGGACTCGACGCCGCCCGGCCACCAGTAGACCACCGACCCGGCCGGTTCCACCGCGCATTTCGAGTGCTGACGGAGATCGACCCGCCAGTTCTGGGTGTGCCCCATCAGGGCGGTCCAGGCCGAGACCAGGGCGCTCCACTCGTTCTGGGTCTGGATGCAGGCGCCATTGGCGATGCCGATCGTTTCCAGCAGCCACCGGCTCACTTTCGGCGTCCACTCGTACCGGCTGCCGGACAAGGCGTAGTAGAGCACCTTCGGGTGCGCCTCGGTGAGCACGATCTCCGGCCAGGCCTGGCGGAGACTGATGCCCAGCGCCATGCCCTGGATGGCCGCCGCCCCCTGCACCGAATTGGAGGGCAGCACGTTGCGCGTGACCGGGCTGTAGGTGGCCTTGAGCCAGCGGTCGGCCGCCCGCCAGCCGCACCGGCTGGTTTCCCAGAACAGAAACGCGTCGATGCCGGCGGCGGTGGGGGCTGCGCCGCCCAGGCGGTCGGCGAACCAGTTCATGGCGTCGTCGACACACCCGACGGCTCCGGTCTCGTACCGGGGGCCCTTCTCCGAGAGGATCAGGATCGAGACGCCGCTCTTGTTCGCAACTCTGGTGCTTCCGCCTGGAGCGTATCCAAGATAAATCATCGAAACCCCTCTTCCAACAGTCTATGGAAGTCCCGGCTCAGGCGCCGCGTCGGCAGCGCCCCAATAGAGGTACGGTATGGGCGAAAAATGGCGGAATAATGTTTAATAGCCGATATCTTATTTTTGCCTTATTGATAATCATCAAGACAATTTCATAATCTTCCCTGTTACTGTTTACAGGTTTTGATAAAGTGTGTTCAAATTATGGAAGGGGGGGGTGGCCCGCCGTGCATGACAGACGCTTCGAGCGCGCACGGCTACCGCCAGCCGACGTCGATCAGCACGACGACGAAGAGGGCGGCGAGGTACTGCATGGAGGCGAAGAAATTGCGGCGGGCCCATTCTCGGTTGGGCAGCTTGATCAGGTTCCAGTTGCACCACAGGAGGGCGGCTCCGATGGCGATCGAGAGCACGCCGTAGACCGCGCCCATTTCGCCCAGCCACCAGGGCAGCGCCGCGACCACGATCATCAGCACGCTGTTGGCGAAGATCACCCGCGCCGTCACCGCGTCGCCGGCCAGCACCGGCAGCATCGGCAGCCCCGCCCGGGCTAGTCGTCCTTGATCATGATGGCCAGCGCCCAGAAATGGGAGGGCGTCCACAAGAACAGCACCACCGCCAGCAAAACCGGCAGCAACAGGCGGTCGGGGTCGACCGCCGCCGCCCCGGCCAGCACCGCGAAGCTGCCGGCGGCGCCGCCGATCACGATGTTGAGCCAGGTCCGCCGCTTCAGCCACACCGTGTAGACGATCGCGTAGAAAAACACCCCCAGAAACAGGTGCAGCGCCACCATGGCGTTGAACGCCAGCCACGCCAGACCGACCCCGGCCACCAGCAGCGCCGCCGCGATCACCAGCACCCATTCCGGACGCTCCAACTGGTCCATCGCCAGCGGACGCTTGCTGGTCCGGATCATCAGCTTGTCGATGTCCCGGTCGTACCAGTGATTGAACACCGAGGCCGCAGCCGACCCCAGCATCATCGCAATCACAAGAACCGCCATCGCAGCCGGATCGAAATGGTGCGCGATCGCGCAATAGCCCATAACCGCAGACAGCGCGATCATGACACCGATGCGCATCTTCAATAGCTCGATATAGGAACGGATTGGCATGCCGAACTCTCGTCAAAACCGG
>CAIOJO010000532.1 GCA_903858635.1 uncultured Telmatospirillum sp. | reverse complement strand
CTGTTCGCCTTACACACGGCCTGGCTCACCGCGAGGGGCTCCCGATGAGGAAACCACCGACTGGAGAGCCGTATGCGGGAAAACCGCACGTACGGTTCGGAGGGAGGGGAGGCTAAGGCCTTCCCTACCCCTATCTGAAAAGCAATCATTTCACCGGCTTTCTTGCCCGCCGGGACGCCCGCCCCACTTGGTTTTTGTCTAGCCATCGGCGAAGTAATCCATCGCTTCGTCGCTTCGCTTCTCGCGATGACGGCCGCCCCGGGTCAGGCCTCTTGGAGCGCTTGGTGGCCTTGGTGGTGATCAATTGCTCTCGGCTCTTCGATGACTTACCTTGGCGGGTGCATTGGGGGACGGACCGGTGAAGGCGCGCGAGCAGACCTACGGCAGGGACGAAGTCATCTTCCGCGAAGGCGATTCGAGCGAATCCGTCTATGTCGTGGTGAGCGGCCGTGTCGAATTGTCGAAGCTGGGGCCGGATGGCCCGGTGATCCTGGCGACCCTGGGGCCGCAGGAAATCTTCGGCGAGATGGGGGTGTTCGACGACAATCGGCGCAGCGCCAGCGCCCGATCCATCGAAAAGAGTCGCGTCAAGATCCTGTCGCGGGACGAGTTCGTCGAGTGGCTGGAAACGGAACAGGGCGCCGCGCTGCGGGTCATCGGCATGCTGGTCGAGCGCCTGCGCGCCGCCGACGCCGTCATCGCCGGCCTGCAGACGGCGCCGGCGAGCGGCCCCTCGGTGGGCATGACGACGCTGATCGGCGGCTTGATGTCCTGGTTCCGCCGTCGCCGGCGTTCCGCTGCCGGCACCGGTGCGCCCGGCGCTGCGGCGCAGCCCTTCGTCATCGGCATCGCCATGGTGAACAACGATGTGGAGGGGGCCTGGTCGCGCGCCCTGCTTACCCTCCTGGAAGGCCATCCGGGCATCGCCGTCCAGGCGTTGACCGCCAGTCTGCAGATGGAGGCCGGCGGCGATCAGACCCAGGTCAACGCCGCCGCCGTCCGGGCCCGTCAAGTTCTGGCCCACGAGGAAATCCTCGATCTGCTGATCTGGGGCGATGTCCATGCCGACGGCTACACCCTGTGGTTCACCGCCGCCGGCGCCGTCGACGACGACCGGCCCGGCAGCGTCAGCCTGCACCACAGCCTCGAATTGGCCGGTGACCTGGAACCTCCGGTCGGCGATCTGCTGTATCTGGCGGCGCTGGCCGCCATCGAACCGATCAACGAACAGCAGCGCGGCCAGCAGCGGCAGCTGTTGCCCAATGCCTACCATGGGCTCGGACCGCTGGTCGGCAATCTGCCCATCGCCTGGAACCTCGAGCAGCAGAAAAGTGCCCTGACCTACTACGGCCATGCCGCCGCCACCATCGCCGGCTGGGAAGCCGATCCGGCCTGGTACGACCTTGCCGCCGAGGCCTATCGCGGAGCCGTCCTGCGGGTGGCGCGCAACGACCACAGCCTCGACGAGGCGCTGCTGCGCAAGCATCTCGGCGGCGTTCTGATGGCCGCCGGCGACCGCCGCGGCGATGTCGGCCAGCTCGAGCAGGCGGTCACCGAGTTCCGCGTTGCCGCCGAATCGGTGCTGAAGGCGGCCTATCCACAGGAATGGGGCGGTGCCCAGAACCGTCTGGGCGCGGCGCTCTACAAGCTCGACCTGTTGACCGGCCAGCCCGAATTGCTGAAGGAGGCGATGACCGCCTATCAGTCGGCGCTCCAGGTGTTCACCCGGGCCGAGGCGCCGCAACGCTGGGCCGATGTGATGAACAATCTGGCGCAGGTCCTGCAAGTCTATGGCGACCAGGTGAAGAGCCCCGAGGTGCTGGAACGGGCCGTCGAAGCCTGCCGCGCGGCGCTGGAGTTCCGGCCCCGCCAGCGCACCCCGATGGCCTGGGCGTCCAGCCAGAATACCCTCGGCACCGCCCTGTTCCTGCTCGATAAGCATCGCCAGAAGACCGACCATCTGGAGGAGGCCGCGGCCGCCTTTTCCGGGGCCCTCGAGGTGTTCCGCCAATATGGTGCGGCCCGTCTGGCGGCGGTGGCCGAGAAGAACCTGGCCCATGTCGCCAAGCTCAACAAGACCCATGGCGAGCGCAAGACCGCCGTTTCCGATTGGGCCGAGGGCGACCGCAACTGAGGGGGCGCTGCCCTACATGCCGCGCAAGCCGGCGGGGCGGCGGCGTCCCTGGCCGTGCAGCGCCTGTTCCACCTGGGCCAGCAGGCGCGGGCTGTCCTTGGGCAGGGTGCCGGCCAAGGCGACGCAATTCGACGCGTGGTTCGAGCGGAAGATCACCGGGCGCGGCGGGTCGATGCCGGCCAGAAGGATCTGCTGCTCCTCCAGCATGCCGTCGTCGTCCTGCCATTCGAAGGCGCCGTCCCAGCGGCTCAGGAAGCGTTCGGCCACGTCCTCATGCAACCGCAGCTGCAGGGTCGACAGGAAATTGGGCGGCGCCCGATTGATCAGGCGCGCCGTGGCCTCGGCATGCTGGCGCGCCAGACGGCGACCGCCGACGCCCAGGATCACCGTCGCCGAGACCTTGATTCCCGCCGCCTGCGCCTGGCCGATAGCCCGGGCCATGCCGTCCGGGCTGGCGCCCTTGGCAATGCGATGCAGCACTTCCGGCGCGCCGGATTCGATCCCCAGATAGACCAGCGACAGCCGGTTGTCGCGCAATTGCCGCAGCTCGTCCGGCGGCTTGCGCAATAGGCTGGCCGGGGTGGCATAGGCGGTGATGCGCTGCAATTCGGGGAACGCGCTGGCCAGCCTGTCGGCGATCGCCAGCAGATGCGCCGTCGGCAGGGTCATGGCGTCGCCATCGGCCAGGAACACCCGGCGGGCGTCGGGCCATTGCGCCGCGGCCAGATCGATATCGGCGAACACCTCGGCCAGCGGACGCACGGTGAAGCGCTTGCTCTTGTACATCGAGCAGAAGCTGCAATGGTTGTAGCTGCATCCCAGGGTGGCCTGGATGATCAGGTTGTCGCCTTCCGAGGGCGGCCGGTACAACGGCATGTCGTAGAACATCCTTGGCCCCTTTCTATCCGGCCAGAGTCGTCAGCAGCTCGGCCGCGAACTGCGACAGGGTATCGTCGCGCGCCCCCATCACCACGATGCGGTCACCCGGCCGGGCCAGCTCCACCAGTTTTGCCCCGCAGTCTTGGCGCAGCGCGATGGCCAGGCCAAGGCGGCCCGCTGCCTCGACACCGGCGATGATGTCAGGGCTGGTGACGCTGCGATCGACGGTGCCACCGAAATAGGCCGGGTCAGGCATGATCAGGACATCACGCGCGCCCAGATTGTCGGCGAAGCATCGGATGAACGCTTCCTGCATCAGCCGCAGCGGACCGAAGCCATGCGGCTGGAACAGGATCAGCAGGCGGCCGGGAAAGGCATGCAGGGTCGCCAGCGTGGCGGCGATCTTGTCGGGATTATGGGCGAAATCGTCGATCACCGTCACCCCGTTGGCGGTACCGACGGTCTCCAGCCGGCGCCGGATCCCGTCGAAGCCGGCCAGCGCCTGGGCCGCCGCCGCCAGGGGCAGTTCGCAGGCGCGGGCGGTGGCCAGCGCGGCCAGGGCATTGGCCACATTGTGGTGTCCCGGAACCGCCAGCCGTACCGCAATGCTGCCGCCGCCAAGGCCATCGCGCAGCCGGAAGGCGATCCCGTCGGGTCCCGGCTGCAGATCGGTGGCCAGCAGATCGGCCCGGTCGTCGGTCAGGCTATAGGTGATCCTTCGGTCCGGCGCGGTGCGGGCGGCCAACCGTGCCGTCTCGTCATTGTCCAGGTTGAGCACCACCCTCTCCGCCTTGTCGGCAAAGTCGCCGAACAGGAGGCGCAGCTCGTCCAGGGATTTGTGGTCGAGGGCGATGTTGTTTAGCACCGCCAGCCGGGGCGTGTAACGGGCGATCGAGCCGTCGCTTTCGTCCACCTCGCTGACGAACAGCGCGCCGCTGCCTACCAGGGCACTGGCGAACGGCATCTGGTCGGTGATGAAGTTCTTCATCACGGCACCGTTCATGACGGTGGGGTCCCGTCCGGCGCAATGCAGGATCCAGCCGATCATCCCGGTGGTGGTCGACTTGCCGCTGGTTCCGGCGACGCCGATGCTGCAGGGCGCGGCGTTGAACAGCCCGGCCAGCAGCTCGGCCCGGGTCATCACGGATGCGCCCAGCCGGCGCGCCGCCTGCACGTCGGCCACCTGCTCCTCGACCGCCGCCGAGGTCACCAGCACCACCTCGGGTCCGGTGATGCCGCGGCCGTCCTGGGGAAACAACGCAATGCCGCGCGCCCGCAGGAAGTCGAATTTCGGCCCCATGCGGCCCTGGTCGAGGGACCGGTCCGAGCCCGCCACGCGGCAGCCTTTGGCCTGAACGATCAGGGCCAGCGGCAGCATGCCACTGCCGCCGATGCCACAGAAGAAATAGTCTTTGTCTCGCTGCATCGGCGGACGCTACAGTCTGGCCGATGGCGTTACAAGCGAATCGGAAGACCGCAATCAGGGTGGGTGTCGTCGCCCCCGGTTCGCGCATCGAACCGGCCGTTGCCGAGCAAGTCACGCGCTTGGCGGCAAGCTTCGGCGCCGAGATTTGCTTCCTGCCCCAATGTTTTCTGTCGTCCGGGCATTTTGCCGGGGATGATGCGGCGCGGGCGCGGGCCTTTGTCGAAGTGGCCAACGACCCCAGCTTCGACGCGCTGTGGTTCGCCCGCGGCGGCTATGGTTGCGGCCGTCTGATCGACCGGGTTCTGCCGGCCCTGACGGCGGTGGCGCGGCATAAGACCTATCTCGGCTACAGCGACGCGGGGTTCCTTCTGGCTGCCCTCTACGGCCAAGGTTTTTCCCACCTCGCCCATGGCCCGATGCCGTCCGACATCAACCGCGCCGATGGCGAGCGCGCCATCGAGCGGGCCCTCGCCTTCCTGGCCGAGGGCCGGGCGGCTTGCCTCGAAGCCTCGGTGGGCCCAGGCCGGCCGACGGCGGCCTTCAATATCACCGTCTTCTGCCATCTCATCGGCACGCCCTGGCTGCCCGACCTGAGCGGCCATGTGCTGATGCTGGAAGAAGTGTCGGAGTACATGTATGCGATCGACCGCTGCCTGTTTCACATCACCGCTCATCCCGCCATGCGCGACCTGGCCGGAATCCGGCTCGGGCGGTGCAGCGCCATTCCGGCCAACCAGCCGGACTTCGGCCAGACGGAAGAGGAGGTGGTCCGCAGCTGGTGCGAGCGATCGGGCATTCCCTATCTGGGGCGCGCCGATATCGGCCACGATAGCGACAACAAGGTCGTACCGTTCGGGCGGTGGCGGGGCCCTTAGGATACGAGCAGGCTTGGCCGCGGCCGGCCCGGCACGCATTGGTTGGCCTGCAGCCGGTCGAGCAAGGCCGACAGCCGTTGCGGCGTGACTCCGTCGCTCTGCATCAGCAATCGGCACACCGGGTCGGACAGCAACTCGCCCAGACTGGGTTCACCTTGGTTCCAGGGCCGCGACAGGCTGCTTGGATCCGACATTGGAGACCTCTTTTGGCTATGCTCGGATTTCTTTTTGGCCCAGGAAAAGGGCGGAATTAGGGCGGGGCCTCGAACGGAGCGCGAGCCGATGCACAGTCTGGCCCTGGTTCTCTATCTGCTGCTCGGCATGGTCGAGTTCGCGGTGATCAATCATGCATTGCGCAGCTGGAGCGGGCGGAGGGGGCTGGCCATCGTCCTGTTTGCGGTCGCCGCTTCCTACATTCCCTTGGTCGGCGGCGGCATCGCCTGCCTGGCGGCGATCTTCATCCTGCAATGGCCGTGGTGGCTGGCCGGCGGGATCTTCATCGGCGGCACCGTCTCGCTGGCCCTCACCGGGGGCACCGCGGTGGTGCTGGGCACCGCCAGCCTGTTCTGATCAGGCCAAACCGGCCATCCAGGCGGCCAAGACCAATCCCATCATCGCCAGCAGGATCAGGGCGGCGGCGGCAGCCCGGCTGCACCGCCAGCCGGCCAAGGTCACCGCATAACCGGCCTTCAGCAGGTTGTTGGTGGAGGCGGCGATCAAGATCGCCACCACCAGCACGGTCAACCGCGATTCTTGGCCGCCGCCCTGCGCCAGGCTGAGGACGAAGGGATCGATATCGGTCACCCCGACCACGGCGGCCAGCAAATACAGGCCGGAGCTGCCGAACCGGCCCTGCATCCAGGCGGTGGCCAGGGAAATGATCACGAAGGCGGCGGCGAAGATGGCCGCCGTGGTCAGTTCCAGGGGATTATCCAGGGTCGAGGCTCCGGCCGGTGTGCTGGCCCGCACCGCCCGCCAATGGCACAGCCCGGTCACCGTCAATCCCAGCAGGCACAGGCCGAGCAGGGGCAGGGCGGCGGCACGGGCCAGCGGCAGGTTGAACACCGCCAGGACTGCCCCGAGGCGCAGATACATGATGGTCGAGGCCAGCATGATGCCGGCCTGCAACTCCCACGCCGCCTCGGGTTGTTCGCGGGTGCGGCGGGCCAATACCACGGTGGCCGCCGTCGAGGAATAAAGACCGCCGAGGAACGCCGCCGCCATCACCCCCATGCTCGGCGAGACGAAGCGGCGCAGCAGGTAGCTGCCGTAGGACAGGGCCGATACCACCACCACGGCCAGCCACACCTGGAACGGGGTGATGCCGGAAAGGGTGGTGACCGGATGGTTGGGCAGCAAGGGAAGGATGATGCCGGTCAGCACCAGGAACTTGGCCAGGGTGATGATCTCGTCCGCCGGAACGGCACGGGCCAGTCGGTGCAGCTGCGCCTTGGCACCGAGCAGCAGCACGGCCACCACCGTCATGCCGACGCCCAGCCAGGCGGGCTGGGTGAGGACGACCGGCCCCAGAATGAAAGCGACCAGATTGCAGAGCGGCACGATGAGGCTTTGCCCGGCGTCCTCGGCCGTCGGTTCGACCCCCCAGCGGGACCGGTAATAGGCATGGATCCAGGCGCCCAGGATCACCAGGCCGGCGACGAACCCCAGGGCATGGACCGGTTCCAGCAGGTAGAGGCCGGCCCCGGTCACCGACAGCAGCGGGAAGGTGCGCACGCCGCCGGGGCGATGCAGGGGGCTCGCCGCATAACGCTCCTCGAAGGCCAGGCCGAAGAAGAACGACAACCCCAGAAGGAGCAATATGGTCTCCGGCGACAGGTTCGTCTGCATTTTCCCCACCCCAGTCCACGCCCATGCCGCTCATACTCCATCCGATGACCGGCGGAAGCAATCCGGGCTGTGCCGCTCACTTCACATGGCGCGCCAGGAAAGCATCGATGGTCGCCCAGCTGTCGGTTGTCGCCTCCAAGTCGTAAGCCATGTGGTGGCCGAGGCTGTTGGTGCGGGTCGGCAGTGGAAAATCATAGGCGTGGGTGGCGCCCGGATAGGTCCGCAAGGTGACTTCGGGGCGGTCGGTCGTCGGCAAGCCGTTGACCATCGCCTTGCAGCGATCGGCCGGCGTCCAGTCGTCGTTCTCGCCGATCAGGATCAGCAAGGGCGTGGTCACCCCGTTGAGCGGGAAGCAGCCGGGATACCAGGCGATGGCTGCGGCGAAATGTTGGCGGCCATGCCAGCGACCATTTTCGATGGCCAGCAAGGTGGTCGAGCCGCCATGCGAATCACCTTGCAGCACGAGGCGTTGCCGGTCCACATCGGGGCGCTCGGCCAGCATGCGGGCGGCGCTGTACACGTCCCAGGCGCGGCGGCCGAACGACACCGCCCGGGGATTGCCGCAAATATTGGTCACGCCGCGTGGGCCGAAACTGTCGAGCACCAGGGCGATGTAGCCGCGGTCGGCGTAGCGCTGGGCGTAGCGCCTGAGCAGCACCCAACCGGGGCGGTTGGGCAGTTGCCAATCGAGGCCGTTGCAGCCGTGGATCAGGATGACGGCGGGGAACGGGCCGCTGCCGGCCGGTCGGAACAGATAGCCAGTCACCGTGCTGTCCGATGCCACCGGCTTGCCCGGCTCGATCAGCGGAATGTCCAGCGGTTCGAAGCCGCTGCCGGTGATCGGCGGCAGCGGTTTGGCGGGGGCGGCGCAGGCGGCTAGGGCCACCACCAGGCAGACAGCGGCAAACCGGTACCACAGGTCGGTCGCCGTTCGACCCCCCATGTCAGATCGGCTCGGTCGCCTGCGCCAGCCAGGCGGCGGCGGCCGGGTCGAGCAACGGCATGAGGGCGCGGCGGATCTCGGCGTGATAGGCATTCAGCCAATCGGCCTCGGCCTCGTCGAGCAGGGAACGGTCGACCAGCGCCCGGTCGATCGGGGCCAGGGTGAGAGTCTCGAATTCCAGCATCGGGCGCTCGGCCGGCCCGGCGGCCGGGCGCACCGCCACCAGGTTTTCGATCCGGATGCCATAGGCCCCCGCCAGATAGTAGCCGGGCTCGTTGGACACGATCATCCCGGGAAGCAGCGCCTGGGTGCTGGCCATCTTGGAAATGCGCTGCGGGCCTTCATGGACGCTCAAATAGCTGCCGACGCCGTGGCCGGTGCCGTGGTCGTAGTCGAGCCCGGCCGACCACAAGGGGCGCCGCGCCAGCACATCCAGCTGGCTGCCGGTGGTGCCCTGGGGAAAACGGGCGGTGGTGAGGGCGATATGGCCCTTCAGCACCAGGGTGAAATGCCGCCGCGCGGCGGTCGCCGGGGTGCCGATGGCCAGGGTACGGGTGACGTCGGTGGTGCCGTCGAGGTATTGGCCCCCGGAATCCACCAGATAGAGCTGGCCTTCGTCCAGGCGGCGATCGGTGCCCGGAGTCGAGCGGTAATGGACGATGGCGCCGTTCGGACCGGCCCCCGAAATGGTCGGGAAACTGGGCCCGCGATACAGCTCGCCTGCGGCCCGGAATACCTCCAGCCGATCGGCCACGGCGATCTCGGTCAGGCTGCCGGGCGGGTTGGTCGCCAGCCAAGCGAAGAACCGGGTCAGGGCGATCCCGTCGCGCCGGTGCGCGGCGCGCGTTCCGTCCAGCTCGGCCACGTTCTTGCAGGCTTTGGGCAGGGCGCAAGGATCAGCCCCCTTGTCCAGTTTGGCCTGGCCGGCGGTGAGGCGGTCCGCGACCCAGGCCGGGCTCGAGGCCGGGTCGATGCGCACCCGCTTGCCGGCCAGGCCGTCGAGGGCGGGCCCGAAGCGGTCGGCAGGGGCCGATCGGACCGCATCGCCCAATTGCTTGGCGATCGCCGGCGACAGCTTGCGGGGATCGATGAACAGATCGACCGAGGCATCGGCATAGAGCAAGGCGAAACATAACGGCAAGGGCGCGTAGGGGACGTCGCCGCCGCGCAGGTTGAGCAGCCAGGCGATCGAATCGGGCGCCGACAGCACGGCTGCGTCGAGCTTGTCGGCCGACAGCTGCCGGGCCAACTCGCCGCGCTTGTCGGTCGCCGACTTGCCGGCATAGGCGACCGGATGGACCACCACCGGGGCCGCCGGCGGCGGCGGTCGGTCGCGCCACACGGCGTCCAACGGATTGTCCTCGCAGGCCACCAGCTGCGCCTCGGCCTTGGTGCAGGCTTGGCGCAACTGATCGACCCCGTTCGGTGTATGCAGCCACGGGTCGTAACCGAGGCGCCAGCCGGGGCGCAGGGTCTCGGCCAGCCAGTCGGCCGGCGGGCGGTCCACCAGATGCAGCAGGACGAAGCATTCGCCATCGACCTCGGCCTGGGCCTGCAGGGTGTAGCGGCCATCGACGAACAAGGCGGCCTGGTCCGGCAGGACCACGGCGACGCCGGCCGAGCCGGAAAACCCGGTCAGCCACAACAGGCGCTGGGCCGAGGGTGGCACATATTCGCCCTGATGCTCGTCGCTGCGCGGCACGACGAAGCCGTCGAGGCCGCGGCGCGCCAGTTCGGCACGCAGCAACGCGAGATGCGCCGCAGCCGGCTCGCGCGCGTCGGACGTCATGTCAGTCGCCTGATCCACCTTGCTCGGTCCCCTCGCCCCGCTTCCTTCTGAAAGCTAAGACTCCGCCAGCCCTGCGACAACCCCACCGGACTCTATAGGCGGGCCCGCGGCGAAGCCGCCAGGACCAAGGTGGTCCAGCCGTCGACGCGGTAGCGGCCAAGCAGGGACAGGCCCTGGGCCCGATGCGCCGCCAGCACCATGCGCTCCTGGCGGGTCAGCAACCCCGACAGGATGGCGATCCCGTTCGTCGCCAGATGGGCCTTCAGCGCCGGCGCCATGGCGACCAGCGGGCGGGCCAGGATGTTGGCGACGATCAGGTCGTAGGGCCGCTGGCGGGCAATGGCGCGGCTGCGGTAGCCGTCGCTCAGGATGGTGCGCACCCGTGCGCCGACGGCATTGCGGCGGGCGTTGCGGGCGGCCACCTTGACCGATACCGGATCGATGTCGGCAGCGCACAGGGTGCCCGGGTTGGCCTTGGCCAGCCCGATGGCGAGGATGCCGGAGCCGCAGCCCAGATCGAGGGGGCGGTTGAAGCGCCGGCGCCGCAGCAGCCGATCGATCGCCGACAGGCAGCCAAAGGTGGTGGCGTGCTCGCCGGAGCCGAAGGCGGTCCCCGCATCGATCAGGATGGGAAAGCTGGCGGCCGGCGGGCGACCGGCGAAATGCGAGCCGTGGACGAAGAAGCGGCCGACCCGAATCGGCGGGAAGTCGCGCAGATTGGCCGTCACCCAGTCGGTATCGGCCAGGCATTCGACCACCAGCCGGGGCGATACCGCACCGATGGAGGCGGTCGCCAGACTAAGGGCGGCATCGAGTTGGGCGCGGTCGATCGGCGTCTTGGCGAACCCTTCCAGGCGCCATCGCGCCTCGTCGTCGCGCTCGTCGGCGGCGGGATCCTCGAGAAACCACGAGACGGCGTCGGTGAAGCGTTCCATCGCCGCTTCGCAGGCTTCGACGGCGGAGCGCGGCACGGTGATTTCGACCCGCCAGATGTCAGGGTGGGGTTTGCGCATGGATTGCACCTTCAAATCGTCACCCCCGCGAAGGAGCCTGTGAAAAATTGCTTTTAGTGGGACCGGCGTCCCTGCCGGTCTTTCGCCGCGGAGCGGCGGAAATGCTCAGCTTCCGGCTCCGCCGGAACGCCGGCAGGGACGCCGGCGCCACTAATCCTTCACAGCCTCCTGCGCGGGAATGACGGGGAAACTTGGGCATGGACTTAAGCCGGGGCCACGAAACTGTCGATGACTTTCTTCTGGCCGGCCTTGTCGAAGGCGATTTCCAGCTTGTTGCCGTCCACGCCCAGCACCCGGCCGTAGCCGAACTTCTGGTGAAAGACCCGGTCGCCCGGCCGGTAGCCGTCGTCCGGCGCGTCGCCGGCGACCGAGGGGGTGGTGACGTCCTGGCGTTGACGCCGCACCGGGGTGACGCTGTTCCAGCTTGCCGCCCAGGCGGTGGCCGATTCGGCGGCGCCGCCGAACAGCCCCTGCTCGGCCAGGCGATCGACGCTGTCGGCCGGCAGCTCCTCGATGAAGCGCGACGGCAGACTGTTTTGCCACTGGTTATAGATGCGCCGGTTGGCGGCATGGGAGATGAAGACGCGGCGCCGGGCGCGGGTCAGGCCGACATAGGCCAGCCGGCGCTCTTCCTCGAGAGCCTTGACGCCACCTTCGGCCAGGGCCCGCTGATGCGGAAACACCCCTTCCTCCCAGCCGGGCAGGAAGACCACGTCGAACTCCAGGCCCTTGGCGCCATGCAGGGTCATGATACTGACCCGCTCGGCATCGCTCCTCTCGTCGTTTTCCATGACCAGGCTGACATGCTCGAGAAAGCCCGGCAGGCTGTCGTATTCCTCCAGCGCGGCAACCAGTTCCTTCAAGTTCTCGAGGCGCCCTTGCGCATCCGGCGAGCGCTCCTGCTGCCACATGCCGGTATATCCCGATTCGTCGAGGATGGTCCCCGCCAGCTCGGGATGGGGCAGGCCGTCCAGCATCGACCGCCAGCGGTCGAAGTCGCCGAGCAGCGCCGCCAGGACCGAGCGCGCCTTGGGTTTCAGCTCGTCGGTCTGCACCAGCTGCGCCGCCGCCTCGGTCAGGCAGACTCCCTGACGCCGCGCCAGGACATGCATGGCCTGCAGGCTGGCGTCACCCAAGCCGCGCTTCGGCAGGTTGACGATGCGCTCGAAGGCGAGGTCGTCGGCCCGTTGCACCACCACCCGAAAATAGGCCAGGGCATCGCGGATTTCCTGACGCTCGTAGAAGCGCAGGCCGCCCACCACCTTGTAGGCGACGCCGGTGGTGATCAGCCGCTCCTCGAATTCGCGGGTCTGGAAGCCGGCACGCACCAGGATGGCGATCTGTCCGAGGCGGGTTCCGGCGCGCTGCTGCGCCTCGATCTCTTCGACCACCCAGCGGGCCTCTTCCTCGCCGTCCCACAGACCGCGCACCAGGACCCGCTCGCCGGCCTCGGCATGTTGGTGCCCGGGGCGCAGCGTCTTGCCCAGCCGTCCCTGGTTGTGGCGGATCAGTCCGGAGGCGGTGGCGAGGATCGCCGGGGTCGAGCGGTAATTGGCCTCGAGCCGAATCACCTGCGCGCCGGGGAAGTCCTGTTCGAATTTCAGGATGTTGCCGACCTCGGCGCCACGCCAGGAATAGATCGATTGGTCGTCGTCGCCGACGCAGCACAGGTTCTTGTGCTTTTGCGCCAAGAGACGCAGCCATAGATACTGCGCGACATTGGTGTCCTGATATTCATCGACCAGGATATAGCGGAACTGCTGCTGGTAGTCGGCCAGGATCCCGGCATGGGCCGGATCCTGGAAGATGGTCAGGCAATGCAGCAGCAGGTCGCCGAAGTCGCAGGCATTCAGGGCCTTCAGCCGTTCCTGGTAGAGCTCGTAGAGGGCGATGGCGCGCCCGCCGGCCAGATCGCCGGCATCGCCGGCCGACACCCGCTGCGGCGCAAGGCCGCGATCCTTCCACCGCTGGATGGTCGACAGCAGCACCTGGGCCGGCCATTTCTTGCCGTCGATGCGTTCCGCGTCCATCAATTGCTTGAGCAGGCGCAGCTGGTCGTCGGTGTCGAGAATGGTGAAATTGCTCTCCAGTCCAACCAGGGCCGCATGTCGGCGCAACATGCGCACGCCGAGGGCATGGAAGGTGCCGAGCCAAAGCTGTTCGGCGGCCGGGCCGACCAGCGTGGCGATCCGCTCGCGCATCTCGCGGGCCGCCTTGTTGGTGAAGGTGACGGCCAGGACGTTCCACGGCCGCGCCTTCCCGGTGACCAGGATGAAGGCCAGCCGGGTGGTCAGCACGCGGGTCTTGCCGGTGCCGGCGCCCGACAGCACCAGCACCGGTCCCTCGGTGGCCTCCACGGCGCGTCGCTGGTCGGCGTTGAGGCCGTCCAGCCAAGGCATCGCCATGGCCGGTGGCGGGGCGATCTGCACCGGTGCGGAGGGGGACGGCTGCGGGCCGTCGTCGTCGAGGTCGAAGGGGTCGGGCATGGTGTCGAACTATATAGGTTCGCCGTCTCTCGCCAACCCGGAATTCCGGCCTTGGCGGACGGTCACATTCGGCGGACGCCGCAGCGGCGAAGGATTTTCAATCAACACGGACGGACACGGACATCCACGGAAGAACACGGACAAGGCTTCCACCGCCAACTCGTCCGTGCGCCGCGAAGCGACATCGGCGTTCGTCCGTGTTGCTTTGATTGCTTCTATCATTCCGACCTGCCCAGCAGTGATCCAGGCCGAGCCCGGCCATGACGAGGGGTTGCCGATGGCTTGTCACCCGAAGGATTTTCCGGCAGGCTCGCCCGCGCAAAGGCAATTTTTTCAACAGGTTGGCCCCGGTGGAACCCCTCATCGTCCTGATCTTCGCCGCGACCTATCTCGGCATGGCCCTGGGCGGCATTCCCGGGCTCAAGGTGGATCGCACCGGGATGGCCCTGATGGCGGTGGTGGCCCTGCTCGCCTCGGGGGCACTGGCGGTGCCGCAACTCGGCCGCGCCATCGACCTGCCCACCCTGTTGCTGCTGTTCGCCCTGATGATCGTCTCGGCGCAGTTCGCCGCCGCCGGGTTCTATGACTGGGTGGCGGCGCGGCTGGCCGGCGCCGGCGGTCCGCCCGGGCGCCTGCTGCTGCTGGTGGTGGTGGTGGCCGGTGGGCTGTCGGCGATCCTGGCCAATGACATCATCGCCTTCGCCATCGCTCCCGTCCTGGCCGAGGGGACCCGCCGCCGCGGGCTCGACCCGCGTCCCTTCCTGATCGCCTTGGCCGCCGCCTGCAATGCCGGCAGCGCGATGACGGTGATCGGCAATCCGCAGAACATTCTCATCGGCCAGGTCGGCGGCCTGGATTTCTGGCGATTCACCGCCGCCTGCGGGCCGCCAGCCCTGCTGTCGCTGGCGCTGGTCTATGGCGTGGTGCGCTGGCAATGGCGGCATGCCCTGGTCATGCCGGCGCCGGAGCCTGTCCCGGCGCCGGCCAAGCCGCCCAATGTCTGGCAGACCGCCAAGGGCGTGGTCGCTCTGCTCGGCCTTGCGGCGCTGTTCGCGACGCCGCTGCCGCGCGATATCGGCGCCCTGGTCATCGCCGCGGTCCTGCTGGCCAGCCGCCGCATGGCCAGCCGCGACATGATCGGCGCGGTGGATTGGCACTTGCTGCTGCTGATCGCCTGCCTGTTCATCGTCACCCAAAGCTTCGCCGCGGTCGGTCTCGCCACCGACGGTCTGGCCTGGCTGCTCGAGCGCCAATTGTTGCCCGACAACCTGGCGGTGATGACGCCGCTGCTCGTCCTGTTGAGCAACAGCATCGGCAATGTGCCGGCGGTCATCCTGATGCTGTCGGTGTGGCCCCATCCGCCGGCCGGCGCCTTCTACGGCATGGCCTTGCTGTCGACCCTGGCGGGCAATCTGCTGATCGTCGGCAGTCTGGCCAATATCATCGTCGTCGAGCGGGCGGCCACCGTCGGGGTGCGCCTGGGCTTTGTCGAGCATGCCCGCTCCGGCATCCCGATAACCCTCGCTTCGATGGCGGTGGCGGCTGGCTGGCTGGCCTGGGCCGGCTGGATGCCGTGGGGGTAAGAAGGCCGGCTAGGCCCCTTCGCCCGGCAGCGCGGTTTCCGCCACGGTGCGATTGCGCCCGGTATTCTTGGCCAGGTAGAGGGCCTCGTCGGCCCGATGCACCAAGGTGGCGGCGGTTTCCCCCGGCCGGTATTCGGCGGCGCCGATCGACAGGGTGATCTGCCCCAGGCTCGATCCGGTCCGCCGATTGACCACCTTCTTGGCGGCGACATAGCGACGGATGTTCTCGGCCACCTTGAGGCCGTCGGTCAGGCCGGTCTGCGGCAGCACCACGACGAATTCCTCGCCGCCGTAGCGCGCCGCGGTGTCCTGGCCCTTGGTACATTTGGCCACATAGCCGGCAACCAGCTTGAGGACTTGGTCACCCATCAGATGGCCATGGGTGTCGTTGAACGTTTTGAAGTGATCGATATCGATCATCAACACGGTTAGCGGCTGCTTGTCGGCATTGGCCCGCACGATCGCCGCCCGCAATGCGGCGTCGAAGCTCTTGCGGTTGGCGATGCCGGTCAAACTGTCGAGGCTCGCCTCGCGTTCCAGCCGTTCCAGATGCTGGCGCAACAGCTGGATCTCGCGCGCCGAGAACTCCAGCCGCTGTTCCATCTGCCGGTTGGCCGTCGCCATCTCGCGGGTTTCGTCGAGGATCGCCGACACCGCTTCCCGCATGGCATCGTCCTCGTGGTTCCCCGCTTCGTCGACGAATTCGGCCAGGACCGAACCGTAGCGGTCGGCCGAACCGCTAGCGGCGTCGATGCATTGGATGACGTCGCTGACCGTACGTTCGATGCGCTGGCTGGCATCGCGCAACTCGGCCTCTTCAACGAAGCGTCCGAAGAACTGATCGTAAATTTCGTCGACCGCTTGCGGCGTGACATTGTCATGGCCGACCAGACGGTTCAGCGCCAGCGACAGGTCGGTCATGGTGCCGCTCTGATGGATATAGGCGACGGTGAAGCGGGCCGGGGTCGGCGGGACGCGAAATTGGACCAGCAGGTTCAGCGCCGACCTGGCCAGGCCGAGGATGGTCGGAAAGTCTTCCGCTGCGGCATCGTTCAGTTGCATTGCCCGACCGATCCCTGGGCGCAAACCCGCTTGCCGTCGGTCCAGGTGGCTCCCGACAGATCGGCGTTCAGCATGTCGGCGCCCAGGGTCTTGGCGCCGGACAGGTCGGCCCCTTTAATGCTGGCATGGAAGAATTTGGCGCGCCGCAGATCGGCATTGCGCAGCGACGCGCCATCGAGCTCCGCCTTGGTGAAGTCGGCTTCGGCGAAATTGCCGTCATCGAGCTTCGCCTTGGTCAGGCGGGCACTGATGAATTTCGCATGATAGGCATTGGCGCCGGACAGATTGACCTGGCTCAGGTTGCTTCGCTCGAAGCTGCCGTCGACGAGATGCGAATGGCTGAGATCCTGCCCTTGCAAGTCGCGGCCATCGAGATAGCAGCGCTGCCAGTCGACACCGGGCCCCGATGGCTGGGTGCAGTCGGCGGCGCGCACGGAAACGGTGGTGGCGAGCAAGGCACTGATGGCCAGGACGAGCGGGCCCTTGAAAATCATTGGCTAGATTTAATCCCTAGGGGCAATCCGACAAAGCACTTTTCCATTAGCGGTGAGCGACGTCGCGGAAGGCGTCCTGTGCCCCGCTTTCGAAGCTATACCGTTTACCTGGCGGCCGCGCAGGCTTACGTTGTTGAGAGGTAAGCAAACAACGGACCATCAGCATGGCAAGCACCAAGGCCGACGAGGCGTTGCGCGAGGCCGAACAGCTTTGGATCGGCGGCGAATACCAAAGGGCGCGCGAATCTTTCCGCCGCGCCCGCATGCTTTTCCGCGACGACAACGACGCCGCCGGCCAGGCCAACGCGTTGAGCGCCCAAGGCGAACTCGAGATGCGCCTCGGCCATTATGATGCGGCCCGCGAGGCCTTCGCCGAGGCCCGCAGCCTGCTGGCCCCCGGTGGCGACCAGCGCGAACAGGCAGCCGTCCTGTCGCGGCTGGGCGAACTGGCCCATCGCACCGGGAGCCTGGGCGAGGCCCGAACCTGCTACGGGGCGGCCCGCGAATTGTTTCATGCCGCCGGCGACCGATCCGGCGAAGCGCATGTACTGAAGCGCCTCGGCCATATCGAGCGCGACGAGGGCCAACAGGACGTGGCGCTCGACCTCTACCATCAGGCCCTCGGTTTGTACCGGCATGCCGGTGACGGCCTGGGCGAGGCCCACGCGCTGCGGGCCTTGGCGGCGCTGCACGACGTGCTGGGGCAGCCGGATCTGGCCCATGCGGATTTCGACAAGGCGCTGGCCCTGTTCCGCGAAGCCGGCGACGTCCTGGGCGAGGCCAATGCGCTGACCGGCCTCGGCCATCTGCTGCGCCGCACCCGGCGGCCGAGCGAATGCATCGACCATCTGGAAGCGGCGGCCCGACTATACGGTCAGGCCGGGCATCTGCGCGGCGAGGCCGACATCCTGTTCGAACTGGGGCGCCTCGAGACCACCCGTGGCGAGGCGCAGCGGGGCAGGGAACATTTCCTCCGTTCGGCCGAGCTCTATGGCCGTTCCGAAGCCACCGAACTGAAGCACAAGGCGCTGAAGGAGGCGCAGGCCCTGGGCCAATGACGGCGGGCCGGTCGGGCGCGGTTGTCGGTCGATGCCGCCCCCGGACCATGGTCCGGGGGCAGGGAGACGAAAGTCGGCGCCGCTCAGCGCCCCGTCATCACGTATTCCCGCAAGGAATCGACTTGCATGGCGGCGTCGTCGAGGCGCGCCTTGACCACGTCGCCGATGGTGATGATCCCCACCAGCTTGCCATGATCCACCACCGGCAGATGGCGGATGCGGTTGTTGGTCATGATGCCCATCAGCTTTTCCAGCGGGTCTTCGGGGCTGCACACCAGCACCGCACTGGTCATCAGGTCCTGCACCTTGAGGGCGTCGGCCTTGCTGCCGTGCAGGGAGAGCTGGCCGGGTTTGTTCGGACAGGAATCGACGCT
>CAIOJO010000531.1 GCA_903858635.1 uncultured Telmatospirillum sp. | reverse complement strand
GTGGATTAATCCGCCGGGAAAGAAGGACGCCGCATAGCCATCGGCCCGGCAAACATCGCGGTCGACGACAACCCCAAAGTGCCTAAACTCGCGCGGCCATCTGTTCCAAAATCATTGACACGTTCCGGGTCCGCTCGATAAAATCCTGCGGTTGAAACGCCAACAGTGCCATCCCCTCAGCGGTGACGCGCAGGGGAAGTGACTGGCCGATATTCGGCGTCGTTTGGACGGCCCTTGGGCTCGTCAATACGTTGATGTAGAGGGCTCGGTCACGGTCGAGAATGGCCAACCGGATGGTTTCGCCGATTTGGCTGCGCAATCTCATCATCCACGGTTTGGCTTCTGAGCAGATATCGATACGGCGCCGCACCTGGGAGCCGAGTTCGAACATCACAAGGCCCAAGCGGTAACGTCCGGTGGACAGGTTCTGCTCGAGTAATCCGGCGTCAAGCAGCGTGCTCGCCAGCCGATGGACGGTACTCTTGGCTAAGCCCAGACGCTTGGCCAGGGCGCTGATCCCGATCTCATGAGCATTGTCGCCAAAGCTCTTGAGCAAACGGGTGGAGTTGGCAACCGAGGACAATCGCTCGGACGTCACCCCAAGTTCACTTCCCTGCTGTTCCATATACAGGAATTCTATTCCGTTACGCAGAACACACTTGTAGCATTCGTTGCGCCGCTACGTCAAATTTGGCTCAAGCACAACGGATACCCGATCACCGCAGGGTTGCCACATCTTGACAGCAACGTTCTATCTTGAAATTGTCTGCCTAAGCAGTTATCCCGCACCCAACAGATCGCGAGGCGCCATGGCGGTTCTCCCGCCTATCTACACCATTGATTCCTACAGTCCCATCACCAGCGTTGGCCACCACCTTGTCGATGTCGCTTCCCAGCTAAGGCATGCGGTTGACCGCAGGGCCACCGAGATCGGGATCACTGGCGCTCAATGGGTGGTCCTGATTCGGATTGGCGCGAGCGGCGACGGCGGTGCGAGCGCGGCGGAGCTGTGCCGGATTATCGGCTACGACAGCGGATCAATGACCCGCATGCTGGATCGCCTCGAAAAAAGAGGAATGGTTCGCCGTCAAAGAAGCGACGAGGACAGACGCATTGTCCGGCTATATCTGACAGACTTAGGCTGGCAGCTATATCCTCGGCTCACTCCCATTGCTATCGAATGCCTCAACCGCCTTCTGAAGGGCTTTAAGTCCGACGAGGTGGCCTTGCTGATGAGCTTTCTGGAACGCATGTTGGCAAACGAAGTTGCCAAGTGACTTTTTTGACCACATCCCTGCCTAGGCCGTCACAGCCGTAGCACGTTTTCTATAAGGGCCGGACTTATGAACAAGGCGACTTTGGCCGCGACTTCGATGATGGCGATCTTTCTGGCTGCCTGCGCCAATGGAGACGACATCGCCAACCACGCCACGATGATCAATGCCAATCACCTGAAAATTGCGGCATCGACGGCTGATGTTCCCAATTCCGTGCCATGGCCGACGATCAATTGGTGGCGTGGCTATAACGACGAGCAACTGGACCAGTTGATCAACGAGGGACTGGCCAATAATCCCACTCTGAAAGCAGCCGATGCCCGGATGCGTCGCGCCGCGGCACTGGCGGGTTTGGTCGACTCAAGGCTTTACCCTCAACTGAACGGTTCCGCCGAGGCCGTTCTTCAGCGATTCACCGAGACCGGGCTTTATCCGCCACCCTTCGCGGGCGCCACCCGGACGGTCAACCGATTGGCTCTGGATGGCACCTATGCGCTCGACCTGTGGGGCGGACGGGAGGCCGAATTCCGCTCCGCCCTTGGGGTTTTGCATGCCAGCGAAGTGGACGGGCAAACGGCACGGCTGGAGCTAACCACCGCCATCGCACAGACCTATATTCGGTTGTCCGGAGAATTCGACCAGCTTCGCATCAGCCACGACCTACTGCGCCAAAAGCAAGAAATCAAAGCACTGTCGGAAAGGCTGGTCGGCGCCGGGCTCGTCACTGAGGTGGAGAGCCAGCAAGCCGCCGCAGCGATCGCCGCTACAGAAGCCGAAATCGCCGGAACGGAAGAGCGAATCGCCTTACTACGGCAGAAGCTGGCCCTGCTGGTGGGCGCCGGACCAGATCGCGGGCAGATCATCCGGCAGCCGCGCATCTTCCTTGCTGCGACCATCGGACTGCCTGCGGAACTTCCGGCTGAACTGATCGGTCGACGCCCAGATATCGTAGCCCAGCGCTGGCGGATCGAAGCGGCGATGAAAACCGTCGATGCCGCCAAGGCCCAGTTCTATCCCAACATCAATCTATCGGCCTTTCTGGGTTTCCAGTCGGTTGGTCTGAGCCAACTCCTGAATGGCGGCAGCCGCATCGTCGGCGTCGGCCCCGCCGTCACCTTGCCGATATTCGACGCCGATCGGCTGCGCAGCAACCTAGGGCAGGCCGATGCCGATCTCGACGTCCTGATCGAGCAATATAACGGGGCTATCGTAAATGCCTTGCAGGATGTCGTAGGGCAGATGACCACCTGGCGTTCCAACCAGACAGCGTTGGAACGGGAGCAGGTCGCGGTCGCCCATCTCGAGAAGGCTTATGGGCTCGCCGTTTTGCGGTACCGCGACGGTTTAACCAATTACCTGACGGTGCTGTCCGCAGAAGGTGAACTGATAACGCAGCGCCGCAAAGAAGCCGAAGCACGGAACCGACAATTCGTCATTTCCATCGCCCTGGTCCATGCCTTGGGCGGCGGCATCCTCGCCCAGAACCTCCCCCAGTCGTAGTTTTTCTTTTCCTCCTGTTAGGACGTTACGGTCATGAGCGATTCCACCCCATCCGCACGCGAACCGGATCGCGCCAACGCCCGGCGCAAGGTGCTGCTGTCCGTCGCGGCCCTAGGCTTCGTCGCCGCCGGATCGGCTTATGGCATCTATTGGCAGGCCTCGGGGCGCTATTCGGTGGCCACCGACGACGCGTATGTGTCCGGTAATGTCGTCCAAGTGACCCCCCTTGTGGTCGGCACCGTCATCGCCCTCCACGCCGACGACACCGATTTCGTTCAGGCGGGTCAGCCACTGGTCGAGATCGACGATGCCGACTCTAAACTGGCGCTCGATGAAGCAAAGGCACAGTTGGCTCAGACGGTGCGCGAGGTGCGCGCCCTATTCAGCAATGATGGAGCCTTAGCCGCCGCCGTGTCCCTTAGGGAGAGCAATTTCGCCAGGCTTCAAGAGGATCTGGCGCGTCGCCAGAAACTCGCCGACACGGGAGCGGTTTCGACCGAAGAACTGAAACATGCCCGAGACTCTGTCCAGGAAGCGACGTCGCAACTGACAACGGTCCGTAAGCAGTTGGAAGCCAATCGTGTCCTGATCGACAACACCACCATCGCCACCCATCCTCGGGTGATGCGCGCCGCCGCCCAGGTGCGCGAAGCTTATCTGGCTTGGCGCCGCACCATCGTCCCGGCGCCAGTGACCGGGCAGGTCGCCCGTCGTGCCGTACAAGTTGGACAACGAACCACTCCCGGCACACCGCTGATGGCCATCGTGCCGCTGGAGCAGGTCTGGGTGGACGCCAATTTTAAGGAGGCCCAGTTGCGCGACATGCGCATCGGCCAACCCGCCGTCATCACGGCCGACATCTACGGCGACGCGATCCGGTATCACGGCAAGGTGGTGGGCTTGGCGGCGGGAACTGGATCGGCGTTCTCTCTGCTTCCCGCTCAGAATGCCACAGGCAACTGGATCAAAGTGGTGCAGCGCGTTGCTGTGCGCATTGCCCTTGAGCCCGATCAACTCGCTGCCCATCCCCTTCGCGTCGGTCTGTCGACGCAAATCGAAGTGAACGTCAAGGACCACAGCGGACTCCAGCTTTCGACAGGGCGGCAGAGAGATACGGTGGCCCAGACGACCGTATTTTCCAGCCAGGGCAAGGAGGCCGAGAACCTCATCGCAGAGGTGATCCGAGAGGGTGAAGGAACCAATCCGAACCTTTTAGCCAATGGTTCCGTCGCACGGGGCAATGCCATCCCTTGAGAAGAGAAGAAACATGTCCCAGACCCATGGCACGGTGCTCCCCCCGCTGACGGGGAGCCGACTGGTGCTGGCAACCCTAGCCTTGTCCGCGGCGACCTTCATGAATGTGCTGGACACTAGCATCGCCAATGTAGCGCTGACCAATATTGCCGGAGACCTTGGCGTCAGCCCAAGCCAGGGAACGTGGATCATTACCTCGTTTGGCGTGGCCAATGCCATCTCGGTGCCGCTGACCGGCTGGCTCGCGCAACGATTCGGGCAGGTGAGACTGTTTTTGGGGTCGGTGCTTTTGTTTGTGCTGGCATCCTTCCTTTGCGGGGCCTCGAGCAGCCTAGAGATGCTGCTGTTCTTCCGCTGCATACAGGGGTTGGTGGCGGGGCCGATGATCCCTCTGTCCCAATCCCTGCTGCTGCAATGCTATCCACGGGCAAGATCCGGGATGGCCATCGCCTTGTGGTCGATGACGGTGGTGGTGGCGCCCGTGATGGGGCCGATCCTAGGGGGATGGCTCACCGACAATTTCTCGTGGCCGTGGATCTTCTATATCAATCTGCCAGTCGGACTGATCGCCGCATGGCTCACCTTCGTCCTCCTGAAAGGACGCGAATCCCAGACGCGCAAGTTGCCCATCGATAAGGTTGGACTGGCTCTGTTGGTGGTCTGGGTCGGCGCGACGCAAATCTTGTTGGACAAAGGCAAGGAGTTGGACTGGTTCGCTTCTTCGGAGATCACGGCGATGGCCGTCGTCGCAGCCGTCGCCTTCACGTTTTTCATCATCTGGGAATTGACCGACAAGCACCCGATCATCGATTTGACCTTGTTCAAGGATCGCAATTTCACCATCGGAACCCTAGCGATTACCTTGGCCTTTGCCGCATATTTCGGCAATCTGGTGCTGATCCCCATGTGGCTTCAACGGGTGATGGGCTATACCGCCACCTGGGCCGGATTGGTGACCGCGCCTGTTGGCGTTTTTGCGCTGATACTATCTCCTCTGGTCGGACGCAGCGTGGGGCGGATTGATTCCCGCCTGCTTGCCACCGTCGCATTCTTGGTCTTTGCGCTTTGCGGCTTCTGGCGGTCGGGGTTCAGTCCGGATGTCACGGCCTGGGACATCATCGCGACCCACCTGCTGCAAGGGGTCGCCATGGCGACGTTCTTCATTCCGGTGACGGCGGTGATCCTGTCCGGTCTGGAACCGCATCGGGTGCCCGCCGCATCAGGCCTCTACAACTTCACGCGCATCATGGGAGGATCCTTCGCGGCCTCGGTGTGGAGCACACTGTGGGAAGACGGTGCCACGCGGCACCACGCCTATCTGACAGAGAGCGTCACCGCCTTTTCCGAGCCGACCGCGCAGGCCGTCGCCAAGGCGCAGGCACTCGGTCTCTCACCGCAACAGGTTTACGGATTCATCGATGCCGAGGTGACCCGGCAAGCCTTTATCCTGTCGGCCACCGACCTCTTTTGGTTGTCCGGGGTGCTGTTCTTGGGCCTTATCGGTGTCATCTGGCTGTCGCGCCCGGTAAGGCGCCATAACGCGTCCGCCGACGCGGGCGGGGCTCATTGACCCTTCCGGAAATGAAGATCTTGCTCGCTGGACCCACCATCGAACACGCGATAACCGCCGCCTTGGCGTCCGGGAATGTGCCCCAGATCAGACAATCTCAACCAATTTCTCGGATTGATCTCGAAGGAGAGAAACAATGCCCCAGCCCATACTGTTCACCCCGCTTAAACTCCGCGGACTGACGATTCCCAACCGCGTGGTGGTGGCGCCGATGTGCCAGTACTCCGCCACCGACGGACTGGCCGGAGACTGGCATCATCAGCACTACGGTGCCTTGGCGGCGTCCGGCCCCGGCATGATCGTGCTGGAGGCTACCGGAGTGACGCCGGAAGGCCGCATCAGCGCCACCGACCTCGGTCTGTGGGATGACGCCACCGAGCAGGCCTTGACCCGCTTGGTGTCGATGATGAAGACCTTCGGCAACAGCACCGTCGCGGTGCAGTTACAGCACGCGGGCCGCAAGGCTTCGACGGCACGATTGTGGGAGGGCGGCGCCCCCACTGGCGGGTGGCAGACCATCGCCCCCTCGGCTGTTCCCTTCGGCGAAGGTGGGCCGACGCCCCGCGAAATGACCCGCACCGACATGGACGAGGTGCGCGACGCCTTTGCCGCCGCCGCCCGCCGGGCGCGGCGGGTCGGCTTCGACGCCATCGAGGTCCATTCCGCCCATGGCTATCTGCTGCACCAGTTCCTGTCGCCCTTGGCCAATCGACGCGGCGATGACTACGGCGGCAGTCTGGACAATCGCATGCGGTTCCCGCTGGAGGTCATCGCGACCTTGCGGGCAGCCTGGCCGACCAATAAGCCTTTGGGTGTCCGTGTCAGCGTCACCGATTGGCTGGACGGCGGGTTCACCCTGGACGAGGCGGTCGTTTTCGCCAAAGCCTTTGCCACACTCGGCGTCGACTACATATGCGTCACCTCGGGCGGCATCGTCGGCCAGGCGCCGATTCCCATCGGACCAGGCTATCAGGTGGCACTTGCCGATCGGATCCGTTCCGAGACCGGGCTGGTGACCCGTGCGGTCGGCTTGATCGTCGACCCGTCGCAGGCCGAAAGCGTTCTGACCGAGGGGCGGGCCGACATGGTGGCGTTGGGCCGCGCTTTTCTCGATAACCCTCGGTGGACTTGGCACGCCGCCGAAGCGCTGGGTGCCGAGACGTTCATCCCGCCCCAATACGGACGGGCGGCGCGGAAAGTCTGGTCGGGAGCGGAATGCGTCATGCCGGCATTGGTGGCGATGGCAAGGTGGCCGAGGTGGACGGCGCTTACTTCGGCGGGCATGTCCGCCCGGAGAATCAGAAGAAGGACCGCAAGGACCGCCGCTTAGCCGAAAATCAGAACGGCAAGCGCCGTTGCGTCGTGGTGATCCGCGAACGCGGCGGGCGGACCATCACCAAGACTTTTCGCTCCGAGGACGCCAGCCAGACTTTCATCATGAGCCGGGTTGCCAAGGGCACCACCATCCACGCCGATGAATCCGCCGCTTATGACGCGCTGCATGCCCGCTATCCGATGAAGCGGATCAATCACCAGGAGGCGTACAGCCTGGATGGGGCCTGCACCAATGGGGCGGAGGGCTATTTCTCCCGCCTGCGCCGCGCCGAGATCGGCATCTACCATCACATCGGCGGCGCTTATGTGGACCGCTATGCCCAGGAAGCCGCTTTCCGTGAGGATCAGAGCTGGCCGGGTTTGTTCGGACAGGAATCGACGCTGGATAAGTGGATCCTCTGCCGGTTGTCCTCGCACAGTGTCGATTTTTCAGCGTCATGTCGGGAGGGCGTAGCCCGACCAGAGTGACGCTGAAAAATTGGCGGT
>CAIOJO010000530.1 GCA_903858635.1 uncultured Telmatospirillum sp. | reverse complement strand
ACCGCCAATTTTTCAGCGTCACTCTGGTCGGGCTACGCCCTCCCGACATGACGCTGAAAAATCGACACTGTGCGAGGACAACCGGCAGAGGATCCACTTATCCAGCGTCGATTCCTGTCCGAACAAACCCGGCCAGCTCTGGCAGAGCCGGCCTGGGAAGATCGGTGACCTGTTAAGCCAGGTGACGGCGCGTCCGTCGGTCGACGACGTCGGTGGTCCCGGTCAGGAGATCGAGGCAGTCATCCGCCTCAACGCCGAAGCGGCCAACCGTATCATGGACGCTGCCGAACAGATCTCCGGCTGCATCGATATCGACGGTGTCCCCGGCGAGGTCCGATTCGCCGTCCTCGATCACGTCACCGCCATCTTCGAGGCCTGTGGCTTCCAGGATCTGACCGGCCAGCGCATCCAGCGGGCCCTCAAGACGCTGCGCTCCATCGAGGAGTCGATGCTTGGCCGCAAGATCGTCGACGCCCGCCCGGACGACAAAGTCGACCAGGCCCAAGTCGACGACGTTTTCGCCGACAAGACCGCCGCCCCGGCCAAGGAGATCGGGCAGAACGACATCGACGCGCTGTTTGGTTGAGCGAACAACCTGTCTCGTGAGACGTTCAACGGGAAATTAGTGTATAATGGCTTCGATGATCCCATCCGACGCAAGAAGGGAGAGGGAACATGAAGACTCGAGACTATGATCGGCTGCTGATGGTCGCCGAACATGGCGACCTGACTCCCGAAGAACGGCTCAGATTCATCGAAGAGACGGAGGTTCTGGCAGATGCGCCTGGCGGCGTCCACGCGGCACTCCCCAATATGATGCGCCGCGCCGCGTTGCTGGGCGATCCGAATTCCGAGAAGTCGAGGTATTTGCAGGAGGCCATCCACCTTCTGCAAGAATTGGAGCAATAGCCGTTCGTCGGGGCGCCCTGAAGAAATTAGTGGCGCCGGCGTCCCTGCCGGCGTTCCGGCGAAGCCGGAAGCTGAGCATTTCCGCCGCTCCGCGGCGAAAGACCGGCAGGGACGCCGGTCCCACTGAAGGGCGTCAGCCGTTCCGCACCTCCGACAGGAAGCCCTGGACTTCGGTCTCCAGTTTGCGGCTGCCCTCGAACAGGGCGTTGGTAATGGTGGCCACCTGATGGGCCATGCTCTCGGCCGGACGCCCCGATATCCGAACAGTTGGCCGAGATCGCTCCGCCATCAGGTTAATCAAGCAGCCACCAAGCAACAATTGGTGCAACTACCCCGATGCCCAGGGAAAATACTTACGACAGAGTGGTGCAAGCGCCGGCCGGCCCCTGCCGCGATCCGAGATGCCGGCATTGGCGATGCCAGCCGCTCTGTTCGGCCTCCGCTGATCAACAATTTTCCGGAACGATCTCAGACATACAGTTGGAGGTGCCCCTGCCCCCGGCAGGGCCGCTCTCAGAACAATCGCGGATCAAGCACGAAGGGCCTGAGATCCCGAATCGCGATGCGGTCGGCTTCCGGATGGTCGTGATTGACCAGAACGTTCAGATCGGGGGATCCGGAAAGCGGAACGATTGCCGACGGCACACTCAGCATGGGGGTCGAGCGAGCCCGGTGCCAAGCGTCACCCTTATGCTGCGTCCACCCTTCCTGGCGTCGCCAATCGGTCGGCAGATCGTCGAGTCCGATCATGTCGGTGCCGAGATCGTGCGGGACGTTGTATGTCACCATGATCAATTCGGGCAGCAGCGTCGGGTCTTCGATGTGAACCAATTTCTCCAAGATGCAGAGTGAAGGTGACGTCGCGCAATACGTGACGGCGTGCCCCGCAGTGTTCCACCTGCCGTCGAAGAATAGCCCATAGCCCCCGTCGAACGCTTCCGCGTGTTGCGGACCCGACAATCGCCAAAGCAACATCAGGCGGCGGCGCCCCATGCGATTTTCGCCAGAATAGTCTCGACAAGGCGAGCGCCCGCCTCCGTCTGGGCGACGACAAGCGGAGATTCGCCGCTGAGTTCCGTTAGCGGCCGGCGAAGCCACCGATTGGCTTTCTCGCTGTCGCCGAAGGTTTCTTCGGCGATTGTCTGGATGCGCATGAGCCGCACCGCGCGGTCGGATTCGTCGACCGACAGCGGCTGCTTTTTGTCCGCACGATGCCGCCGCGTCCGCTGCGGAATGACAAACTTCTCGATTTCCTGCTCGCTCAGCCCGGCTTGAGCCAGCCCTTTGAGGGCGGACAGCGGCAGCCGGTTGCGAACGACCAGCGCAAGATCGGCCTGCGACCGCACAACGACACCCAAGACGGCCTGTCCCCCGAGCTTGCGGGCAACCTCCTCGATAATCCCAATCGACATCAAGGCCCTCCGTGACCGAGGCGGCAATATGCCATAACGATAGCCGGCAGATTGCCGCTTTGCAAGGACGGTGTCCGCCTTTGGACCGGCACACAGAGGGAGCAAGTGTGCCCGAAGGCGCACCATCGATATATCCCCCATCGCTTTACGACTCCGGGAACAGCCGGGGAAACAGGATATCTATTGTCTCGACCGGGAAGCGAAGCGATACGGGGCCTTTCGGCGTATCCGATGCGAGAAGACCTGTAGAGACAACCTCATTGAAGACACGCCTTGCGGTCCGTTCGGGCAGCCCCATAATGCGCGGCACCTCCCCGCGCTCGAATTCGCCGCGGACGAGCGCCTCTTCCAATAGTCGCGCGACTTCGGGCTTCAGGGTCTCGCTGCGTTCGACATAGGTGCGAAGTCGCCGCGCCAAAGCATCGAGTTCGAACAGGCCCGACATGAACGTGACCTGGTCGAGGCACACGCGCAAGAACCACAGAACAAACTCGTTCAATGCGCTTTGCGAAAGGTTTCCGCGGCCATCGAGGTCGCCCTGCCGCGGCGTATCGGCATGGTCCATCATTCGTTTGTAGTCGCCTCGACTTTCGAGGCCGCGCGCCAGGCCGCGTGAAATCGACCACAGGCCGTGTGCGCCGATGCCGGCCATCTGCGCCATTGCATGGCTCATGAGCCGGCTCACACGACCGTTCCCGTCCGGGAACGGATGGATATAATTGAGCCGATGATGCGCGGTCGAGACGGCGAGGATACGGGCCGCCTTGCCAAGTTTCCCGAAGCGATAACGTTCGGCAAAATAAGCCATGAAGGCCGCAACCCGTTCGCTTGATGGCGGTCGATGCCGCCCCACGGCGACATCCTGATCCGGGCGCGAACGCCACATGCCCGGCACCATCGTGAACACATGACTGTCGCCTCGAATTCGGAGCATTTCGGCCGGCGCGTCGCGGTAGAATTCGCGGTGAAGCCATTGAATGAATTCTGCCGAGGCTGGTTCCGGTAAGCGGCCAGCGGCGGCTAAGTCGTCGACCTGGGCCTGAACGCGCACATGGGCGGCTGCTTCGATCTGAAGATTGCGGCGATCCTCGTCTGCATCGAATTCTCCGGCGAGCGCACGTTCGATGTCTCTCGGCCGCGAGTTGTGCCCCTCGATGAGATTGCTGTAATAGCTATTCATGATCCGTACGAGACCGGCGAGGTTCGCCGCCGTGCGGGGATGCAAGCTGTGACCAAGTTTTGCCGATGCTGCAGCGAGTTCGGCCACGATATCGGAAATGCCTTCCGGCACGCCTTCAATGCGTGCTGGCTCGATGCGTTCAACGCTTTCGATTCGCTCGGATTTGGCCGGTGTTCCATGCTCCATAACGAGATGACGTTAAACAATAAACTCAATATTGGCCAGGCCATTTGGCCGATCTTTTGGCCGATCTGGTGATGGTTCCCGCGGACACGAATCAAAACGCCGCCGGGCAATCAAGCCAGGCGGCGTTTTGGTATAATTTGGTTGCGGGGGCAGGATTTGAACCTGCGGCCTTCAGGTTATGAGTTTGAAAAATCTCCGCCGAACCAATTCCGACCATCTACGCTGACATACGATAACATACTGTTTTATAATAATATTTGTTGACAGAATACACCCTCATGGTACCCTTTCCTATCATGATTTCGGCGTTCTTCCGTTACCTATGTGTTACCTGTTACCGATCATCAGGTTCCGCTGCGGGCGCCAAGCGCGGGAGGGTTCTATGGCGAAGCTGACCAAGCGGGTTGTGGACCAGATTGCCCCCGGCGTAACCGATGCCATGCATTGGGACGACGAACTCAAAGGCTTCGGCCTTCGCGTTTGGCCCAGCGGGCGCAAGGTCTATATGGTCATGAGCCGGGTAAAGGGGCGCCTGCGCCGGATCACCATCGGCCCGCATGGCCCCGTCACGCCGGAACAGGCCCGCATCCGCGCTCATGAAATCCTCTCCGAGGCCAAGGCCGGCCGCGACCCCGCCAAGGAACTCGATCAGGCGCGCAAGTCCCCGACGATGAAGGGATTGGGCGAACGATTCCTCAAAGAACATGTCGCCGTGCGGTGCAAGCCGAGCACCCAAGCGGAATACAAGCGATCCGTCGAACTGTTCATCAATCCCAAGATCGGGACCCGCAAGGTGACGGACATCGAGCGCCAGGATATCGCCGAACTGCACCACGGCCTGAGCCACATCCCCTATCAGGCCAACCGGACCCTCGGCGTGCTCTCCAAGATGTTCAACCTCGCCGAAGTCTGGGGCCTGCGCCCCGACGGCAGCAATCCCTGCCTGCACGTCAAGAAATTTGCCGAGGAAAAGCGCGCACGCTTCCTCAGCCCAGAGGAATTCGCCGCACTCGGAAAGACGTTGCGCGAGATCGAGCAAGATGGGTCGGAAACCCAATCCGCCGTCAACGCGATCCGCCTGCTGATGCTGACCGGCTGCCGCTTGGGCGAAATCACCACGTTGAAATGGGATTACGTGGACATCAAGGCCCGCGAACTGCGCCTGCCGGATTCCAAGACTGGGGCGAAAGTCGTGCATTTCGGCAAAACCGCCGCCGACATCCTGGACGGCATCAAGAAACTGGACGGCAACCCGTACGTCATCACCGGTCAAAAAAGTGACGGCAGCCGTCTCACCGACTTGCAACATCCCTGGCGACGCATCCGAGCGAAGGCTAGTCTTGACGATGTCCGCATCCACGATCTGCGCCACTCCTATGCCAGCGGCGCCCTCGCCCTCGGCGAAGGCTTAACGATGATCGGCAAACTGCTCGGCCACACCCAGGTGCAGACCACCGCCCGCTATGCGCATCTGGCCAATGATCCGGTCAAGTCCGCCGCAGGGCGGGTGTCGGACACGATTGGTGCCGCCATGCTGGGACAAGGGAAACCGCCGAAGAGCACCGAAAAGCCGAAAAAACGCAAATCGGCGGCGCCGTCAAACCGAAAGGCCACGCGAGCGCAAGCGGCAGACGCTGCAGAATAATTCCCACCGATGACAAAGACATTCACCTTGCCGGAAAGGCGCTTGATTATTACTGGTCTAATGTGACGGCCGACCCGTCTGTTCGTCGATAAAGGTGAGCACATCCGCCAGCCTGCCACGAATATCGGCAAGCTTGGAACCTATGATCGCATTCGGCCGGCCAGACATGGCGAGGAACACAGCCAGGACAGCGTCTGAATGGCGGACCAGCGCAACCAGGTGCTCGCCGCTCGGCCCGTTGGTGGCCGCGAACCAGTTTTTGACCGTCCTCTCACCGGCGCCTGTCCAACGCATGGCCGTTTTGATTCCCTGGTGGCTGGTTCCAAGCTGCTCCCGCAATGCTACGGCGATCAGCATCGCATAATTCCCATTAGCTTCCCCCTGACCATTGCCACCAGGAAAAGTCTTGCCCTTTTTCGGCAACATTTTTCCGTCCCTCCCTCGTTATTCTGTCTACAGTGGAATGGAGAGGGTTAGAGACCTGGCGGGCCACACCTGGGCATACCGGCGCGGGCCAAGTCTCCGAAAAGCGACTCGGCCACGGAGGCGACGTCCTGGTGATCAACAAACGCCGACAAGGAGGAGACCAGCCTTGCGCCGCGCCAGCATCGCCGGTACGCGCGGCGCAATACGTGCGCATGTCCACCGACCATCAACAGTATTCGACCGAGAACCAAGCCGACGCCATCCGCCAGTATGCCGACCTGCATGGATTCGAGATCGTCCGAACCTACGCCGACGAGGGGAAGAGCGGTCTGAATCTGGACGGTCGCAAGGCGCTGCAGCAATTGCTGGATGACGTCGAAAATAAACGCACCGATTTTTCGGTGGTTCTCGTCTACGACATCAGCCGCTGGGGGCGATTTCAGAACCCGGATGAAGGCGCCTATTACGAGCTTTGCTGCCACCTTGCCGGGATCAAGGTCCACTATTGCGCCGAACAATTCGACAATGACGGCAGCCCCATTTCCCACATTGTCAAATCACTGAAACGGATGATGGCCGGCGAGTATTGCCGGGAGTTGTCGGTCAAGGTCTTCGCGGGACAGCGCCGACTGATTTCGATGGGATATCGCCAAGGCGGACCGGCCGGATTCGGGCTGCGGCGCCAATTGATTGATCACACCGGCGCCGCCAAGAACGAACTTGGCCGTGGAGAGCAGAAGAGCATCCACACCGACCGTGTTGTATTGGTTCCCGGGCCGCCGGACGAGATAGAAATCGTCAGATTGATCTACAGCACTTTCGTCAGCGACAGTCGGTCAGAACGCGAGATTGCAGCGAGGCTGAACGCCCGCGGCATTTCGACCGATCTCGGCCGACCGTGGACTCGTGGCACCGTCCACCAAGTGCTGATCAACGAGAAATACGTCGGCAACAATGTCTGGAACCGACGTTCGTTCAAACTGAAACAGACGCGGGTACGTAATGCTCCGGAGGACTGGGTCAGGGCGGATGGGGTGTTCGCTCCTATCGTCGAACGCGGACTGTTCGATCGCGCCCAGGCGATCATCCGCGCACGATCACAGCGTCTTACCGATGAAGAGATGCTTGCCATCTTGCAGGAACTACTGGGACGGCACGGATTTCTGTCGGGAATCGTGATCGACGAAGCCGAGAATGGGCCTTCGAGCAGCGCCTATCAAAACCGTTTTGGCAGCTTGCTGCGGGCCTATCAGCTGGTTGGATTCACGCCGGATCGAGACTTCCGCTACATTGAGGTCAATCGGATTCTGCGCCAGCTGCATCCGCAGATCATCACCGAAACCATCGCCGGTATCGAACAGGCCGGCGGCAGGGTTGGGCAAGATCCGATAACCGAGATACTGACGATCAATGACGAATTCTCGGCTTCGATCGTGGTGGTGCGTTGCCGGGAGACGCTGGCAGGGACGTTACGTTGGCACATCCGCCTCGATGCTGGTCTCCGCCCCGATGTGACGGTGGCCGTCCGAATGGACCGGTCGAACCGCCAGGCACATGACTATTACATTTTACCGCATCTCGACAGGAGCACGTCGAAGCTTCGGCTCGGCGAATACAACGGCATCGCGCTCGACGCCTTCCGTTTCGACAGCCTCGATCCCTTGTTCTACATGGCCTCTCGCGTTCCCATCCTGGAGGTTGCTTGATGGATGAAAACACAGGACAAACCGTCCAATTGATCCCAGTAGACCGGATATCGGTGGCCAATCCGCGCGTGCGCAATCAGCGTATTTTCAGCGAGATCGTCGACAACATCGCCGAAATCGGCTTGAAGAAGCCGATCACGGTCACCCGCCGTGCCGACGACGTCGACGGCCCCCGCTTTTATCTCGTCTGCGGCCAGGGCCGATTGGAGGCATATCAGGCTCTCGGCCAGACCACGATCCCGGCACTGGTCATCGAGGCCGACGCCGAGGAGAGGATGATCAAGAGCCTCGTCGAAAACTGTGCGCGCCGACAGCATAGAGCGATCGACCTGCTCCACGACATCGGCGGCATGAAAAAGCGCGGCTACAACGAACCCGAGATCGCCAAGAAGACCGGTCTGTCGCTCGAATATGTCAGGGGCGTTGCACGCCTCCTGGAAAAGGGAGAGCAGCGCCTCCTGCGGGCCGTAGAGTCGGGGCAGATACCCGTGAGCGTGGCGGTGGAAATCGCCGAGGCGGACGATTCCGGCGTGCAGGACGCCCTCCAGCAGGCGTATGAGAAAAATCTGCTTCGCGGCAAAAAGCTGATGATTGCCAAAAAGCTCGTCGAAAACCGGCGTCGCCGTGGCAAGGGGCTTCGGGGCACCATGCCGCCGCGCACACAGACGCCGTCCTCGGAGCAATTGGTGCTGTAGCGCGACAATTATGGTTGCCGCCCAGCGTCGATTATGGTTGCCTGTGAGAGACACTGCCGAGTGGTGAGCTGTTGTTAGCACGGCTCTATGAGCAGGGCAACAGACTCCCCGTGGCGACAACTATAATAATTGT
>CAIOJO010000529.1 GCA_903858635.1 uncultured Telmatospirillum sp. | reverse complement strand
GTCTTCGGTCCGGGTGACGAATTCGGCGGCGCGCAGGCAGCTGACCCGGGTAATCACCCCGCGCAGGCGGCCATCGTCCACCACCGGCCAGGCGCGCAGGTTTTGCTCGACCAGGATGCGCTTGGCCTTCGACACCAGGGTGTCGCTGGTCACCGTCACCGGATCGCGCTTCATCCAATTGCGGACGATCATGTCATTCCTCCCAGGCGGTTTTCCGCTCGTTGGGTTGGCGGGGCAGGACCGCCGCCGGCAAGCCGGCGGCGGTCCCAACGCGTCTTACTTGCCTTTGCCCTTCGGGGCCGGCCTGGTCAGCCGGTCGATCATGTCGGCGACCGGGCTGGGGCCCTCGAACCCGTACTCGTTCCACCGCTGTGAGACCTTGGTCAGGACATCGCGGTCCATGAAGATCTCGGTCGGCTTTTGCTTCCACTCATAGGGCGTGCAGGCGTCGAGGATGATGCGGCTGGTGATGTCGCGGGCCTCGATCGGCAGGCCGGGGTCGAGCGGGGTGGACCGGCCGCGGTCGATGATCTGGGCCGAGCGCTTGGGATCGAACCGCACGGCCAGGGCCCACCAGACGCGGTCCATGTCGTCGGCGGCGATGTCGGCATCGACCACGATGACGCCCTTGACGCCGTAATGGCCGGTGGTCGAGGCGATGACCGCATTGCCGACATGGTTGGAATGGCCGGGATACATCGTCTTGACCGACACCACCACCCAGAAGCGACCGGTGGCCGCCGCCGGGAAATAGACGCTCTGGATCCCCGGCACCTTCATCGTCTCGAGATCGTGCCACAGGGTCGCCGTGCGGTTCAGCGACTGGATCATATGAATATCGTTGATCGGCTTGCCGACGGTGGTGCTCCACCAGATCGGCTTGTTACGGAACATCAGGCGCTTCACCCGCAGCACCGGCTTCGGATAGTCCTCGAGCTTGTTGCCCGAGTAGTAGCCGGTGTACTCGCCGAACGGCCCTTCGGCCATCACCTCGTTGGGATCGATGTAGCCTTCGGCGATCACTTCGGCATCGGCCGGCAGGGTCAGGCCGGTGAGATCCGACTTGAACACCGCCATCGGCCGCTGCTTCAACTGGCCGAGGATGTCGTATTCGTCGGTCTGGGCACTGACCAGGGTGGAGGATGCCAGGAACAGCGCCGGATCGCCGCCGACCACCGCCGCGGCCGGCATCAGCTCGCCGCGATCCTGGTATTTCTTCATATGCATGTCGCCATGCTTGCCCTTGATGATCTGCGAGCCGAGCAGATTCTTACCCAGGATCTGCGAGCGATAGGTGCCGCAATTGGTCCAGCCGGTGTCGGGATCCTGGGTCACCAGATAGCCCGAAGTAACGAAGAAGCGGCCACCGTCCTCGGGATACATCCAGGGGACCGGGAACATGGTCACGTCGATGTCGTCGCCTTCGAGGACGTTCTCCATGACCGGAGCCTTGTTGACCAGCTTCGGCTTGATCTTCTCCTTGGTGGTCAGCTCCATCCATTTGCGCGACAGCTGGCACATGGACAGGCCGGGGTCCTGCTCCAGCGCGATCGCCATGCGCGACGGCTTGGTAAAGGCGCTGGTGAATACCGGAGTCTTGTATCCCTTGACATTTTCGTACAGCAGGGCCGGGCCCTTGGCTTCTTCATTCACCTTGGAGACATGGGCAAGCTCCAGGTTCCAGTCGACCTCGGTCTTCACGCGGTGAAGTTCACCATGCTCCTCGCAAGCGGCAACGTAATCTCTCAAGTCGTTAATCATGTCACTCTCCACTTGTGTATTTGCTGGTACTTGTGGCTCTACGAAACCTTCTTGCCGGTCATGACGGTCGCAAGAATGTGTTCGATAGCGGATTTTGCCGCCGGTTTTTCCGCGGCTTGACGTGAACTCCAGACGGTCTCGGGACGCGCCTGCAGGATGAAGACATTGCCGCCAGTCGGCATGTCGCCGTCGACGGCCCATTCGATATCCATGGGACGGCCGTAATGGCGCTCGATCGCCTTGCCCATGCGGACCAGTTCGGCGATGTCCTCGTCGAGGATCGACTGCACCGATTGGCGTTCGAGCGGCACGTCGTAACGGCGCGAGCTATGGCTCTCGCGGTCGACGGCGTAGAAGATCTCCTTTTTCGGAATGGCCCGGCGCACGACCTCCAGGGAAATCTTGTTGACCAGGAACTCGTCGGGGGTCACCTCGCCCGAGACCACGGATTCGCCGAAGCCGAAATTCGAGTTGATGACGATCGACGAGCGGTCGCCATTGGCCGGATTCAGGGTGAACATCACCCCGGCCGTGGCCGAATTGGCCATCTTCTGCACGCCGACGCACAGATCGACGTCCTCGTGGGCGAATCCCATGCGCAGGCGATAGGCCACGGCGCGGGCGGTGAACAGGCTGGCAAAGCAACGCCGCACGTCGGTCAGCAGGGTGTCGACGCCGCGTACCCACAGATAGGTGTCCTGCTGTCCGGCGAAGCTGGCGCCGGGAAGATCCTCGGCGGTGGCGCTGGAGCGCACGGCGACCGGCACCGCCGGGACGTTGCAATGCATCGACAGGCGGCGATACTGCTCGGCGATCAGATCCTCGAGCTCGATCGAGATGGGCGCCGCTTCGACCATTTGCCTGATCTCGTCACAGGCCGTCTCGATGGCCTGCGTCTCGGGCTCGGTCAGCCCTTTGAGGCGGGAATAGACCTCGCGATCCAGCCCGCCTTCGCGGAAGAACTGGCGGAATCCTTGTGTGGTGACGGCGAATCCGGGCGGCACCCGCACGCCGGCATTGATCAGCTCGCCCAGCGACGAGACTTTCCCGCCCACCAGCGCCAGTGACTCACGGTTGCAATCTTGAAATAGACACACCAATGGGTGGTGATTCGGCATGGAGACGCTCCTTGGCGCTTCCTCCCGCCTGCCCGACCGGGCAGGCGGGAGTCGAGCGCTCTGGTTAATCGAGAACCGTGATTTCACCGGTCGTGCCGTTGACCCGGATCAATTGGCCCGTCTTGAGGATGGAGGTCGCATGGCCGGTGCCGACCACCGCCGGCATGCCGTATTCGCGACAGACGATGGCGGCATGGCACATGATGCCGCCGACGTCGGTAACGCAGGCCTTGATCTTCGAGAAGGCCGGCGCCCAGGTCGGCGAGGTGGTCGGGGCGACCAAGATCTCGCCGGCTTGCAGGTCGCGGATCTCGCTGGCCAAACGGCAGACGCGAGCCTTGCCCTCGACCGTGCCCGGACTGGCGGCGAAGCCGGTGAACTGCTTGATGTCGGTAAGGTTGGTGGCTTCGCGGGCCTTGCTCCACGCCTTCAGCGAATCGTTGGTGATGCCCCACAGCACCACCGTGAAGGGCTCCTGGATGACATCGGGAGGAACGCCCAGGGCCGGCGGCGGTTTCCATTGGCGGAACTTATCCATGACGCCCTTGCGCCAGGCGATTTCCGTCGGCCACACCTTGGGCCCGCGCGGCTTGACGCCGGTGGCCCAGGCGGTGACCAGGTCCCACAGGGCTTCCTTGATCTCGGCCCGCTTGAGGAACCAGACGTCTTCGATATCGGCGATGAAGCCATGGTCCTTCATGATCGCGCCGACTTCGCGAATCTTGTTCCAGAACACCGAGTGGAACCAGTGCTCGACGTAGAACAGATGGTTCTCGACATAGGGGAACACGGTGCGGGCGGTTTGCAGAAGCTGGTCGTAGGCCTCGACGGCATCGGCGTCGGGCAGCAGGGCCCGATATTCCGCGGTGATGCGGTCGCGTTCCTTGGCCACCTGCTCCGTCGGCCGCTCGATCGACTGACCGGCGATCAATTGTTCCACATACATCCGGATCGACGAGAACGGCAGATCAAGATCGTCGTTCCACGACCGGTCATGGTGATACCAGCCGGTTCCCGACGAGACGTTGAACCAGGGGTAACGGGCCTTTTCCAGGGCATCGAGCCATTTCCGGCCGGAATTGGTCGTACTCATCGCCGCCTGGGCCGGCGCGAAGCTGTCATGGGCGCAGACGACATTGGCCATGTCGAGCTCGACGGCCAGGCGCGCCAGATTCTTCAGTTCCTCATCGGGCCGGTACATCAGCACGTCGATGCCCGAGACCATTTGCGTGACGCTTTGCAACGGAATATCGGGGAACTGCTTCTGGCAATAATCCATAAAGGTGACGTAAGCAGCGTAGCCGAGATTCAAGAACTCGAAGTGATACTGCCAGCACCTGATCCCGAGATCGATGATGTCATCATAGGCTTTGAGTAATTTGTAGCCCTTCGACTCGCCCAATCCTTCGACGACGACGGACATGTCCTCGAGTTCCGGAAGAGGATCAACCTTCACATTTTCGATCCCCGAGATCGTCGCCTTGATCTTGACTTCCCATTTGTCGACCAGGGCATCCCAATTCTGATAATAGTAGCCGGCCCGCTCGATGAAGTGGCCGACCCGCTTCTCGACCTCCTTGGGATCCTTGACGGCGACCGGAGTGATATAGACGTAGCCGTTGATGATCCGGTGGTCGACGCCATAGACCGGCGGGATCGAAAAGATCCGTGTATTGAATTGGGACAGCGCCAGATACCATGCTTCGTCCCAGATCATGTCAAAGGGATACATCGGTTCCGGGTAATGCAACCCGTCGTAGAACCAGAACATCCCCTTCTCGTAGGCGGCGCGTTCCGGATCATCCCGGGTAAACGGGTACTGGTACGGATACATCCGTTCCCATCCCTCGGTGCCCTTTATCGGTTCGACATCATGGGGCCCGGGAAACTGGCGATTGGACATGGCTTACCCCTCACTCGTCTTGGTCGAGGTTTCCATTCGGTGAACCTCGAAAGCACCGTGTTCTTTTTGCGAGGAGCTGTTTTGATTTGGACGCTCCCCTCCCTATGACCTGAGGGAAACGCAAAGGCCGTGCCAGGTGATGAAAACGGCTGCGAATCGAGCCGTCGCGGCGCATCGACGGCGGGGGCAAGGTGGTTGGCCGGGGGAACGGCGGCACGATTTTTTATCAGATCATAAAAAAAATGGTTTTGCCGTCGCCGCGTGTGATGATTGTAACAAAATTGGGGTTATTCAAAAAACCGGCCCCAGTCAGGGAGAGAGACAATGACGTTCCAAGCCCCAGCGACGGGCCGGAGCCCGTCCCCCCGTTCGGCGGCACGCCAAGGCAAGGCGGCAGCCCCCGGCATCGCCCACACTCCGCCGAAGCCTCCCGATATCGGGGAGCTGATCGCCCGCCTGCGCTTCGCCCCGCAAGAAGGGCATATCTGGCTCGACAACCAGCGGGCCGCGCTGATCCATCTGTCGACCCTTGAATCCCTGCGCTGCGAATTGATCGACGCCCTCGGTCTGCGTGAAGCGCGTGGCTTTCTGACCCGCATGGGTTTCAGTTCGGGAACCCGCGACGCCACCGAAGCCCGCAAACTGCATCCGCAAGGGGCGGCCCGCGACGCCTTCATCTTCGGCCTGAAGCTGCGAACCCTGCAGGGCGTCCTGATGATGGAGCCGACCGACCTGATGATCGACATCCCCAACGGCAAGTTCCGGGCCGAGATCCAATGGCGGGGTTCGTTCGAGGTCGATTCGCATGTGTCGGTCTATGGCGTGTCGAACGATCCGGTTTGCTGGATGCAGACCGGCTATCTATGCGCCTATGCCAGTTCCTTCATGGGCCGCACCATCCTGTTCCGCGAGGTCGAATGCCTGGGGGCGGGAGGCGGGCTCTGCCGCGCCGTCGGCAAGCCCATCGAGGATTGGACCGACGCCGAAGACGACATCCGGCCGCTGCAGCCGGAAGCCTTCGCCAATCGCTTCTCGACGCTGCGCAAAGCCGCGCCGAATGTGGCCGAGGCCAACAGCCTGCCGATGCCGACCGAGCTGGTCGGCGCCTCCGGCGGCTTCATCGCCGCCTGTCATCTTCTGAAGAAGGTCGCCTCGACCAACGCCACCGTGCTGTTCCTCGGCGAGACCGGGGTCGGCAAGGAGGTCTTCGCCCGAACCCTGCATCAGATCAGCCGCCGCGCCAACTGTCCGTTCATCGCGCTGAATTGCGCCGCCATTCCGGAAGGCCTGGTGGAAGCGGAGCTGTTCGGAGTGGAGAAGGGCGCCTATACCGGCGCCGTCACCTCGCGTCCGGGCCGCTTCGAGCGGGCCAATGGCGGCACCTTGTTCCTCGATGAAGTCGGAACGCTGACCGGGCCGGCCCAGACCAAGCTGCTCCGGGCCATCCAGGAACGGCGCATCGAGCGGGTCGGCGACACCATGTCGCGCCCGGTCGACATCCGCATCATCGCCGCCACCAACGTGGATCTGATGGAAGCGGTCAAGGCGGGCACCTTCCGCGAGGACCTGCTGTACCGTCTGAACGTCTTTCCGATCACCATTCCGCCGTTGCGCGAACGCCGCGCCGACATCCCGCTGCTGACCGACCACTTCCTGCATCGCTTTGCCAAACTGCACGGCAAGGATGTCAACGGTTTCACCGAACGGGCCTGGATGGCGCTCTACGAATACGACTATCCCGGCAATATCCGGGAATTGGAGAACATCATCGAGCGCGCCGTGGTCATGGCCGATGGCGACGGTCAACCGGTCGATCTCCACCACCTCCGCCTGCCGGTGACGGCGATGCTGCGGGTGGGCGATGGCGGAACCCTCGAGCGGGAGGGGAGAGGCGGCTTGAGCGACCATCCTGCCCTCGCCCCGCTGCTGGCCCAGGTTCTGGAAAACAAGATCTCGCTGCAGGACGTCGACGACCTGTTGATGCAGGAGGCGGTCAACCGGGCCAAGGGCAACCTGTCCCTGGCCTCGCGTCTGCTCGGCATGACGCGGCCGCAGCTGGCCTATCGGTTGAAGAAAGGCCAGCCAGAGACCGATGAGGAATTCGGGACGGACAGCTCGACCTCCCCGTGATGGGGAGGGAGGGGTTTACCACTTGGTCAATTCTTGCGGGCGGCATTCCCCATTATGACAAATGCAGCGCCGGGCCGAGATTGCCCGGCGCTGCCGTTTCGCTGAAGCGGGCCCCTTCGCCGGTCTGGCAGACATCTTGCTAACGGACATCCCAGCACAAGAAACACAGGGAGACTGGGAATGGCCAACGCCAGCCAAGGCAAGAAGGGCATCGTCATCATCTGCAACCTCGACACGCGGGGCGAGGACATCCTGTTCGTCAAAGATCTGATCCGCAGCCGCGGGCACGAGCCCATCCTGCTCGACTTCAGCATGGAGGAGCCGCCGCCGGTCGCCGGCGACGTCACCTGCGAGCAGGTGGCCGAGAAGGGCGGCCTGCCGATCGCCACCGTCCGCGCCTATTACCGATCCGATCGCGACGCGGCGATGAACAATCAGATCAAGGGCGCCATCGCCATCGTCGGCGAACTGCGGAGCCAAGGCCGGGTGCACGGCATCATCGGCATCGGCGGCGGCACCTCGTCCTTGGTGGCGACCAGCGTGATGAAGCAGATGCCGTTCGGCATGCCCAAACTGATGGCCTCGCCGATGGCGGCCCATCCCTCCTATGTCGGCAAATATGTCGGCACCAGCGACATCACCATGCATCACACGGTGCTCGACGTGGTCAAGATGAACCCGCTGTTGAAGGCGCAAATCACCAACGCCGTCGGCGCCATCTGCGGCATGGTCGAGATGACCCAGGGCACCGACTTTCACTTCGACAAGCCGGTGGTCGCCATCTCGTCGTTCGGCTTCGGCGAGATGGCCGTGCAGACGGCGCTGGGCATGCTGGAAGAGGCCGGCTTCATCCCGGTGGTCTGCCATGCCCAAGGCAAGGGCGACCGGGCGATGGAAGAGATGATTCGCGATGGCGCCTTCCAGGGGGTCCTTGATATCTGCACCGGCGGGGTGATGGAGAACCTCTACGGCGGCAACCGCGATCCCGGGTCGGACCGGCTGATGGCGGCGGTGCGCCGCGGCATCCCCATGGTCCTGGCCCCCTGCGGCCTGGACATTCTCAGCTATGGCGGCAATGCGGCGAAGCTGGCGGCAATGAAAGACCGCAAGCAGTTCGTTCAGGATGCCCTCCGGGTCCAGGTCCGGACCACCGACGAGGAGCTGGTCCACGCCGCCGACGCCATCGCGGAAAAACTCAACCAGGCCACGGCACCCTTCACCTTCCTGGTGCCGCTCAAGGGATGGTCGTCGCTCGACAAGGAGGGACAGCCGCTCTACGACCCGGTTGCCGATGCCGTCTTCGTCGCCCGCCTCAAGGCCAAGCTGCACGACAAGGCCGCCATCAAGGAGGTCGACCTCCACCTGTACACCGCCGAATTCGCCCGCGTCGCGGTCGACGAATTCACCCGTCTGTTCACCGAGGCCAAGGCGGTGGCCGTCTGAGGCCGGACCATGTGGCGTCGGCCGAGCGGGGCCGACGCCACATCTCTCGTCATTCCATGGCTTAGCCCGTCGGCGCGGCTATGAGCAACACGGACGGACACGGACAACCGCAGACAAGAATTGCGCCGCAGGCAATCCATCGCTCGATCTCGACGGCACTGCGGAACAGAGGCGTTTCTGCCTGCGGCGCCATGCTTTTGGTCCGTGTTGGTCCGTGCGCGGCGCCGTGAAGCGCCGCTGTCCGTGTCATCCGTGTTGCTTTGCAAGCCGCCGGGGCCAGACCGGCCCTTAGTCAGCGCGCGCTAAGCCGTTGGCCGGCCGATGGTGCGGTACAGGGTCGAACGGGAGATGCCCAGGGTGCGGGCGGCGGCGGCGACATTGCCGTCGCAGCGGCCGAGCACCCATTCGACATAGCCCCGTTCCATTTCGCCGAGCGGCATCAGTTGTTCGCAATGAAAGCGTTCGGCGGCGGCGGGTTCCAACTCGGCCGGGGCCTTGTCGCCCAGCAGCACCGACGACACCAGGCGGTCGTCGATGACCGGGCCTTCGGCCAGCATCGCCAGCCGGCCGATGGCATTGCGCAATTCCCGCACATTGCCCGGCCAGGGATAGGCCGCCAGCAGGCGCATCGCCCCGTCATCGAACACCAGGCGCTGCGGCTCGCCCGGCCACCGCGCCAGGAAATGCTCGGCCAGCAGGGGAATGTCGTCACGTCGTTCGCGCAGCGGCGGCACCCGGATCGACAGCACGTCGAGGCGGTAATAGAGGTCCTGGCGGAACCGCCCTTCGGCCGCGTCGCGGGCCAGGTCGCGGTTGGTGGCCGCCACCACCCTGGCCTGGGTGCGGCGCAACGCCGTGTGACCGAGGGGACGAAACTCGCCGGTTTCCAAAACCCGCAGTAGCTTGGCCTGGTTGGCGGTGGTCAGTTCGCCGATCTCGTCGAGGAACAGGGTTCCCGACGAGGCCGTCTGGAACAGCCCTTCCTTGTCGGCGATCGCCCCGGTGAAGGCGCCGCGCCGATGGCCGAACAGTTCGCTTTCGATCAGCTGTTCCGGCAGCGCCCCGCAATCGACCGGCACCAGCGGCTCGCCGGCCCGCGGGCTGAGGCGGTGCAGCATGGTCGCCACCAGTTCCTTGCCGACCCCGCTTTCACCGGTGATCAGCACCGGCATGTCGAACGCCGCCGCCTTGCGCACCAGCTGCAGGCAGGCCTGCCAGGCTCGGCTGGCCCCGACGGTATCGCCGACGGCGCGGCGCCGCACATGTTCGACCTCCGCCGCGAAGCCGGCGCAGCGGGTCTCCAGCCGCCGTTTGTCGAGGGCCCGTTCGATGACGATGTCGAGTTCGGACAGTTTGTAGGGCTTCGACAGGTAATCGAAGGCCCCCAGTTTCATCGCCTGGATGGCGGTGTCGATATTGGCATGGCCGGTCAGCACCACCGCCTGCAGATAGGGATCGCCTTCCTTCAGGCGACGCAGCAGATCGAGGCCGTCCATCCCCGGCATCATGATGTCGACCAGCGCCACATCGACCGGTTTGCCTTCCACCACCGCCAAGGCCTCGGCCCCGTCGCCGGCGGTCAGGATGGTGCAGCCCTTGCGCTGCAGCCGCTCGGTCAGCAGCTCGCGGTAATAGGGCTCGTCATCGACCACCAGGACCTGTGCACCGTTCATCATGCCGCCCCCCGGCCGACCCGGCTCTTGCGGGCCCGGTTCGGCGCCTGGACCGGCAGGCTGACGCGGAACCAGGCGCCGCCTTCCTGGCGATTGCCGCAGGTGATGCTGCCGCCAAGGGACCGGGTGATGCCGTAGCAGATCGACAGGCCGAGGCCGGTCCCTTGGTTGGGATCCTTGGTGGTGAAGAAGGGATCGAACACTTTATCCATCACTTCGAGGGGCAATCCCGGTCCGCTATCGGCCACTTCCAGACGCAGGCGCTCGCGATAGCGGGTCAGCGACACCCGCAGCTTGCCCTGCCCGCCCATGGCGTCGGCGGCATTCTTCAGCAGGTTGAGGAGAATCTGGCCGCACAGGATCGGATCGGTGTGCAAGGCCGGCAGGTTGGGGCCGATCTCCACCTGCATGTCGAGGCCCTTGGCGTCGGCGCGGCCGGCGAAGAACTCGGCTTTCTCGCGCACCAGGCCGGCCATGTCGGTCAGTTCGAGGTTGACCGCCTGGTCGCGGGCAAAGGACAGGACATTCTGCGTGATGTATTTGCAGCGATAGGCCTGTTCCTGGATGGTGGCCAGGCCGCGGCGCAATTTGGCGGTTTGCGGCGTGTCCGGCAGGTCGCCCAGGCAATCGAGCATTTCTTCGGCATAACCGGAGATCAGCCCCATCGGATTGTTGATCTCATGGGCCAGGCCGGAGGCGAACTGGCCCAAACCGGCCAGCCGCGTCGCCTGGGCGAGGCGGGATTCCAGGCTGAGGGCGTATTCGGCCAGTTGCCGCTCGCGCGCCTGGGTGGTCGAGATGTCCAGCGCCAGGCCGCGAAAGCCGGCCAGCACATCGCCGTCGATCACCGGACTGATCTGCAGCTGGACGGGAAATTCCTCGCCATGGGAGGACCGCAGGGCCACCTGCAGGCGCCCTTGCTGGCGGCTTTCGCCGACCTTGCGAAGGAACCGGGCGACCCGTTGGCGGTGCGGACGGGTCATCAGCCGCGACAACATCACCGCCTGACCCGCCGGTAACAGGCCGAGCCGTTCCAGCCCGGCCCGGTTGAGATGGACCAGCCGGCCGTCGGGGTCGAGGCTGAACACCACTTCCGACAGGTTGTCGACCAGGTCGCGGTAGCGTGATTCCGAGGCGGTCAGGGCGCTGGTCCGCTCGGCCACCTTCTGCTCCAGCAGATTGAGCTGGGCCTGCAGGTTGAGCGGCATGAACAGGCGCCGATAATCCTCGCGCTCGTCCTGGGCCTCGGCGGCCGGCACCAGCCGCCAGCTGCATTCCGGATCGCCGCGCGCCACGCAGCGGTCCTCGATGCAGATCATCGGCGTATTGAACACCATCGAGGAAAAGCCCGAGGCGTAGCCGGCCACGGTCCAGCAGACCGGTTCCGCCGACAGCCCGAACAGCCGCAGATGCTGCTCCGCTTCGTAGGAGCCGCCCCAGGTCCCGGACATTTCGTGGTGGCCACCCTCTTTGTCGACCTTCAACAGGGTGGTGCGGACCTGCGCCACCCCCTCGAAGCCGTGCAGGCGCGGTCCGGCCAGCACGTATTCGGCGTCGTCCTGCGCCGCCAAATGCGGGCCGAGATCGCGGGCGTCGCCATGGCCGCAACTGTAGCCGTAGCGGCTGAGGATGACCTTGGCGATGTCGAGGCCGAGGGTGTCGACCAGCTCCTTGCGCAACGCACCCATGGCATCGGCCTGAACCAGGACCGCCCGCCGGCCGCAGAAGTCGATCTTCCCTTCGTCCGGATCGAAGCGGACGAAATCCGAAAAGCGCAATTCGCGCGCCAGCATGGCGCGGTCCCTCCCCACTGGGCGGGGTCTTCAGACCCCTGCCGTTTTTTGTCGGCGGCTGATGCCGTCTCTTCGGCTTCACTATGCCGCAAAGCCCACAAGCAGTGCGAGCAGATTCACCGAAAAATGGCTCGATTTGAGACGATTTGTCGCGCCTTGCAACAGCCGGACACCCGATCTCCCGACTTACCCGGCCATAAGATGGATCGTCTTGTTCTCGGTGTAGCTCAACAGCTCGTCCAACCCTTCCTCGTTGCCGAGGCCGCTGTTCTTCATGCCGCCGAACGGCGTGCCGTAGAAATGGCCCGAGGCGCCGTTGATCCACACATAGCCCGAGCGCACCGCCCGCGCGGCGCGGAACGCGGTGTCGATGTCGTGGGTCCAGATCGAGGCGGTCAGCCCGTATTCGGTAGCATTGGCCAAGGCGAAGGCCTCGGCCTCGTCCTTCCATTGGAACACCGACAACACCGGGCCGAAGATCTCCTCGCGGGCGATCCGCATGCCGCCGTCGACCTCGGCGAAGACGGTCGGTTCGACCCAGTAGCCCCGTTCGAAGGCCTTGCCGGCCGGCCGCTTGCCGCCGGTCATCAGGCGGGCGCCGCCCGCCTTGCCGGCCTCGATCATCGCCAGCACCCGCTGGTAATGCGCCTTCGAGTTGATCGGCCCCATCTGCGACTGGGGATCCAGGGGATCGCCCAGACGCAGCGCCTCGACCCGCTCGACCACCCGCTTCAAGACCGGCTGGTAGAGCGATTCATGCAGCAGCAGCCGGCTGGTCGAGCCGCAGGACTGGCCCTGCCAGGCGAAGTTCATGCCGGCCACCGCCACCTCGGCGATGCGCTCCGGATCCATGTCGGGGAAGGCGATCAGCGGGTTCTTGCCCCCCAGTTCGAGGCTGACATGCTTGACCGTCGATTCGGCGGCGGCGCGCTGGATGGCCAGGCCGGTCTGCACCGAGCCGGTGAAGCCGATCCGCTTGATGGCCGGATGCCGGGCGATGGCATCGCCGGCCGGCATACCCAGCCCGGTGACGATATTGGCCACGCCGGGAGGCAGGATGTCGCGGCAGATCTCGGCCAGGATGCTGGCCGACAGCGGGCTCTGCTCCGGCGGCTTGAGAACCACCGCATTGCCCGCGATCAGCGGCGCCGCCAGCGCATTGGCGGCGAACTTGATCGGGTGGTTGAAGGGAATGATGCGGCCGACCACGCCATAGGGCTCGCGCAGGGTCAGATGCAGGTTGCGGGCGCTGGCCGGGATGGTCTGGCCTTTGATTTCGAGGCCCAGTCCGGCGTAGTACTCCAAGGCGTCGCCGGCCGAGGCGACGTCGCCGCGCATCTTCGAGATGGTGTTGCCGGTGTCCTTGACCTCGACCTCGAGCAGGGCCTCGGCGCGGTCCCGCAGCGCCGCCGCCAGCTTGCGGACCACCGCCGCCCGCTCCTTGGGCGAGGCCGCCGCCCAGCCGGGCGCCGCCTGACGGGCGGCCGAGACCGCCGCTTCGATATCGGCGGCGCCGGCCGCCGGCACCGAACCGATCGGCTCCTCGGTGGCCGGGTTGACCGATTGCAACCGCTCGCCGTTCATCGCCTCGACCAGCTCGCCGCCGATCAGCATGCGACCGTGGATCATCTTCGTCTCCCGTTTGCTGCTTCTACTCAATGCATGGCCCGGCCGCCATCGACCACCAGGGTCTGGCCGGTGATGAAATCGCTGGCCGCCGAGGCGAAGAACATCACCGCGCCGATCAGGTCGTCCGGCAACTGGGCGCGCGGAATGGCCCGTCCCTCGGTCTTGGTGGCCAGGTATTCGGCCGAGGACGAGCTGACCTGGGTTTCCGACAAGGTATTGCCCGGCGCCACCGCATTGACCGTCACCCCGAAGGAACCGACCTCGCGGGCCAGGGCGCGGGTGAAGCCGACCACCCCGGCCTTCGAGGTGGTGTAGTGCAGGCGGAGCGGCGTGCCTTCGAAGGCGCGGCTCGAGGCGATGTTGACGATTTTGCCGCGGCCCTGGCGGCGCATCGCCGGAAAGGCGGCGTGGCAGCACAGGAACATGCCCCGCAGATTGACTTCCATCACCCGGTCCCATTCCGCCACCGGAATCTCCATCCAGTTCTGGCGCGGCAGGACACTCATCAGCGAGGCGTTGTTGACCAGCACGTCGAGCCGCCCGAAGCGTTCCTCGGTGGCCGCCACCATCGCCTCCACCGAATCCGGGTCGGCGATGTCGGTGGTCAGGCCGAGGACGTCACGGCGCTGGCCGACCAGCCGGTCGGCCACCGTCCTGGCGGCGTCGCCGTCGATATCGGCGGCGACCACCCGGGCCCCGGCCCGGGCGAAAGCCTCGACATAGACCTTGCCGATGCCCTTGCCGCCGCCGGTGACGACCACCACCTGGCCCTCCAGATTGAATAGTTTCGGTTGTGTCACGATCGTTCCCTCCCGCTCATTGCACGCCGTAACGCTTCAGCACCTCGTCGATGAAGCCTTCCTGGTGCAGCTTCTCGATGAATCCGAGCTCGAGGTAATCGCCGACCTTGTCGCTGCCGACCTGCAGGTTGATGGCCTTCATCTGCGCCAGGACGTTCTTGGCGCCTTCGGCCGAAGGCGCCGCGTCCAGCGGCATCAGCCGCTTGAATTCGGCGTAGGTGGCGTCGATCACCGTCGGGTCGTTGACCTTGAAATGCTTGGCTATGGTCTCCTTGGCGAAGCGCGGATCGGCCATCGCCCGGACGGCGCCCTCGATATAGGCCTTGAGGAAGCGCATCAGGTCGTCGGGATGCTCCTTCATGTAGCTCCTGGTCACCACCACGGCATCGAAAATCCACGGCGTGTTCTGGGCCGCCAGGTCGACCACCGGCACGAAGTGGCGCAGCTTGGCGGCGGTGATGGTCGGTTCGAGCAGCGGCGCCGCATCGATGCGGCCGGCGATCAGGGCGGCGAAGCGCTGGCTGGAGCCGCCGATCTGCGAAATGGTGACGTCGTCGCGGCTCATTCCCAGCTGTTTCAAGGCGATGCTGACGGCGATGTCGGTCTCCGAGCCGAAGGTGCTGATACCGATGGTGGCCCCATGCGGCAAGGGCGGGGTGCTCGGCTTCTGGGCGTAGATGGCGATCGGCAGGGTATTGGTGGTGGCCGCCACCAGGCGCAGATCGGCCCCCTGCAGATTGGCCTGCACCACCGGTGCCATGCCGACATGCATGGCCTGGATCTCGCCCGACAACAGGACCTGCAGGCCGCGCGTGCCGCCTTCCGAACTGATGATGTCGACCTGCAGCCCCTGCTTCTCGTAGAAGCCGCCGTCCTGGGCGAAATAGACTGGCAGGATCGACGCCACCGGGGCCGAAATGCCCATCTTGAAGGGAATCAGCTCGGCCGCCGCGGCCAGCCCCGGCCAGACCGCTGCCAGGCCGAGGATGGCGCCGATCAGGCGAATGAAGCGGTGCCGGGGAATCATCTGCTGCTGCATGTGTTCCTCCCTTCTGGTTTCCGTCACCCCCGCGAAGGCGGGGGTCCATGCCACCACAATGCCAGTCTCTGCGGCCATGGATGCCCGCCTTCGCGGGCATGACGACTTTGATTCTCATGGCGCCTGCGCCGCCTCGACGGCCTCGTCATGGATCAAGGTCCAGATCTGGTCCTCGTAGGCGTGGAAGCGCGGGTCGCGTTTCAGCGGCAGTTTGCGCGGGCGTTCGAGATCGATCTTGATGGTCGCCTTGACCCGGCCGGGCCGGGCCGAGAAGACGATCACCCGGTCGGACAGGAAGATCGCCTCGTCAATCTGGTGGGTAATGAACAGCACCGTCTTGCCGGCCTCGAAGCGGATGCGCAGCAATTCTTCCTGCATGAATTCGCGGGTCTGGGCGTCGAGGGCGGCGAAGGGCTCGTCCATCAGCAGGATCTTCGGATCGACCACCAGCGCCCGGGCCAGGTTGACCCGCTGCTGCATGCCGCCCGACAGTTCGTAGGGATAGTGGTTCTCGAAGCCGGACAGCCCGACCATGTCGATGAAGCGCTGCGCCCGCTGGCCGGCCTCGGCCGCCTTGACCCCGGCGCATTCCAGCCCGTAGCAGACGTTCTTCAGCACCGTTCGCCATGGCAGCAGCGACGCGTCCTGGAACACCAGGGCGCGGTCGGGACCTGGTTTGTTCACCTCGACCCCGTCGACGACGATGCGGCCACCACTGGCCGGGATCAGCCCGTCGACCACCGTCAGGAAGGTGGTCTTGCCGCAGCCCGAGGGGCCGACGATCGACACGAACTCGCCATCGGCGATCGACAGGCTGACGCGGTCGAGGGCCAGGGTCCGGTTGCCGGTCCGCGGCTGGCGGTATTCCAGGCTGACATCCTGGGCTTCCAGCTTCACTTTGGTCATCCTCCGCCCTCCAGCCCCGAGGCCCGCCACAGTTCGACCCGGCGCTCGATGCGGCGCACCACCTCGGTCAGGGCTAATCCGGCGGCAACGATGGTCAGCACCCCGACGAACACCTTGTCGGTCTGGAACAGGGCACCGGCCCGATTGATCATCAGGCCGACGCCGATGGCCTGGCCGTACAGTTCGCCGACGATGATGCCGATCATGCCGCGGCCGATGGCCAGACGCAGGCCGCCCAGCAGGAAGGGCACCGAACTGGGCAGGATGATGCTGCGGAAGATCCGCGCCTCGGAAGCGCCGAAACTGTGCGCCACCTGCAACAGCCGCCGATCCACGGTGCGCACCGCGGCGTGGGCGTTGATCAGGATGGGCACCACGGTCAGCAGATAGATGATCAGCACCCGCGCCCCGAAACCGGCGCCGATCCACAGGATGATCAGCGGCAGGAAGGCGATCTGCGGCGTCGCGTTGAAGGCCGACATGAAGGGTTCGAGCGCCGCCGACAACAGCCGGTAGCGCCCGGCGACCAAGCCCAGGGGAATGCCGACGACGATCGCCGCGGCCAGCCCGGCCACCAGCTCGAGCCCGCTGGCCGCCAGATGCGGCCAGATCTCGCCGGTGACGAAATAGAGGCGATAGGCCGCCTTGGCCACCGCCGAGGGCGAGGACACGAAGATCGGCTTCAGGCGGAGCGCCTCGGCCGAGCGGCCGAGCAGCGGGGTCAGCCCGTCGGCCCACCAGCCGCGCCCCAGCCCCTCCCACGCCACGAGGAACAGGACCACCACCGTCAAGCCGAGCAGCAGCCGTTCATGGGCCAGGTAGAAGCGCCAAAGACGGCCGTTGCGATTCATCGGCGGCCTCCGCCTTCGGGGCGCCAGCGGTCGAAATGCTTCTCCACCCGGTCGAGGCCGATGGTGATGGCCAGGCCGGTGCCGGTGAACAGCAGGACACCGAAGAACAAGGTATCGGTCTGGAAGCTGTTGCCGGCCTCGGCGATCATATGGCCGACGCCGGCGATCGAAGCGTACAGCTCGCCCACCACCACCCCCAGCAAGGCCCGGCCGGCACCGAATTTAAGGCCGGTGAAGATGAATGGCACGGTGCCGGGCAGGATGATGCTGGTGAACAGCTTCAATGGCGTGGCACCGAAACTACGGGCGACGGCCAGGAAGCGGGCCTCGTTGGTGCGCACCCCGGACTGGGTGCTGATGATGATGGGGATCACCGCCCCCAGGAATACCACGGCGAATTTCGACCAGATGCCGATGCCGAACCACACCACGATGATCGGCAGGAAGGTGACCCGCGGCACCGCGTTCAGCATGTCGATGGAGGGGCCGAGCAGATAGTTCAGGCGCCGATACCAGCCGGTGGCCAGGCCAAGCGGTACCCCGACCAGGATGGCCGCGGCATAACCCGACAGGAATTCGCTGCTGCTGACCTTCACGTCGCGCCAGAAGTCGCGGTCGCCCAGCGACTGCCAGGCGACCACGGCGATGCGGCTGGGCGAGGAGATGAACAGCGGATCCACCAGGGCGAGGTCGGCCACCGCCTCCCAGGCCAGGGCGAACAGCAGCAGGGCGGCGGCGCCGATCACCAGAGTCTGCCGCCCGGCGGACCACTCGCGGCACAGCGTGGCAAAGCCGGTGCCGCCCTGCGGCAGCCGTTGCAACACCCGCAATTGCGCGCCGGTTCGCTGCACGATCAGGCCGCCACCTCGATTTCCAGGTTGAGCATGGGATCGACCGTCGCCCGCTGGCCCGGGTAAAGGACCACGGTCGAGGTCTTCTCTTCGATGATGGCGGGGCCGGTCAGGCTGGTGCCCGGGCCCAGGTCGCGCCGCCGGTAGACCGGCACCTCGACGGTCCCGGCGACGCCGAAATAAGCGGCCCGCCGCGCCAGCGGCTCCGGCAGGTGGCCGTCGCCGGGCGAATGCAGCTTGGGCTGCGGCTTGGGGATGGCGCCGACACCGGTCACCTTGAAATTGACGATCTCCACCGCCTCGTTGAGCGCGCTATGGCCGTAGCGCCGCTTATGCGCGGCATGGAAGGCCTCGGCCAGGGCGGCGAGGTCGTCGGGGCCGGCCAGGACCGGCACCGGCACACTCACCTCATAGGACTGGCCACGATAGCGCATGCCGGCGCTGCGCAGGGTCGACAGCCGCTCGCGCGGGAATTTCTCGCCCAGCAGATCGTCGATCGCGCGGTCTTCCATGCCGCCGAACAGCGCCTCGATCTCGGCCGCGCTGCTGCCCTCCAGCGGGGTGATGCGGGTGAGGCTGCGCTCCTGATGGACGTCGGTGACCAGCATCCCCCAGGCGCTGAAGGTGCCCGGATCCTGCGGCACCAGGATGCGGCCGATGCCGAGGTCGGCGGCGATGTTGCCGGCGATGGTCGGCCCCATGCCGCCGAACGGCACCAGGGTGAATTCGCGGGGATCGTAGCCGCGCTCCACCGTGATGGTGCGCATCGCCGTGGTGCAGTTGCTGGCCAGCACCGTCAGCACGCCCCAGGCGGCTTCCATCACATCCATGCCGAGCGGGGCCGCCACATGGGTCTCGATGGCGCTGCGCGCCTTGGCGGCGGAGATCGGCATGGCCCCTTCGAGCAGTGCCTGGCCGGACAGATGGCCCAGCACCACCAGGGCGTCGGTCAGGGTGGCGGCCCCGCCGCCCCGTTCGTAGCAGGCCGGGCCGGGCCGCGCTCCGGCGCTCTCCGGGCCGACCTTGAGCACGCCGCCGAGCTGCACCGAGGCGATGCTGCCACCGCCGGCGCCGATGGTGTCGATATCCACCGTCTGGGTGCGCAACGGATGGCGGCCGACCGAGACCTCGGAGCGGAACAGCGGCCGGCCGGGGATCACCGCCATGTCCGAGCTGGTGCCGCCGACATCGAAGCTGATCAGGTTGTCGATACCCTTGCGATCGCCCAGGACGCGGCTGCCGATGACCCCGGCCACCGGTCCCGACATCACCGTCTGGATCGGCATGCCGGACAGCATGACGGCGCTGGCGGCGCCGCCGTCGGACTTCATCATCAGGGTGCGACAGGCGGAAAAGCGCCGGGCGGACAGCTGTTCCAGCTGGCGCAGGTAGGAGGACACCGGCGGCCCGATATAGGCATTGGCCACGGTCGAGGCGGTCCGTTCGTATTCGCGCCACTCCGGATTGACCTCGGAAGACAACGAGACGTAGAGCTCGGGTGCCATGCGGCGGATCACCCGGGCCGCCTCGATCTCATGGGCGGGGTTGGTGTAGCTGAACAGGAAGGCGACGGCGATCGCCTCGACGCGGCGCTCCAGCAACTCGGCCACCACCCGCTCCAGCTCGGCATGGTCGAGCGGCGTCACCACTTGGCCGCGGCTGTCCAGGCGCTCCGACACCTCGCGGATCCGGTCGCGGTCGAGCAGCATCTTGGGGGCCGGGGCGAAGATGTTGAAGACGTCCTCGCCGCGCCACTGCCGGCCGATCTCGTAGACGTCGCGGAAGCCCCTGGTGGTGATCAGCCCGACCCGCACCCCCTTGTCCTCGAGGAGCGTGTTGAGCGCCGCCGTCGAGCCATGCAGGATCAAGCTCACCCCGTCCGCCCCGAACTCCCGCTCGAGGTCGGCGGCGATCTCCTCCATCACCGTCATCGGCTGGGCCGCATTGGAGCTGTATTTGCGGATCAGCACCACATCCTGGCGATCCTCGTCGAAGGCGGTGACGTCGGTGAAGGTTCCGCCCACGTCGATGCCGATGCGCACCCCCATCACCCCGCCCTCCGGCTACGCAACGCCCGGGTGGCCGTGTCGTCGACGGTCATCCGCAGCGGATCGATGGCGACGCCGTAATCGTCCTCGGCCGCGGCGATGCTGACATAGCCGTTGACCACATCGGCCAGCACCCGCAGCGGGTCGCGCGCCAAGGGATCGCCGTAGCCGCCGCCGCCGGCCAGTTCCCACGACACCAGGTCGCCCTGCTTGAGGCGCAGGCCGGAGACCTTCGAGGTCAGCGGCCGTTCCTCGGCCGTACCGGGATTGAGCACCGCCTTCGACGGCTTGGCCGGCTTGGCGCCGAACAGACCGGGCGAGGCGAACTTGAAGCGGTCGGTGCGCAAATTCACGGTGGATTCCTCGGCCAGGATGCGCCATTGGCGACGCGTCCCGAGGCCGCCGCGAAAGGTCCCCGGACCGCCCGAATCGGTCACCAGCTCATAGGCTTCGACGCGAATCGGGAATTCCGTCTCCAGCGCCTCGACCGGACCGTTCATCACATTGACCACCAGGTCGTCCATGGCGCTCACCCCGTCATGGTCGGGCCGCGCCCCGTTGCCGCCGTTGAAGATCTCGTATTGCGAATACCAGCGGCCGGTTTGCGGATGGCGCCCGGCGCTGCTGAGCGAACCGCCGGCGCCGCTGGCGGGGGCCGGGACCCGCCCCGGCAGGGCCTCGGCCAGCACGCGGACCACGACCGAAGTGGTCATCTGGCTGGGCCGCACATACATGTTGCAGGGCGCCGGATAGCGCGGATTGAGCAGCGAGCCTTCGGGCGGATAGCTGACCTCGATGGGCCGCGACAGGCCTTCGTTGACCGGCAATTTGGGGATGAAGATCATCTTGACGCAGCACTGGATGAAGTTGCGCGACACACAGGGCCGCAGGTTGATCGGGCCGCGCGCCTGGGCGTCACTGTCCAGGATGAAATGCAGCTGGTCGCCCTTCACCTCGAGGCTGGCGCTGATGCGGTAGGGCTTGCCGAGATCGATGCCGTCGTCGTCGATCCAATCGGTGGCCGGGCCGTAGAGGCCGTCGGGAACCTTGAGGATCTCCTTCCTGAGTTCGCTCTCGCAGATCTCCATCCAGCGGTCCCAGCAGGCCAGCACTTTGTCGACGCCGTATTTGCCGAACAGCTGGGCGCATTTCTCCAGGCCGTAGGTATTGGTGTTGATCTGCGCCGTGACGTCGCCCCAGGTCACCTCCGGGGTCCGCGTATTGGCCGAGATCATTTCCTTGAGGTCGTCGTTGAGGAGGCCGCGGCGCTGGATCTTCAATGGTGGGATCAGCAGGCCTTCCTGGAACAGGTCGGTGGCGTCGCCACTGTTGGTGCCGGGCACCTTGCCGCCCAGATCGGGCTTGTGGGCGATATTGCCGATGAAGGCGACCAGACGGTCGCCCTCGAACACCGGCGAGATCACCGTGACGTCGGTGGCATGGTTCTGACAGGCGCGGTAGGGATGGTTGACGATGAAGGCGTCGCCCGGATCGATGCGGCCGGCGAACACCCGGCGGATCTCGTTGACCTGGGCGCTCAAGGGACCGATATGCAGCGGCTGCGGCACGCCCTGGGCGACCATCCGGCCGCGCCGGTCGAAAATCGCGAAGGTGAAGTCCTGACTCTCCTTGATCACCGTCGAATAGCCGGTGCGCAACATATTGAGCGTCAGCTCTCGGGCGATCTGCAGCGTCGACTGATAGATGACTTCAAGGTCGATGGCGTTCAACGCTGGCCACTCCTCCCAGGCATCCCTGTATTCGACAGCCGCCAAGTTTTTCTTGGCTTATCGGCTGGCGGAGAATGCCATTTGTAAGAAGGATGGGTCGCAACCGGAACCGGCACAAGAATAAAGAAGAGATCGCAGCGCCCTAATTCCGGCATCGCTGCAGTGGCACCGACCTCAGTGCCGGTGGACCAAACGCGTCGCTCCGCGACGCCCGCCGGCGGGGAGAGGCTATCGATCAATTGTTTTTCAGATAGGGGTAGGGAAGGCCTTAGCCTCCCCTCCCTCCGAACCGTACGTGCGGTTTTCCCGCATACGGCTCTCCAGTCGGTGGTTTCCTCATCGGGAGCCCCTCGCGGTGAGCCAGGCCGTGTGTAAGGCGAACAG
>CAIOJO010000528.1 GCA_903858635.1 uncultured Telmatospirillum sp. | reverse complement strand
TGCTGTCGGGCAATCGAACCGTGCCCTGATCAATGGAAATCCACTCCCAGCGCAATCCCAGCACCTCCCCCTTTCGCGCTCCAGTGAAGACCAGCAGGCGAAAGGCGGCGACCGCATGGGGCGAGCCCTCATAGGCGGCCAGCGCCTCGCCCAGCCGCCCCAATTCCTCGACCGTCAGCATCCGCTCGCGCTTACGCTCGGGATATTTCTCGACATGGCGGCACGGGTTGGAATTATCAGGCCGGATGTCCCACTTTTCCGCCAGGGTGAACATCTTCGACAGCGTGGCGAGCGTTCGGTTGGCATCGTAAGGCATATCCCGGCGGGCGTGGTGCAGGCGGGCAATGTCGGAACGGCTGACGGCCTTGACCTTCTTGCTTCCAATGGCAGGAATAATGATTTTGGCGACATGCCGGCGGTACTCGGAAGCGGTGCCGGGCTTGCAATGCATCTCGACGTAATCGGACAGGAATCGAGCGGCAAGGTCAGCAACAATTTCGGCCACCCTATCGGCCGTTTTTTCGGCTACCGGATCGGCACCGTTCCACTCGGGCCTACGCCATTGCCAATGCGCTGGAAGGAATGGCCCGCGCCGAGGCTGCTCGGCTGGCCGGACTTGAACGCCAAGCGTTGCGTGACGCGGTGACCCGCTACAATGCCGAGGGCGTGTCCGGCCTGTTCAACCGTCCACGCGGCCGCCGTCCGGAATGGCTGACCGAGAGCGAACAGGCGACACTCGCCGCCGCAATCTTCAAGGGGCCAAAGCCCGAGGTGGATGGGGTCTGCACCTGGACCCGCGAGGCGATGGCGATCTGGATTTCGGTCAAGTTCGGCAAGACGGTGCATCCCTCCAGCCTATCGCGCATCCTGCGGCGCATGGGGATGTCGCGCCAGAAGGCTCGACCGGTCCATCCCAAAACCGATGCCAAGGCGCAGGAGCGCTTTCAAAAAAAGGCCTCCGCGACGCCGTGACGGCGACGCGCATGGCTCACCCTGCCAAGCGGGTCACCCTGTGGTTCCAGGACGAGGCCCGCGTCGGGCAGAAGGGGCGGCTGTGCCATCGCTGGTGGCTCAAGGGCCAGCGGCCGCCCGGCCTCTGCGACCATCGCTTCGACTGGACCTATATCTTCGCCGCAGCCCAACCCGCGACCGGTGATGCCTTCGCCCTCGTCCTGCCCGAAGTCTCCACCGAGGCCATGGATCTGTTCCTGGCCGAATTCTCCAAAACCCTGGCCCCCGACGAGCACGCCCTGATGGTCATCGACGGTGCCGGATGGCACACCAGCAAATCCCTGCTCGTCCCCGACAACATCACCCTCGTTCGCCTGCCGCCATACGCGCCGGAACTCAACCCGGTCGAACGCATCTGGTTGTTCCTGCGGGAACGCTTCCTCTCGCTCTGCGTCTGGCCGGACCAATCCACCATCGTCCAGGCCTGTTGTGACGCATGGAACGCTCTCTTGGCCGAAACCGGCAGGATCAAAAGCCTGTGCTTTCAGCCTTGGATCAGAAAGGTCATCTCGTAGGCTCGGCGGTATCACAGGGAAATCGGCACAGGGAAATCGGGGTCACACAGGAAATCGGGGTCAGAGTCTCATTTCTTGGAGGAGTATCCCCGGCTGCGCGAACTCGATCCTGGATGTGTCGTGGGGTAGTCAAGCCCCCTCGACCACCCACAGCACCACACCGGCCACCATACCTACCCGCCACTGCCAACCGTGCCTGTGCGTGCCGCCCGGCGGCTCTCGACGGTGCCGCCGTGGTGGGCGGCCATGCTCGCAGGTGGTTTGCGCTTCGTCTTTAAATTCGGCATCGGGCCAAGTGTGGGTGCGGCGGATCGATTGGCGACGGGCTCGCTCTGCCGGCGGGCTGGCGGAAAAGCACGGAACAGGTATAGTCTGGCCCCAGCTTTCCCTTTGGCAGTCATCCTCCCATGCCCATCGCCGCCGCTTCCGCCCGTCTCCGTCCTCTCGTGCTCTGCATCCTCGACGGCTGGGGTTGGCGGGCGGAGCGGGCCGACAACGCCATCGCCCTGGCCGAGACTCCCCACTGGGACCGCTTTCTGACGGCTTATCCCCATGCCCTGCTGGACAGTTCAGGGCTTCAGGTCGGGCTGCCCGACGGGCAGATGGGCAATTCCGAGGTCGGACACATGAATCTCGGCGCGGGCCGGGTCATTCTCCAGGATCTGCCGCGGATCGATCTCGCG
>CAIOJO010000527.1 GCA_903858635.1 uncultured Telmatospirillum sp. | reverse complement strand
TCGCCGGAACGACGGCGGCCAATGTGGTAGATTTCTTCATGGCGTTGCTCTCCTTTGCGGATTCGACACCCCGAGCCTACAGGCTCAAGGTGAGCAACGCCTGCCCTCCAATTTCAACATCGACCGGGACATCCCCCAGCACGTTGCGCAGAGCGGTTAGTCGGCCGATCAACTGGTGCTTCTGGAACACCATACCGGTGCGCCGGCGGTGCAGCCGCAGGCGGCCGGGGTCGGCCAGGCTGCCGAGGCCATGCACCTCGACGCTGCCGCGGGTGGGGCAAAGCAGGCCGTTCAAGGTCCGCAGCAAGGTGGATTTCCCGGCCCCGGAGGGACCCAACAGGACGACGAACTGCCCGGCGCTAAAGGTGAGCGTCGTCGGCTGGAGAGCGGTCTTGCCGCTCGGATACGTTACGCTGACGCCGTTGAGCGTGATCATGCAGGATGCTGTCCGATACGATTTCCAAATCGGGAGGTCGTTCCGAGTCGAATTCGTGATCGGTTATAGCGACGACGCTGGTCAGCGTTATTTCATTCGCGTGAAGCTATGATGACATTTGGACGATCCTGCGACCGCAGATCTGTAACTGCAGACGGTCATTGCGAGGAGCGTCAGCGACACGGCAATCCATCTGTCTGCGCCGCAGATGGATTGCTTCGCCAATGGCTCGCAATGACGGAAAATAAGGACAGACTACACCCCTAAACCAAGCGCCGCAGATAGGGGGCACAAGGCAGGTCGTGCTCGGTCAGGTGGTCGAGCAGCCAGCGCCTGAGGAACTGGGTGGCGTCCGAAGACAGCTCGCCAAATTCAGTATTTTCATAGGATTCGCGGAAGTGGCTTATCTGTTGGATAAGCTTCTCGTGTTCCGCCGCATGAGAGGCGAGCAGGGGAAAATCGGAACGTTCCAACAGATCTTCCTCATGCTTGAAATGAGCGGCAATCTCGGCCGTCAGCTCACCCAGGATAACGTGCAATTCCGAGGTCGCCGCCGCCGATTGCGAGCGGCTGACGAAGTGGTTGAGTTTGTTGACCAACATACGGTGGTCGCCGTCGATGCTGGGTATCCCCAGTTCATAGGCCGCTTGCCACTGAATGAACATTCCTGCTTCCTCGTTGGCGGCTTGACCGTCGTTACAGCAGCATTGCGCGACAGATCCCCATGATGCGCTAATGAACGAGAAAGACAACAGCCGTGATTAATGCTGCAATACAGCAAGACTCGCTGTAACGACCGCGTCGAACATTGCTTCCGTCAATCTCCCGGTATTGGTGTTGAGGCGGGAGCAGTGGTAACTGTCGACCATCGTCAGGCCGTCCGGCAAGTCATGTCTCTGTCCATGCACGAACGGGAAGGCGCTGCGTCGGCATCCGCGTGCCGCCAGGACCGCATCATGGGCGAATCCGCCGATCGCCAGGACGACCCGCAAACGCGGCATCGCCGCCATTTCGTCGATCAGGAAGCCGCGGCAGGCCTTGGCCTCGGCGGGGGTCGGGCGATTGCCCGGCGGCACGCAGCGGACCGCGTTGGTGATCCGGCAGTCGACCAGTTCCAGCCCGTCGGCGGCGTGTTCGCCATAGGATCCACGGGCCGCGCCCTTGGTCAGCAAGGTGGCATAGAGCAGGTCGCCCGCCCAATCGCCGGTGAACGGTCGGCCGGTGGCGTTGGCGCCCCTGAGGCCGGGGGCCAAGCCGACGATCAGCAACGCCGCCTCGATCGGCCCGAAGGAGGGCACCGGGGCATTGTGCCAATCGGGGTGGCGAGTCCGGTTTTCCTGGCGGAAAGCGACCAGCCGCGGGCAATGCGGACAGTCCCGCCCCGGGCACAGTTCGGCAACGACGTTCATCGGCGGCGGCTCACTCGACGTAGTCGGAGGAGGGGCGGTCCTCGCGATGCGCCGGCTGACCGCGGGCGATGGCCGGCTCCAGCTCCAGCAGCTCGACGAAGGTATCGGCCTGGCGGCGCAATTCGTCGGCCACCATCGGCGGCTGCGAGCGCACCGTGCTCACCACGGTGACGCGGACGCCCTTGCGCTGCACCGCCTCGACCAGGCGCCGAAAATCGCCGTCGCCAGAGAACAGCACGACATGATCGAGATACTGGGCCATCTCCATCACGTCGATGGCCAGTTCGATGTCCATGTTGCCCTTGATCTTGCGGCGGCCGGTGGCGTCGGTGAATTCCTTGGTCGGTTTGGTCACCATGGTGTAGCCGTTGTAGTCGAGCCAATCGACCAGCGGCCGGATCGGGGAGTATTCCTGATCCTCGACCAATGCGGTGTAATAGAACGCCCGAATGAGCCGACCTTGCGACGTAAACAACTCAAGCAAACGTTTGTAATCTATATCGAATCCGAGGGCTCTGGCGGCCGCGTAGAGGTTCGATCCATCGATGAATAGGCCAATGCGCTCTTGTGAATAAAATACCATCCCCATGACAACTGCCTTAATGAATATGTGACTCCGGCCAAAGCCGGACTCGCGGCTTCGGCCGTAGGCAAAACGCCATAAACAAAGGTAGGCTGCAGCGCATGTCGTCGCAAGGGTCCGAGACCGAACGCAAAAGCGCTTCCGACTTGATCCTGATCGGATTGGGCGCCAATCTTCCTGGCAATTTCGACACCCCCCGCCAAGCCCTGGAGGCGGCCCTGTTGCGGCTGGAGTCCGCCGGGCTGCGGGTCATCGCCCGATCGCGCATTTGGCGCAGCCGTCCGGTGCCGGTCTCGGATCAGCCATGGTTCGCCAATGCCGTCGCCGCCATCGAGACGGAGCTGGCCCCGGCCGCCCTGTTGGCGCTGCTGCACCGGCTCGAGGACGAGTTCGGGCGGGTCCGCACCGTGCGCAACGCGCCGCGCGTCCTCGATCTCGACCTGTTGGCCTATGGCCGGCTGGTTCAGGGAGGTCTCGAACCACCGCTGCTGCCGCATCCGCGCCTGGCCGAGCGGGCCTTCGTGTTGCTGCCGCTGGCCGATATCGCCGCCGATTGGGTGCATCCGGTCAGCGGCGCGCCCTTGTGCAATCTGATCGCCTGCCTGTCGGCGGATCAGGAGGCCATCGCCGAGGATTGATGCAGGAGCAGTCAGCCTTGGATGCGGCAAATTCCATTGGTTCTGTTAATCTGACTCATTCTAGGCCAACCTGGAGTTGGGGTTGCCCGAGCGGGGTTGGAATCGGCACCTGTTGACATGAACGAATCGACTGAATCGCACTTATACCGCACGATTCTTGATCTTGCCGGCGATGCAATTATCGCCTGTTCAGAGCAGGGGCTTGCCATCGAATGCAACCAGGCCGCGTTGGATTTGTTCTGCTGCACGCGAGAGCAAATGATCGGGTCATCGCCGGCCGATTGGTCGCCGGAGTTCCAGCCCGGTGGCAGACGTAGCGACGAAATGGCGAACGACGTATTCTCCGAGGTCAAGGCCCAAGGAAAATGCCGCTTCGAGTGGGAGAATCAAAGGGCCGATGGTTCGCCGTTGCCAGTGGACGTTACCGTGCGCCTGGCGCAAATCGACGACAAGGTGCTGTTCATTATCGTATCCCGCGATATTACCGATCGGAAGCGCTCCGACCTGGACTTACAGCGCAGCGAGCAAATGCTGCGCGAGGTCCAGGGTGTGGCTGGTCTCGGCTACTATTTTTTTGACGTGTCGACCGACCACTGGACCAGTTCGGAGATTTTGGACGGCATTTTTGGGATTGGTGACGATTATCCACGCGATGCCGAGCATTGGTTGGAATTGGTTGCTTCGGACTGCCGCATGGAGATGCGGGACTATCTGAATACCGTTCTTACCCGGCGGCTTCCCTTCGACCGAGAATACCGCATCAGACGTCTGAGCGATGGCGAGCAACGCTGGGTGCATGGGAAAGGACGATTGCATGTGGATGGGCAGGGGAACCCGTTGACCCTGGTCGGCACCATCCAGGACATCACCGAGCGCAAGCAGATGGAACAAGCCCTGCGCGACAGCGAGATGCGTTTTCGTCATGCCATGGAGGCCAGCAATGATGGCCTCTGGGACTGGGACATCCCCAGCGACAAGACCTATTTCAGCCCCGCCTATTTCCGCATGTTGGGCTATGAGCCCGGTGAACTCGACATGACCGGCCAAACCTGGGCCGACCTCATTCATCCGGACGACCTTGAAGCGGCGATTTCCGCCAACCGCGATTGCATCGAAAATCGCTGTGCGAGTTTCGCCGTCGAATTCCGCATGAAGACCAAGGCGGGATCGTGGAAGTGGATCCTTGGCCGTGGCCGGGCCTTCCAGCGCGACCCGGCCGGCGCTGCCGTTCGCATGGTGGGTACCCATGTGGACATCTCCGAGGGCAAACAGGCCGAAGAGAAGCTTCGGGATAGCGAGAGCCGTTTCCGTGATCTGTTCGAGAACAATGGATCGATCCTTTTCGTCATCGATCCGGATAGTGGCATCATCACCGCCGCCAATCGGGCGGCGTCCGCCTATTACGGCTATCCGCTGGAGCGGTTGATCGGCATGCCCATCAGTCAGATCAATACGTTGTCACCGGACGAGGTTGCCCAGGAGCGGCTCCGGGCCGTACGCGAAGAGCGCAACTGTTTCAATTTTCTCCACCGGCTTGCCTCTGGCGAGTTCCGCCACGTCGAGGTCTATACCACGCCGACGAAGGTCGCCGGCAAAACGCAACTGGTTTCCATCGTCCACGACATCACCGAGCGGCGGCTTCTGGAGGAACAGCTCAAGCGCATGGCGCTTTACGATCCGTTGACCAATCTGCCCAATCGGGTGCTGTTCCACGACCACCTGGTCCGGCAGTCGACGATCGCGAAACGACGCGGGGAATCCGTCGGCTTGCTGTTCATCGATCTCGATGGGTTCAAGGAGGTCAACGACCAATTCGGCCACCATGCCGGCGATGCCTTGCTGATGGAAGTGGCGGAGCGGCTTCGTTCCGGCCACCGTGCCGGAGACCTGTCGGCCCGATTGGGCGGCGACGAGTTCGTCATGTTGCTTAATCTGACCCAGGCCGATCCAGAGGGCGAGGCCGGACGGGTGGCCACCCGCATCTTGGAGACCGTCGCCGAGCCGTTTGAACTGGACATGGGAACGGCTACGGTCTCGGCCAGCATCGGCATCGCGATCTATCCCCTGTGCACGGAGTCCGTCGACCAGTGCCTGCGGCTTGCCGATATGGCCATGTATGCCGCAAAACAGTCTGGAAAGGGCCGCTTCGTGATGGCCCCCGAACGGCAGAAGGGAGAAGCGAAGCCGGCGACCGCCGAGCTGCCGATCATCTCGCCATAGGCGCGTCCCGCCGGCTCTGCGCCGCTCTCTCGGATGGTGCCCGCCGGCCGCCTTGTTGCACCTTGGCGGTTGTGGCATCATCATACCCACACTCAGGGCATGGAAATCAGGCGTCATCCTCGTTCGGAACTGGAGCGCGGCCATGGTGGACGATCACGGTGGGCAACTCGGTCTGTCCGGCTGTTGCGGGCGTCAGGCCGAGGACGGCGAAGGCAGGGCCGCGGCCCCCCATCCCGGGACCTCGCGGCGCGACTTCATCAAAGGGGTGATCGCTTCCGGCGCCACCGCCTCGGCGGTCGGCTATCTGTTCCGCGCCGCTATTCCCTCGGCCCGTGCGGCGACGGCGGGCGCCGTCGAGCGGCTGCTGACCCTGAACGTCAACGGCCAGGACCGGCGGGTCGACGTATTGCCGCAGGAAACCCTGGCCCAGACGCTGCGCAACAAACTCGGCCTGACCGGTACCAAGATCGGCTGCGACCACGGTGAATGCGGCGCCTGCACGGTGTTGATCGACGACGTGACGGCCTATTCCTGCAGCACCCTGACCCATCGGCTGCGCGGCCGCCGGATCACCACCATCGAGGGGTTGGAAGGGCCGAACGGCGAGTTGCACAAGGTGCAAAAGGCCTTCATCGAGGAATTGGCGCCGCAATGCGGCTTCTGCACCCCGGGCCAGATCTTGTCGGCGGTGGCGCTGCTGAAGGTCAAGCCGAAGCCGACCGCCGACGAGGTGCGCCGCGCCCTGTCCGGCAACCTGTGCCGCTGCGGGGCCTATGATCATTACCTGAAGGGGGTCATGCGGGCTTCGGCCGAGGGAGTGTGACATGGCATACCGCCTGATCGGCAAGGACTTCCTACCCCCCGACCTGCTGGCCAAGATCACCGGCCGGGCCAAATACAGCGAAGACTTCCGGGTCGAGGGCATGCTGCATTGCAAGCTGCTGACCAGCCCGCTGCCGCATGCCCGGGTCAAGCGGATCGACACCGCGGCGGCGCTCAAGATGCCGGGGGTGGTGGCGGTGCTGACCGCCGACGAGGTGCCGCAGGACGCCGGCGCCAATCCCATCCTGACCAATGAGCCCACCTTCGTCGGCGCGCCGATCCTGGCGGTGGCCGCCGTCGACGAATTGACCGCCGCCGAGGCCATCGAGCGCATCACCATCGAATTCGAGGCGCTGCCCTTCACCTTCGACCCGATGGACAGCCTCTATCCGGCCGGGCCGAACGCCCGCAGCGACGGCAATGTGGGTGCCTTCGGGCAGGCGCTGCAGACGGTCAAATGGGAGGCGGCGGATTTCGCCGCGGCGGGCGAGGGCAAGCTGCCCACCGGCAAGACGGGCGAGTCCTGGCAGTACGGTGACCTGGAAGGCGGCTTCAACCAGGCCAAGCTAGTCCTCGACGAGAGTTTCGTCACCGCCAGCGTGCCGCACCACGCGCTGGAGACCCGTTCGGCCCTGGCCTACTGGCAGAACGGCAAATGCATCCTGCACGGTTCCTCCCAGAGCCACACCTTCATCATCCCGCAATTGGCCCACTATATCGGCATCAGCCCCGATAACCTGGTATTCGTCGGCGAGTTCTGCGGCGGCGGCTTCGGTTCCAAGGGCGGCGCCTATCCGGTGATGGCGATCCCGGCGCATCTGGCCAGGAAGACCGGCCGCCCGGTCATGTTGCGGATCGCCCGCAACGAAGAATATTTCCTCGGATCGGCCCGCCACGGCTTCCAGGGCAACCTCAAGCTCGGCTTTGCCGCCGACGGCCGGATCACCGCCCTGGACCTCTACCTGGTGCAGGACAATGGCGGGGTCTTGGGGTTCCTCGACTACCGCAATGCCGCCGAAGGGGTGTCGATCAATTATCAGCCGCAGGCCATGCGCTGGCGGGGCCTTCCGGTATTCACCAACACCCCGCCCTGCGGGCCCATGCGGGGCCCCGGCCGCAGCCAGATGGCGCCGATCATCGAGGCGCTGCTCGACCAGGCGGCGCGCCGGCTGGGGCTCGATCGGGTGGCCATCCGCCGCATCAACGCCCCGGATAGCGGTGCCAAATACGGTGCCAAGGGCGAGACGATGTCGAGTTCCCATCTCGGCAGCGCCCTCGAGGACGGTGCCAAGAGCTTCGGCTGGGAGGAGCGCCTGAAGAACAGCGGCCGCCGCAGCGGCAGCAAGGTGACCGGGGTGGGCGTCGGCCTGGCCAGTCACCCGGCCGGCATGAACGGCTTCGACGGGCTGCTGCGGATCACCCTGGACGGCAAGCTGCACGTCCATACCGGCGTCGGCAATCTAGGCACTTATTCCTACGCGGCGACCAGCCGTGCCGCCGCCGAGATCTTGAATTACGCCTGGGACAACGTGGTCATCGAACACGGCGATTCCCGTCGCGGCCTGCCCTGGAACTCGGTCCAGGCGGGCAGCAACACCACCTTCACCGAATCACGCACCAATTACGTCGCGGCGATGGATGCCAGGACCAAGCTGCTGCAGATCGCCGCCAAGGATCTGGGCGGCGTGCCCGAGGATTACGACTTGGGCGAGGAGCGGGTGGTCCACAAATCCGACCCGGCCAAGGCCATGACCTTCGCCCAGGCGGCCAAGCGGGCGATCGAACTGGGTGGCGTCTATAGCGGGGCGGAGTTGCCGAACGATATCCACCCGATTACCCGGACCGCCGTGGCGGCGATCGCCGGGACCGGCCTGATCGGCGTGGCCAAGGACAACCTGCCCAAGCCGCAGATGGTGTCGGCCTTCTGCGCCGCCTTCGTCGAGGTCGAGCTGGACGTCGAGACCGGCCAGGTGACGATCCTCGACCATCTGGCGGTGTCGGATGCCGGCCTGGTGGTCCATCCGCAGAGTCTGGATACCCAGATCAAGGGCGGCAGCGTGCTCGGCATCGGCTTGGCGCGCTTCGAGCGACGCGTCTACGATCCGGTGCTGGGGCTGCCGGCCAATGTCGGTTTGACCCAGGCCAAGCCGCCATCCTGGCTCGACGTTCCGCTGAACAGCCGGGCCGCCACCACCGCCGGCACCGAGCCGCAGAATCCGTTCGGCATCAAGGGGGTCGGCGAGCCGCCGACCGGCGCCACCGCGGCGGCGGTGGTCTGCGCCATTTCCGATGCTCTGGGCGGCCACAGTTTCAATCGCCTGCCGGTGTCGACCGACATGATCCTCAACGCCTTGAGCAACCAGCCGCAGGCCCATCGCCCGCTGCAGGTCCACACCGTCTGAGAAGGAGTCGCCGATGATCTTCAAGGACATGATGCCCGGGTTCGACCTGTTCCAGCCCGCGCAGTTGCAGGACGCCCTGGGCCTGCTCGACCGTTTCGGCAAGGACGGCTGGAAGCTGGCCGGCGGCAATGACAGCCTGTCCTGGTTCAAGGAGCGGGCCAAGCGCCCCAAGGCGGTGATCGACCTGTCGGGTATTCCCGGGCTGGTCGGGGTGCGGGAAACCGCCGACGGCGTGGAAATCGGCGCCATGACCACCCTTTCGGCGCTCGAGAGCGATCCGCTGATCACCGCCCGCTACCGGGTCCTGGCCGAGGCCGCCGGACGGGTGGCCAGCCCGCAGATCCGCAACAGCGGAACCATCGGCGGCAATTTGGCCCAGCATGCGCGCTGCTGGTACTACCGCTCGGGGCTGCCTTGCAACCGGGCCGGCGGCAACACCTGCTTCGCCGAAGGACCCGACAGCATCAATCGCGAGCACGCGCTGTTCGACAGCAGCCGCTGCCTGGCGGTCAATCCATCGGATATCGCCCCGGCCCTGGTGGCCCTCGACGCCAAGCTGGTGCTGGTCAGTTCGAAGGCGGAACGAGTGGTCGACACCGACGCCTTCTTCGTCGGGCCGAAGATCGACGTCACCTCGCTCAACTGCATCCGGCCCGAGGAATTGCTGGTGGCCATCCGCCTGCCGAAGGATTGGGCGGGGGCTCATTTCTATTTCGAAAAGGTGGCCGACCGCGAGGTGTGGGATTTCCCGCTGGTCAATGTGGCGGCGGCGCTAGTGATCACCAACGGCGTGATCGAACGGGCCCGCATCGCCTGCGGCGCGGTCAGCGCCGTGCCGAAGCGCCTGCGGGCGGTCGAGGACGTGGTCAAGGGCAAGCCGGCCAATGCCGAAACCGCCAAATTGGCCGGGCAGGCCGCCACGCGCGGGGCCCGCCCGCTGACCTATAACGGCTTCAAGGTGCCCCTGATGGCCAATCTGGTGATGCGCGCCCTGCGCGAGGCCAAGGCCTGAGCGGTGCCCTCTGCGGTCGATGAATTCTCACACTCAGATGGGACCCAATGAACCAGCCCGTGATGACGCCGCTCGGCCAACGCATCGATGCCATCGAAGAAGCCTATGAATACATGCTGGCCTATGCCGCTCGCGGCGCAGTGGACGAGACCTCCGCCGCCGGGCCCGGCATCCGGGCCTTCCTGGAACGCCTGGAAGACGCCCTCGACGGGCTGGGGGGGCTGGTCGCCGCCGAAGGGCGGCGCGGTGACGGCCAGGCCGCCTTGCTGGCTTTTGCCGAATTGCTCGAAACCGATGCCGCCCGGGCGCTGGTCGGGGTTCGTCTGGTGCTGGCGGTACCGTCCATCGGCTCGCAGATCGTCGACAATCTCAATGCCAGCATCCATTTGCGGACGCTGCTGACCGACCTGTTCCTGGTCGACGAGGCCCTGAAGGGAAAGCATTGCTAACAAATGCAGTGAATCGGAACTTACGCCGGACACTGAATTTGCAAGACTGATTTGCATTGTTTTCCGCCAGGCGGATCCGGCCCTGTCTTTTGATTGCGCCGTACTCGCCTATGAACAGCCCGACATGCTATAGTCGCCGCAACCTTAGATTGCAGTGCGAGACTGTTCGCGTCGTAGACAGGGAAGCCGCGTCCGATGACGACCTATACATTCGCCGCCAATACCGTAAATCAGAGCGTAAATTGGAGCAGCCCAACGGTTGGGGGGATGTCCCGGTCGATGTTGAAATTGGAGGGCAGGCGTTGCTCACCTTGAGCCTGTAGGCTCGGGGTGTCGAATCCGCAAAGG
>CAIOJO010000526.1 GCA_903858635.1 uncultured Telmatospirillum sp. | reverse complement strand
GCCATCATCTCGCCGGACATGACGATGTAGATCTCCTGGGCCTTGCCCTCGCGGATCGGCATGGCGAAGCCGCCGCACACCACGTCGCCCAGCACGTCGTACGAGACATAGTCGACGTCGTTATAGGCGCCGTTCTCTTCGAGGAAGTTGATGGCGGTGATGACGCCGCGGCCGGCACAGCCGACACCCGGTTCGGGTCCACCGGCCTCGGTGCATTTGATGCCCTTGTAGCCGACCTTCATCACGTCTTCGAGTTCGAGATCCTCGACCGAGCCGGCCTTGGCGGCGAGCGCCAACACGGTGTCCTGCAGCTTGGTGTTGAGGATCAGGCGGGTCGAGTCGGCCTTGGGGTCGCAGCCGACGATAAGGATCCTCTGCCCCATCTCGACCAGGGCCGCGAGGGTGTTCTGGGAGGTCGTCGACTTGCCGATGCCGCCCTTGCCGTAGAAAGCGATCTGACGAACCATGAGATACAATCCTTTCTTTCCGATTGGGTCGGCGAAGAAAACTCCTCCGCCACATACCCTCCTACTGCAGGCCCTGTGCCAACTGCCGGCCGCCCTCGGAGAGTTTCGGAAAATCGCTTAAAATCAATGACATGACAAAAGACAAGGCGGTCTGAGGGCGGATTTGTCGACTGTGGGGAAGACGACAAAGAGCCTCCACTCATGTCGGAACCCCCACATCGGTTGTGACGATCCGGCGGGGGCTGGTGCGGTATGGCCACGGCATGTACCTTGCATTGCAGCAAAGGCAAGAATCCTGGGGGCGGGCATGGACGGAGTGGAACCGATTGGCCACAGCACCAACCTGGTCGGGGTGTCGACCCCGCTCCTGGCCAGCCAGGCGTTCAATGACCATCCCCTGCCTCTGCATATCTCGGGTGTGCGCGAGATGAACGGATCGCTGTTCGAGATGCTGGGGGAAGCCGAGGATCTCGAGGATGCCGGTGAGGCCTTCTATAAATACATGATCGCCGTGTTCGGGCTGGAGCCGGAGCAGCGCGAGAAGCATCAGGCCGGCCAATCGGTCCGGCGCTACCGCTCGAGCTTCCTGCGCCTGCTGAAGGGCTGGGGCTACGACAGCAACGGCTCCGAAGGCGCGGTGCTGAAAGGTTGGGTGGAAAGCCGCTTCGGGCTGTTCCCCACCTTCCACAAGGGGCCGATCACCTTGAGCTCGGCCGGTTGGGTCGCCTATGTGGAAGAAAAGATGTCGAGCCGCTTCCACAACAACTCGATCTACGCCCAGCTCGACCTGGTCTACGAGTTCTGCCAATGGGCGCTGGCCAAATTCGCCGCCCCCGGCGCCAGCCATCTGCAGCTCTATCGCGGGCTCAACGATTTTTCCGAACATCGGCTGGTGGAACGGCTCGACAAGCGGCGCAGCGTGGTGCGGCTGAACAGCCTGGCCTCGTTCACCAGCCTGCGCGACATCGCCGAATGCTTCGGCGACACCATCCTCGAAACCGCGGTGCCGCTGTGCAAGGTGGTGTTCTTTAACACCTTGTTGCCGACCCATCCGTTGAAGGGCGAGGCCGAATATCTGGTCATCGGCGGCGATTACACCGTCACCGCGGCCTATTGGTAGGAGAGAGACGGCGGATGACCGATGCCAAACTGTTCGATCGCGCCCTCGGCGCCTATCTCGGTTTCGCCGTGGGCGACGCCCTGGGCGCCACCGTCGAGTTCCTGACCCGCCGCGAGATCGAGCACCAATACGGGTTCCATTCCCGGATGCTGGGCGGCGGCTGGCTGCATCTGGCCCCCGGCCAGGTCACCGACGACACCGAGATGAGCCTTTATCTCGGCCGCGCCCTGATTGCCAACCAAGGCTTCGAGGTGAAAGAGGTCTGCGAATCCTTCGTCAATTGGCTGAAGAAGGGCCCGGTCGATGTCGGCAACACCTGTCGCCGCGGCATCCGCCGCTACATCATGCAGGGCACCACCGAGGCCCCGCCTTCCGAGGGCGATGGCGGCAACGGGGCGCTGATGCGCAATCTGCCGGTGGCCTTGGCCTCCCTCGGCCACGACACCCGCCTCGAGGCCTGGACCATCGCCCAGTGCCACGTCACCCACCACCACCCGCTGTCCGACGCCGCCGCCGTGGCCTTCGGCCGCATGGTGCATGCGCTGGTGGCCGGCCACGGCATGCGGCAAAGCCGGGCGGTGGCCCGCGACCTGGTCGAAACCACCCCGCCCTTCCGTTTCCAGCCCTATCGCGGCCAGTCTTCGGCCTATGTGGTGGATACCGTGCAGACCGTGCTGCACTACTATTTCCTCACCGACAGCTTCCGCAGTTGCGTCGCCGAGACGGTCAACCAGGGCGGCGATGCCGACACCACCGGGGCCCTGGCCGGCATGCTGGCCGGCGCCACCTACGGCGCCTCGAGCATTCCCCCGGCCTGGCTGAAGAAACTCGACCGCGAGGTGGCCGACGAAATCCGCACCCAGGTTCCCGAACTGCTGAAGATCGCCGGGGGCGAGTAGAACCGCGCAACCGAGTCATTGCGAGAAGCGCAGCGACGAAGCACTCCAGGTCTGGCGTGGCAAAATGGATTGCTTCGCCGATGGCTCGCAATGACGTCTTTTGGAGCGGTTCGGGCGGTCGCCGGCGCGACGGCCGACGCAGCTGCGAGCCTAGACCTCTTCTTCGCTCAGCTTGCGGGCGTCCAGGGTCAGCGGCAGGGGGGTGTCGAGCGGCATCGGCGGGACGTCGAAGCGCCAGCCATTGGCCAGTTCGATCCAGCCGCCCCACAAGGTGGGATGCTGCATGGCGACCACCGGTTCTTCCAGATCCTTCTTCGGCACATAGGCCTGCCAGCCGGATGCGACCTTGCGGAGCGTGATCTTCATTCGTCATCCTCCCTCAGCAGTTCGTTGGCGCGCATGCCGACAACCCGGCGGCGGGCCACGAACTCGACGCCGTAGATGTAGTAGCGGTTGAGATAAGTGCCGACGGAATGGACATAGCCCATGTCGCCCTCGTCGATCAGCACCTCGCCCATGGCGGCGCCGGGAAATGTCCCGTCGTTGCGCACGCTCTTGGTCGCCCGCACCCGGTCACCCCGTTCGAAGACCGGCGCGTCGTAGAGTTCCACCGTCCCGGACATGGTTCAGGCCCTCGCTTGCCGGTCGGCGGCCAGGCTGCCGCGGAACCACTCGGCCAGGGCCGTTTCCACATAGGCCTGGGCATAGCCGTCGACCACCGAAATGCCGGCCGCGGCCAAATCCCGTTTGGGGCAGGCGCCGATCTTGGCGGCGAACACGGTGTCGATGCCCTCCAGCGCGGCGATGATGCCCTCCAGCCGGTCGTCGTCGCCGTCACCGCCCAGGCAATAGTTCTGGGCCTTGCGATGGCCGACGAAGCGCACCCCCCGGCCATCCACCTCGTAGACCAGGAATTCGCGGGCATGGCCGAAATGCTGATTGATGCGCCCGCCGCCCTTGCTGCAGATGGCGACCAGGCGGGCCGGCGCGCTCAACAGGGCGAGAATGCGCCGCGACGCCTCGGCCGAGGCCTGTCGCTGCGCCCGCTCACGCTCCACCACCTCGCGGTACAGCTCGCGCGGCCGGGGATCGTAGGCCACCGTCTCGGGCAATTGGTCGAGGGTGAAATCCTGGCAGCGGTCCTCGCCCAGCATGCCGACGGCATCGGCCCGGCACTGCCGGCAATGGCGCATCAGGCTGGCCTGGCCCGGCAGCTGGTCCTGCAAGTCCTTCAGTTCGGCCGGACTGGGACCGCGCTGGCCGTCGAGGCCGAACCGCGTGCCATGCGCCGGGTCCGAGATCAGCGGCAGGATGTTGTGCAGGAACGCCCCGCGGGCGCGGATCGCCGCATTGACGGCAACCAGATGCTGGTCGTTGACGCCCGGGATCATCACCGAATTGACCTTGATCAGCACGCCTTTGGCGGACAGGCGCTCGAGCCCCTCCATCTGCCGCTCGTGCAGGATGCGCGCCGCCTCGATGCCGGTCCAGCGGCGGCCGCGGAAGAAGATCCACGGATAGATGCGAGCGCCGATCTCGGGATCCACCATGTTGATGGTGATGGTGACGTGGTCGATATTGCGCTCGGCGATGGCGTCGACCTGGTCCGGCAGGGCCAGCCCGTTGGTCGACAGGCAGAATTTGAGGTCGGGCAGCACCTGCGAGACGCGATCGAAGGTCTCGAAGGTCCGTTTGGCGTCGTACAGCGCGTCGCCCGGCCCGGCCACCCCCAGCACCGACAGCTGCGGCACCTCGGCGGCCACCGCCAGCACCTTGATCGCCGCCTGTTCCGGCGTCAGTCGCTCCGACGTCACCCCGGGGCGGGACTCGTTGGCGCAGTCGTATTTGCGATTGCAGTAGTTGCACTGGATATTGCAGGCCGGCGCCACCGCCACATGCATGCGGGCAAAATAATGGTGCGCGTCCTCGCTATAGCAGGGGTGGTCCTTGACCTTGGCCCAGATCTCCGGCGGCAGGTCGTCGGACCCGGACGCCGTGCCGCAGGCTTTGGCCGCGCAGCCGCCGGCGGCCGGCTTGCCGAGAATGCTGGACAGGGGAACGACGGTCTGGCCCAAGGTCTGCCTCCTTCGCTAGGGAGTTCACATCCCCAGCAACGCAAGCCCCGTGCCAATCCGTAAGTCATTGATTTATATTGATCGCCTTTGTCGCCTGTGGGAAGCCCGACGTGGTTCTGTCGGAGAGCCGACAAACCGGAGCGTCGCAGGTCTCACCTTCGCCGTCATTGCGAGAGGCGACAGCGACGAAGCAATCCAGGTACCTTCCTGGTAGATGGATTGCCGCGCCTTCGGCTCGCAATGACGGGTGAAGAAAGCAAATGGAACGAGGCCTTGGCCTCGTGACTGGCCCATTGAGGGCCCGCGAAGCTTTAGCGGAGCGAGCCAAGCCGGCGGATGCCGGCGCCCGGCGCCTGAGGGGCACACGAACGACTCACCAGGCGAAGCCTGGTGACCCCGCCCGGCACCTGAGGGACGATTTATAAATGCCTTAGTTCGATGCCGTGTTTCTGCAGGGCGTAGCCGATCTGCCGCGGCGTGAGGCCGAGCAGACGGGCCGCTTTGGCCTGGACCCAGCCCGACTTTTCCATCGCCTGGATCAGCCGCTCGCGTTCCGACAGATCGTCGCCCGACGGCGTCGCCAGCGGGGCGGCCGGCGGCGGGGCGGACGGCATGACGACCGGGGGTGCGACGGCCGGGGCCGCCGTTTCGGCCGGCCGCGCCGGCTGCTCGGCATGCCACAGCGACGAGGACAGGCAGGCATTGCGGCTGCAAAACAGATCCTCGCCGCGAATGAATTCGCCGCGGGTCATGGTGGCGGTGCGGCAGACGCAGTTCTCCAACTCGCGGACATTGCCCGGGAAATAACAGCCCTGCAGCCCCAGCAACGCATCGTCGGTGAAGTCGAGGTGGCGGTTGTTCTCTTCGTTGAAGCGGGCCAGGAAATGGCTGGCCAGCAAAGGAATATCGCCCGACCGCTCGCGCAGGGCCGGCATGCGGATCGGCACCACATTGATCCGGTAATAGAGGTCGGCCCGGAACTCGCCCTTGCTGACCGCCTGTTCCAGGTCGCGATTGGTGGCGGCGACCAGACGGACATCCACCTTGACCGTCTTGCTGCCGCCGACCCGCTCGAACTCGCCCTCCTGCAGGACGCGCAGCAGCTTGGCCTGGAACGCCGGCGAGATTTCGCCGATCTCATCAAGGAACAAGGTCCCGCCATGGGCCAGCTCGAAACGGCCCTTGCGCTCCAGGGTGGCACCGGTGAAGGCGCCCTTCTCATGGCCGAACAGCTCGGATTCGAGCAGCGACTCCGACAACGCGGCGCAGTTGACCGAGACGAAAGGCTTCTTGCTGCGCGGGCTGAGCATGTGGATGGCCCGCGCCACCAGCTCCTTGCCGGTACCGCTTTCGCCCCGCAACAAGACGGTGACCCGGGTCGGCGCCGCCTGCTGCACCTGGGAGAATACCGAAACCATGGCCGGGCTGTTGCCGACCACGTCTTCCAGCCCGTGCACCGGCAACTCCGGCTTGGATTCCTTGGCCATCTTCTGCAGGCGGGCGTTCTCGGCGATCAGGGTCTGCCGATCGGCGGCGATCCGCCGCTGCAGCAGCACCGCCTGGCCGATCATGTTGGCCACCATGAACAGGAAGCGCAGATCATGTTCGAAGACATGGCGCGCATCGTTGCCCCAGGTGCGTTCCACCGACAGGGCGCCGATCGAGCGGTCGCCGCTCTTGATCGGCACGCAGAGGAACGACACCGATTCGTCGTCGAGGGTGCCCAGAGTCGCCACCACGTCGGCCAGCAGAGGCTCGTCGGCCATGTCGACGGCGACGATCGGGATACTGGTGGCGATGACCTTCTGCACCGCGGCGAAGGGATAACCGTCGGCCTTGCGGAAGGCCCCCGCCTGGGCGGTCAGCTGCGGCTTGCCCGCCGCGTCGAGCAGGACCACCGCACCGCGGCCCATCTGCATGTAGGAGGACAGGATATTGAGGACGTCGCGTAGCGCTTGGTCCAGATTGAGGCTGGCGCCCAGCAGCTTGCTGATCTCATAGAGACTGACCAGGGAATGGGCGGGATCGCTGACTGTCGGCATCTCGCATCGGGGCATGGCGCCACACCTGACTAAAAAACACGCACCTCCCCTGGGTTCTACTTTTTAGGCATTCTATACGAAGTATGCGCGCCGAATCCAGGAAAACTCGGAAAGCGTGAGCCGTCACACCGAGTAATCGTCGGCCAGGCTGGCGGCCAGACGCGACGCATGCTCGCGGCCGACCTCGCCGACGCGGCGCAGCGCCCGTGGCACCGTGTGGATCTCGTCCTGCACCACGCGGGCCGGCGCGCCGCCCAACAGGACGATACGGTCGGCCAGATAGGTGGCCTCTTCGAGGTCGTGGGTGACGAACACCACCGTCTTGTGGGTCGCCTCCCAGATGCGCAGCAGTTCATCCTGCAGGGTCCGCCGGGTGATGGCGTCCAGCGCGCCGAACGGCTCGTCCATCAGCAGGACATCGGGTTCAACGGCCAGGGCGCGGGCGATGCCGACCCGCTGGCGCTGACCGCCGGACAGTTCGTAGGGCCACCGCTCGGCATAGGCGTCGAGACCGACCAGGGCCAGCGCCTTGGCGGCCCGCTGGCGGCGCTCGGTGCTGCCAAGAGCAAGACCCTCCATGCCGAATTCGACGTTGGCCAGCACGCGCCGCCAAGGCAGCAGGCGCGCCTCCTGGAAGACCAGGGCCATCGAGCGGCGCCGCGCATCGGCGGCGGCGCTGACCTCGACCCGCCCGGTGGTGGCCGGCAGCAAACCGGCGATGACCCGCAGCAGGGTCGACTTGCCGACGCCGGACGGCCCCACAATGACCACGAACTGGCCGCGTTCGATCTCCAGCGACAGGTCGACCAGCACCGGCACCAGCTGGTCGTTGCGGCGGAAGGACAGGCCGAGCCCTTCGATGCGGATCACCGCTGCCATGCCAGCACCCGCTTCTGCATGGTCATGAACAGGAAGTCGGTGACCCCGTACAGCCCGGCGATGGTCACCATGTAGAGCACCACGATATGGGTGGCGAGCAGGCCCGAGGCCTCCATCATCCGCTGGCCGATGCCGGGGATGCCGAACAGCTCGGCCGCCACCACCGTCATCCAGCCCTGGCCGATGCCGGCCCGCAGCCCGCTGAGAATGCCGGGCGACGCTGCCGGCAGGACGATCTTGGCGACGCGGGCGAACAGCGAGCGCTGGCCGAAGGCGTCGGCCATCTCGATCAGGTCCTTGTCTATGCCCCGCACCGCCGCCACCGTGGCGAAGAAGTTGAGCCAGAACACGGTGATCGAGATGATGAAGGACGCTGCCGTCTCGCTCACCCCGAACCAGATGATGGCGAAGGGAATCCAGGCGATCGCCGGAATCGGCCGCAAGGTGCGAATGACCCAGGCCAACAGGGCGTCGAGGCGCCCGGACAGGGCGACCGACACGCCGACGGCGATACCGAGCAACGAACCCAGCACCACCCCGGCGATGTAATGGCCGAGGCTGGCCGCCACCATCGGCAGCCAATGGCCGCCGGCGATCTCGGCGACCAGGGCCGCCGGCACCCGGCTGGGTGGCGGCACCAGCAGAGCCGAGACCAGGCCGCTGCGAGCCAAACCTTCCCAGGCGCCGAAGAACAGGACGAGGCCGAGCAGCGACAGCCAGGCGCCGCGACCGAAGCGTGTCATTTTCCGACCGCCGCGTTGTACAGGGAGAAATCGAACACTTGCGCGGTCGGCACCGTCTCGCTGACCACCCCCAGCTCCTTTTCGAAGGCCTGCAGGCGCTCCACCGGTTCGACGATGAGATGCGGATCGCCGACGAATTTCGACGAGAGCGAGGACAGGGCCCGCTCGGTGATGGCCGGCTCGACCAATCCCTTGCCCAGGTATTCCTGCGCCGCACGGGCCGCCCGCGGCCGGTCCTGGGCGATCAGATCCATCGCCCGCAGATGCAACCTGACCAGCGTTGCCGCCGCCTCGTGGTGCTCGTTGAGGAAAGCCTGGCGGGCCGCCACCACGGTACCCGGCTGGCCGGGGAACATGTCGTTGCCGGCGGACAGGACGACCGCCTGCGGATCCTGCTGGCGCACGATGGTGATCGCCGGCTCGCGCACCATGGCGGCATCGACGGCGCCGGCCAGCAAGGCCTGCTGCGTCTTGTCGATGCCCATGCCGAGCACCTCGACCTTGGCCGGATCGACCTTGGCCACCTTCTGCAGCCAATAGCGCAGGATGGTGTCGGGCACCGAACCGCCCGGCTGGGTGGCGATGCGGATCTTGCGCCCCTTGTCGGCGAACAGCTTGTCGATGGCCTCCTTGCCCGAGCGCCCCTTGGCCGCGGCGGCCAGGTCGCCGCGGGCGATCAGGGCCAGTTCCTCGACCGCCGCATTGGCCACCACCACGATGTCGGCGCCGCTGCCCCGGGCCACCACCACCGGCGCCACCCCGGCATACATGACGTCGATCTTGCCGGCCGCCATCGCCTGAATCGCCGCCGGCCCGGACTCGAAGCGGATCAGCTTCAAGGTCAGCCCTTCCTTGGCCGCCCACCCCTCGGCATCGATGACCAGGAGAGGCGTCGCCGCCAGAATCGGGATATAGCCGATCTGCACCTGCACCGGCTCGGCCCGCGCCGCCCCACCCATGACGGCGGCCACCAGCAGCAGGGCCAACCCACGACCAATTCCAGACAACAGCGACATCGAACCCCCTCAGACTGGCCGAACCAGGATGGCCAGACGGTAGTGCAGGGATAAACAACAGTCAATGATGATGTTTTATATGCATATCACACATGCGTTTCGTCATTTATGCCGTAACGCGCCCCGCGTATAAGGGTCCTATGCCAGACAATCCCCCGCCAAACCCTCCCGCGACGGATGCCGACACCGTCTGCACGTCCTGCCTCAAGCCGACGTCGCTTTGCGTCTGCGACGCCGTGGTACCGATCGCCAACCGCATCGCGCTGCTGATTCTGCAGCACCCCCAGGAACAGGACAAGACGCTGGGCACTGCACGGCTGACCGTGCGGCATCTGACCAAAGCCAGCTTGAAGATCGGCCTGTCCTGGCCGAGCCTGGCCAAGGCGCTGGGCCAGCCGGCCGATCCGCATCGCTGGGCGGTGCTCTATCTCGGTTCGGCCAAGGCCGAAACCGCCGCCCCCGGACATGAGGTGGTGGCGGTCGATGCCAAGGGCGTCGCCGATGCCAACCAGGCCGCCGCCCTGGCCCATCTGCAAGGGGTGATCGTCCTGGACGGCACCTGGAGCCAGGCCAAGGCGTTATGGTGGCGCAACGCCTGGCTGCTCAAATGCCGGCGCGTCATCCTGGGGCCGCGCCAGCCGTCGCGCTATGGAAAGCTGCGCTACGAACCGCGCAAAGACAGCCTGTCGACCCTGGAAGCCGCCGCCCTGCTGCTGAGCCGCCTCGAAGGCAAGCCGGAGATCGAGACGGCGCTGGGGGCCAGCTTCGAGCGCCTGCTGGACCGCTACCGCGCTACCCTCGGCAGCACCGCTGGCGCCACCGGGACCCGCCGCTCGAGACCGCGCGCCCAGAGCCGCGACCGCCGGGCCCACCGGGGCCCGACCTCACGATCTCCCGACTAACCCAGGTTAGTGCCCGCCGCGGCCGGCCGCCGCATCATCGGCGAACCTCGGGACCACGACGGACCAGAGGACTACCCCGGCGGTGAAGGGGCGGGTTCACGCCTTGAACGAGGAAGTGCCCTTTCACCGGCCGCTCCCGAATCTCACGCCGCCTTCAGGCGTCGCGTCCACTCGCCCAGCGCCACCAGCAGTTCGCCGATGAATTTGCCGGTTGGCTCGTCGGTCAGCCGCCCCTCGGCGTCGAACTTGTTCTGCGCCTGCGGGATCATCACTTCCGGCCGGTTGAGCGGCAGCATGTTGAGATAGACGCAAACCTGGCGCAGGTGGTACTGGGCCCGGGCGGTCCCGAACCCGCCCATGCTGGCCCCCATGATCGCCACCGGCTTGCCGTCGAATGGCTGGCTGGGCGGCCGCGACGCCCAGTCGATGGCGTTCTTCAGCACCCCGGGCATCGAATAATTGTATTCCGGCGTGACGAACAGCAGGGCGTCGGCCGCCGCGATGGCGTTGCGGAATGCCTCGACCGGGGCCGGGAAGCCTTGTTGGCGCACATCCTCGTTGTAGAGGGGAATGGCCCCGATATCGGCGACGTCGAGGGTCATGCCGGCCGGCAGCGACTGCCGCGCCACCTCGAGCGCCATCCGGTTGTAGGACCCTTTGCGCAGACTGCCGAGAATCGCCAGCACCCGCACCGCCTGTTGATCGCCCATCCCGTCCTCCCTGATGCGTCCATCTCCGCGACAGGATATGGGATCGACGGTTGCGGACTACGAGCGCCGTCAGGCGATCTTGGTCTGCCCGTAGGGCATCTCCTTGCCGGTCAAGGCGTCGATCTCCCGCATGCGGACGGGATAACCCCACAGCTCGCGGACCAGCTGCAAGGTCTTCTCCAGCTTGGCCACCTCGAGACGGCGCCCGTCATAGACCCGGTGCTCGAGCTCCAGTCGGCGGTTGCCATGCCAATCGACCTCGGCCACCAGGATCTCGGGGTCGCGCCGGGCGCAATCCATTTCCTGAGCCAGGGCGGCGCGGATCTCGCGGTAGCCGCGGTCGTCGTGGATCGCGGTGACCTCCAACTCCGGCTGGCCGGTGGCGTCGCGCAGCGAGAACATGCGGAAATCGCGGATCACCTTGGGGCTGAGGAACTGCAGAATAAAGCTCTCGTCGCGGAAGTCGGCCCAGACGCGGCGCAGCGTACCCATCGGATCGCCCGATCCGGCCAGGTCGCCGAACCAGGCCCGATCCTCCCCGGTCGGCTCGGTGACCACCCGCTCGATGTCCTGCATTACCGCGAAGCCCAGGGCGTAGGGGTTGAACCCGCCGAAGCGGCGGTCGTTGAAGCCGGGCTGCATCAGCACCGAACTGTGCGAATGGAGGAATTCGAGGAAGGCGCCGTCGTCGATCAGGCCTTTTTCATGCCGGCGGGTCATCGCCCGGTAATGGACGAAGGTGGCGCACCCCTCGTTCATCACCTTGGTCTGGCGCTGCGGATAGAAATACTGGGCCAGCATGCGGACGATGCGGATGATCTCGCGCTCCCAACCGGCCAGGTTGGGGGCATTCTTCTCGATGAAATAGAGCAGGTTCTCTTCCGGCAATTGCGGCTCGGCCCGGCCGTCCTCGGGCTTCGCCAAAGTCTTGGCCGCCGCGGCCGCTTTGGTGGCCGCCGGAAGGGTGCTCCACAGGGGGTCCCAGCGGCCTTCCTCGTAGCTACGGCGTTCCTTCTCGCGGGCCAGTTCCTCGGCCAGGGTGCGCCGCGGCCGCCGATTGTAGCGGTTGATCCCCTGCAGCTGCAGGGCATGGGCGGCGTCGAGGATCCTTTCCACCGCCGCGACACCGTGGCATTCCTCGCAGCGGGCGACGAAATCCCGGGCGAAGGCCAGGTAATCGAGGATGGTGTCGGCGTCGGTCCATTGCTTGAACAGATGGTTGTTCTTGAAAAAATGGTTATGACCGAAAGCGGCATGGGCCAGCACCAGCGCCTGCATGGTCATCGAATTCTCTTCCATGACGTAACAGATGCAGGGGTCGGAATTGATCACGATTTCATAGGCCAGACCCTGGTAGCCCTTGCGGTAGAGCGCTTCGTCGCGGGCGAAGCGCTTGCCGAAGGACCAATGCCGGTACAGGACCGGCAGTCCGATCGAGGAATAGACGTCGAGCATCTGCTCGGCCGAGATCACCTCGACCTGGCAGGGATAGCAATCGAGCCCGAACTCGCCGACGGCAATCTCGCCGATGGCCTCATGGACCCGCTTCAACTTGTCGAAGTCCCAGTCTGCGCCTTCGTAAAGCAGTGACATGAAGAGGGGTCCTTAGGCGGCCTTGTCGCGGGAGAACAGGTCGAGGAAGACGCTGGCGATGTCGGCCGCGGTTCGGGCGCGCCGCATGGCCAGCGGCAAATCGGGACGCAACAGGGTCTCGTAGGTGCGCCACAGCTCGGTGGGCGGCCGCTCGGGGCCACCACCGACCGGTGGGTCGTCCACCTCCAGATAGGCGAAATACTGACAGACGGGCAGCAGGCCCTCGCTCATGGCGGCGGCCACATGGGCCCGATCGCCGCTCGAATTGTCGCCATCCGAGGCCTGGGCCAGATAGATGTTCCAGCTCTCCACCGGGTACCGTTCGGCGATGATTTCGAGGGCGGCGTCGAGGGCGGTCGAGACCACCGTCCCGCCGGTCTCGCGCGACCGGAAGAAGGTCTCCTCGTCGACCTCACGGGCCTCGTGGGTGTGGCGAATGAAGACGATGTCGACCGCCTCGTAGCGCCGATGCAGGAACAGATAGAGCAGCATGAAGAACCGCTTGGCCAGGTCCTTCATGTGCTCGTTCATCGAGCCGGAGACGTCCATCAGGCAGAACATCACCGCCTGCGCCACCGGCTGCGGGCGCTGCTCGTAACGCCGATAGCGGATGTCGAACGGATCGATCCACGGAATCTTCCGGCATTTGCGGCGCAACGCCTCCAGTTCCTCGGCCAGGCGGGCGCTTTCCGCCGCATCGCCCGCCGCCTCGGCGGCGGCCAGCCGCGCTTCCAGCTGCTGCAGTTCGCCACCCCGCGGCCGGCCGAGGGCAATGCGCCGGGCCAGGCCGTTGCGCATGCTGCGGACCAGATCGATGCACTGGGGCGTACCCGAGGCGCTGATGCCGGCCCGCGCCGGCTGGGTGACGGTGGCCTGCTTGAGGCGCCGCTTGACCATGTCGGGCAGTTCGAGATCCTCGAAGAAGATGTTGAGGAATTCCTCCTGGGTCAGGGTGAAGCTGAACTCGTCTTCGCCCTCGCCCCCGTCGGCGCCCTCGCGCCCGGCCCCACCACCCGGCGGCGGCCGCGAAATGCGGTCGCCCTTGATGAAATGCTGGTTGCCCGGCATCACCATGTCGCGGATGCCGCCGTCACCCTTCTCGAAGGAAGGCTCGCTCATGCCGCGGGCCGGCACCGGCACCGCCTGATCGGACTTGATGTCGGCGACGCGCCGTCCACTGAGCGATTGGGCCACCGCCTGCCGCACCTGCCCCTTCAGCCGCTGCAGCAGACGCTGGCGGTTGGGCAGGCTCTTGCCCTTGGGGTTCAGACGTCGGTCGATGATGTTCATGATCGTCCCTGGCCAGCCGAGGGGAAGCGTCACCCCGATCCTGCGCCTGGGACAGTAAAGATTCCGTCATTTGCGAGCGGTTTTCAGATAGGGGTAGGGAAGGCCTTAGCCTCCCCTCCCTCCGAACCGTACGTGCGGTTTTCCCGCATACGGCTCTCCAGTCGGTGGTTTCCTCATCGGGAGCCCCTCGCGGTGAGCCAGGCCGTGTGTAAGGCGAACAG
>CAIOJO010000525.1 GCA_903858635.1 uncultured Telmatospirillum sp. | reverse complement strand
CGACGGAAGATTTACTTCAGACTGTCAACGCTCACACTTTCGCCGGGGCCGAAGTCATACACGATCGGCTTCTGTACGCCGCCCGCGTTGAGCAGCAGCTTGGCGATATCCGGCATCGTCAGATCATTGGCGCCAACAGTATCAACGGATACGCTGATACCCTGTGGATGCTTCATGAAGGCTGCCTTGCCGGCCAAAAAGCCGACCTTCTGACTGGCGGGCACGTTTGCGCCGACGAAAGAAAACGCCACATATTTCGGCCGCTGTGTTGACGCGGTCGCCTGCTTGGTCACGGCTACAACCTCAAACACGCCGAACGATATTTTTTTCGGATCAAGCCGGCTCTTCATGTTCGCAAAACCGGTGCCCGTAATGACATCCTGGAACATCTTCTTGTCGCCGGCATAATTGACAATCATGTAGGTCAGATTTGACTTGTTGCTCGTCAATGTCGCCAGGGCCGCATCGACCTGCGGCGGGACCGTTTGTGCAACGGCGATTCCGGGGACAATCTGCAGCGCCAGGGCACCGATCGCGGCCGCAACAAAAATCCGGCACTTCATGCTGTTCTCCATTTTGCCCTGGCCATCAACAACCACTTCCAGCTATGCGGAACGATAGCATCTCGTGATGATGGCAGCCAGTGCGGCCAGGTGCCCCTCCACCTGACCTTCCCGGCTGCCGGCCTTTCGGGGCAGGGCAATCGCTCAATCCTTGCGCGGCAGGCTCGAAAATGGCGCAGAGCAATGCAGCCAGCGGGTTGGCCCGAGGCCAACCGCGACTTGAAAAATCATTAAAATCATAGTGTTGCGTTGAAACGGCTGGCGGCGGTTGCAGTCGTGAGCGAACCCGTCTCTGGTTCTGGCCCACCTGTTCGGCGACAATAACAGGAACTCCCGCCAAGTCGCGCCGTCAGGGGGTCCTGTCCCAGGACCGGAGCCAGTTATCCCGGCCTGACACGGACGGCGGCGACTCGCAGGGCCGGATGGAGGCTGTAGTCAAACTTCAATGCGTGGGCGGCGCGATCAGTCCAGCGCCCACTATCGCATCCGTGGCGCACATCAAAACGCCAACGGCCAGCATTCATCGTCCCACCGCACCTTAGAAGCGGCATTAAGACAGCGACGGTCGCGAACCCGGATGGGTGATGGTGCGCGGTGGTCGCGCAGAACCTGAGGGGCCTTCTTGACCGGCCTGCCAACCTGCTCAGGCCTCATGTCGGTCACGATCGTCGGTTGCCTTGGATCCGAAGTTCAGCGGCCAGGCGCGTCGCCGCTGCCTCGTCCAGGCGGCCGCCGAAGATCCACACCGTTCTGACCGACAACGGCGTCCAGTTCGTCCAGTTTGAGCGCGGCACACGATTGGCCTTTGCGCATATCTTCGGTCGCGTCCGCCAAGCGGGCATGGAACACCGGCTGACCAAGCCATATCAACCTTGGACCAATGGTCAGGCGGAACGGATGGTGCGGACCATCAATGAGGCGACGGTCAAATCCTTTTACTATGCCTCGATCGAGGAGCTTCGACGGCATGTGCGCGATTGGCTGATCGCCTACAATTTCGCCAAACAACTCAAAGCGCTATAATTCCAAACCCCGTCGAGGCAATGCAGGAACTCTGGAAAATCAAGGCCAGATGTCTTTATCGTCCAGCCAAACCATCACATGCTGGGACTGAACACCTAGCCTCGTCGGCAACACATGGCAGCCAATCTGTAATGCACAAAATACCGTATTTTTTACGTTAACGATTTGTTATTTTCCATCGCAACCGAACGTTCATGGCTTCGCGCCACAACCAATATCCTCCTGAGTATGAACGAGTTATCACGCTCGAACCTGCTTCCAAATCATTCTTGATAATTCTCAATGAGATTGAATTGCATAACCCTGAGAAGGCGATCGCGCCATTGACTAGCCAAGGCGATTGAACACAAAGTCGAACAAATCCCT
>CAIOJO010000524.1 GCA_903858635.1 uncultured Telmatospirillum sp. | reverse complement strand
GCCAGGCGTTGCTGTCGGCGATGGCGTCGACCAGGCGGCCACGCTCGATCTCCAGGGCCTCGGGGATCGGCTTGCCGGACAGTTCCGACATCTTCATCAGGAAGGAGTCGGTGCCGGAAATCCCCAGCGGGTAGTTGAACGACGCCACCTCCTGACCCTTGGTTGCGCAATAGGCCAGGGTCTTCTCGCTGGCCCATTCCTGCAGCGAAACGGTCGCCTTGGCATTGATGGCCGCCCGCGTGTCGTCGAGGGTGGTGCCACCGTAGTACATCTTGTAGGTGCCGTCGGTCGGGCTGTCGAAGGTATCGGCGACATCGCAGACCAGGGTGTAATCGATCCCCATCAGGTCGAGAGTGCGCTTCAGTTCCCGATTGTTGGCCGGGGCGTAGCCGTCGAAGCCGGGGATGATGTTGATCTTGGTCCCGGGCTCGCGCTGCCGCTCCGTCTCGCGTTCCCAGAAATAATGGAGGATGCCCTTGATCATGTTGTCGAAGCCGGTCAGATGGCTGCCGACGAAAGACGGGGTGTGGGCGAAGGGGGTCGGGAAGTCGGCCGGAACGGCCTCCTTCTCCTTGGCGGTGGCGATGAAGGCGGACAGGTCGTCGCCGATCACCTCGGCCATGCAGGTGGTCGAGATGGTGATCATCTTCGGCTTGTACAGGGCATGGCAGTTCTGCAGGCCATCGACCAGATTGTTCAGGCCGCCGAACACCGCCGCGTCCTCGGTCATCGAATCCGACACGCAGACCGAGGCATCCTTGAAATGCCGGGCCAGATGCGAGCGGAAATAGGCAGCGCAGCCCTGCGATCCGTGCACATAGGGCATGCTGCCCTCGAACCCGGCCGCGGCGAACACCGAGCCCAAGGGCTGGCAAGCCCGCGGTGGGTTGATCACCGCGTGCTGGCGGGCGAAGTTCTTCTCACGATATTCCCAGCCCTTGGTGTATTCGAGCTGGTTGGCCACGGCTTCGTCCGACGGACGACATTCGAAGCGGGCCTTCTTGTCGGCGAACAGCTCCTTGTATTCCGGCTCCTGGAACAGGGAGATGTGGTCTTTGATCTTGTCGGCGCTCTGGGGCATGGGAAACTCCTTCCTTCGCTCGGGGCTGGACCTGACGGCTACGCCGCCTTCCAGGGAGCTTTGACCTTTTTCCAAACCGGGGCGTTGATGGCCAAATCCATGTCGCGGGCGAACACCGCGAAGCCGTCATAGCCGTGGTAGGGACCCGAATAGTCCCAGGAATGCATCTGGCGGAATGGCACGCCCATCTTCTGCGTCCCGTATTTCTCCTTGATGCCGGAGCCGACCAGGTCGGGGCGCATCTTCTCGATGAAGTGCTCCAGCTCGAACTCCGAGGCGTCGTCGTAGATCAGGGTGCCTTCCTTGAGGTAATGGGCGGTGCGCTGGTAGTCGTCGTTATGGGCGAACTCGTAGCCGCTTCCGATCACCTGCATGCCGAGATCCTCGTAAGCGGTGGCGGTATGGCGCGGCCGCAAGCCGCCGACGAACAGCATCACCGTCTTGGCGTCGAGACGGGGACGGAACTTCTCGATCACGGCATCGGCCAGCGGCTGGTACTTGGCGATGACCTTCTCGGCATTGGCCTGGATGGTCTCGTCGAAGAATGCCGCGATCTTGCGCAAGGACGCGGCGATCTGGGTCGGACCGAAGAAGTTGTACTCGATCCACGGGATGCCCCAGGTCTCCTCCATGTGGCGGCAGATGTAGTTCATCGACCGGTAGCAATGGATCAGATTGACCCGGCCCTTATGGGCCCGTTCGATCTCGGCCAGGGTCGAATCGCCGGTCCATTGGGCGATCACCCGAAGCCCCATCTCTTCCAGAAGCTTGCGGCTCGGCCAAGCATCGCCGCCGATGTTGTAGTCGGCCATCAGGTTGACGTCGTAGGGACCGGTTTCCCATTCGACCGGGCGCTTGCCGAGCACCCAGTCGCGGATGCTGTCATTGGCGATGTGGTGTCCCAGCGACTGCGAGATGCCGCGGAAACCCTCGCAACGGCAGGGCACCACCAGCTTGTCGAGGTCCTTGGCCTTCTTCTTGGCCACGGCCTCGATGTCGTCGCCGATCAGCCCGATCGGACATTCCGACAGGATCGACAGGCCCTTGCTCAGGGGGAACATCACCTCCAACTCGTCGATCATCTTCTCCAGGTTCTTGTCGCCGCCGAAGACGATGTCCCGTTCCTGGAAGTCCGAGGTGATCTGCATGGTGACGAAGCTGTCGATGCCGACCGTGCCATTGAAGTAGTTGCGCCGCTGCGACCACGAGTAATGGCCGCAGCCGACCGGACCGTGGCTGATATGGACCATGTCCTTGATCGGACCCCACACCACGCCCTTGGCGCCGGCATAGGCGCAGCCGCGCTGCGTCATCACGCCCGGTACCGATTTGATGTTGGACTTGACGCCGCAGGTCGGCGTGCCGTCCTCGGCCGTCTTTACGGTGCCGAGATGGCGAGCCCGCTTCTTGGCGGCCTTCTCGGGATGCGGTTCCAGGACCTCCTTGATCAGGCCCTCGTTGAACTCGCCGTCATTGGTGTAATCGAGACTCATGATCCATCTCCTTCAAGCAGGGCTCAACCGACGGCGCAAAGACCCTTTTCCTTGGCCTCGAGTTCGGCCAAAGCCTGCTCCTCGGTCTTCATGATGCCGAACTCGAGCAGCATGTCCTCGAGCTCCTCCATGGTGATCGGCGTCGGAATGGTGCCCTTGCCGCCATTGGCGTGGATCTTGGTGGCCAGGGTGCGGTATTCCTCGGCCTGCTTGCTGTCGGGCTTGTACTGGATCACCGTCTGGCGCCGCAGCTCGGCGTGCTGGACGATGTTGTCGCGCGGCACGAAGTGGATCATCT
>CAIOJO010000523.1 GCA_903858635.1 uncultured Telmatospirillum sp. | reverse complement strand
TCAGAATGATCTGGTCGTTGCCCTGACCGCCGTAGATGGTGTCCTTGCCGGCCTGACTGCCGAAGATGGTGTCGTTGCCGGCGTTGCCGAACAGCAGGCTGCCCACGGTGCCGTTGGTGGCGTTGAGGGCGTCGCTGCCGTCGCCACCGTAGATGGAATCGGACAAGGTGCCGCCGACCAGTGAGTCGTTGCCGGCGTCGCCCGACAGGAAGTTCCTGAAGCCGTTCGTGGTACCGAAGATGGTGTCGTTGCCCTGACCGCCATAGATGGTCTCGGCGCCGCTGCCGGCCACCAAGTTGAGGAAGTCGTCGCCGGAGTTGCCGAAGATCAGATCGGCACCGGCCGAGCCCGAAATGACGGTGTCGTTACCGGCGCCGCCCAGGATGGTGTCGGCGCCCGTGGGGATCGAGATATAGTCGTTGCCAGCGTCGCCCGACAGCCATTCCTTGCTGCTGGCGCCCGAGGTCAGGGTGTCGTTGCCCTGACCGCCGAAGATGGTGTCGAAGCCTGCGCCGGTCAGCGAGTCGTCGCCGGCGTTACCGAACATAAGAACGCCTACCGTACCAGTGCTGCCGCTGATGACGGTGTCGTTCCCGGCGTTGCCATAGACGGTGTCCGCGCCACCGCCGCTGCGAAGGAAGTCGTTGCCGTCGAGCCCATAGATCAGCTCGTTCAGCGACGACCCCGAAAAGGTGTCATTGCCTGATGTGAGAGTGATAGTCGACATAATGGATCCTCTCTAAGCCATAAACCGGTTTACGATCCAGGGGCATAGCGGGCCAGAGACCAGCGAGACGCCACTTGAACACACCCTACCAATATCCAGGGGGCCGCGAAAAGGCAAGCCGTAACGAAGAACGGTTGGTGATGTGGTCCGCATCTCGGCCCCAGTGTTGCAATTTTACAACGCCACACCGCGGGCCAGACCACAACACGCTGCCAGTCAAAGCCTGGGCGGATTGTGAACGCATTGGGTGAGCTTGTCCAGGACGGTTTGCCACCGGTCTATCCCCTTGGTCGAATCAGCGCCAATGGTCCAGGTCGACGCCGAGATAATCGGCCAGGCGGCTGACGCGGGGCCGCCACAACCGCTCCAGGACCGGCCGCAGGGATGGCCGCAGGGGATGGCCCTGGCCGGAATTCTGCGGCTGGGCCAACAGCTCGGGCGCGACCGTGTCGAAGAAGGCGGCATCGATGCCCAGGCCGCCGGCCACCTCGCGCAGGACCCGCAGCGGACAGGCGACGATGCGGTCGAACAGCACCACCTGGATCCGCGCCGGTTCAAACACCGCGCGCCAATTGCGCAGGCAGGCCTCGTAATCGCCGCGGGCCCGCGACCCGGCCGAGTGGAAATGGTCGATGAACCATTGGTCCGAGGCCTCGTCGAGGGTCATCTCGGCGCGGCCGAGGGCCATCAGGGCCGACGACCACGCCCGCTCGATGGGGTTGCGCAGGCAGTAGATCAGGCGCAGGTCGGGAAATTCCCGGCGCACCGCCTCGATGGTGGCGATGGGCAGGAAGCCGTAGGCCGGGGTGATCTCGCCGCCCAACACCCCGGGCGCGGTGCCGGCGAAGACGTCGCGGTACCAGGCCAGGTCGCGGCCGTCGGGCCGGTTCCAGAAATGCAGTTCCTTGGGCTCGGGCAGGAAGACGGCGGGATGGCGCTTGAGATTGACGTGCAGCCAGGTGGTCCCGCACTTCTGTGCGCCGATGCCCAAAAAATCCAGCATTGCCCTCGTCCATCAGGTCCGCGGGCGCTTCATAGCCCAGGCGGGGGGCGTATGCAACAGGCACCGGCTTCTTTTTTTGGCAAAACGGATGAACACGGATGTCAGCCAAGTGGCCGCCAAAACGGATGAAAACGGACAAGAAGCAATACAAAATAGAATTTTATTCTATTTTTTATCCGTGTTCATCAGTTTGTATCCGTTACCATCCGTTTTGCTTCTTAATCTTCACAACATCACAGCAACCAGGCATCGATGACCCGGCGCAGCTTGGGCGACGGGATCAGCTTGTCGCGTTCGACCTTGGAATAATGGCCCTGCTGGATGCCGAGCGCCTCGGCCGCCTGCATCTGGGTCAGGCCCAGGGTCTTGCGGCGGCGGCCGATGCGCTGGCCCAGGCTCTCCTCGCCGGCCCCCTTGCGGTGGCCGATGGCCGGGGCGGCCTTCTCCTCGTCGACCAGGCGGCGGTAGTAGTCCTTGACCTCGTCGGGCGCCTCGATCACCACCGTGGTGGCCAGCCAGTCCCGCCCCCAGCCGCGCTGCTCGCCGGTGGCCTCGTCCCAGCGGGCGTATTGCCACGAGGCGATGATGCCATCGGCGTGCAGGGTGTCGAGCGCGCTTTCCAGCCGGGCCCGGGTCTTGGAGGGATAGCGTTCGTTGAGTTCCTCGCCGACCGCGTCCAGCAGGGTCTGGACCCGGTAGGTCTGGGTGAAGCCGCCGGTCCGCGCCACCGCCCGCCAATGCCAGCTGACATAGCGGGTCAGGCGCTTCTCCCACTTGCGCCGATAGGGATCGTATTGCAGCGCCTTCTCGAACAGCAGCCCGGTCTGGCGCCCGGCGCCGAACAGGAAGGCGGCGAAGGCCTTGCCCGGGCGGAAGATGAAGCGCTCGACGTCCATGTAGCCGTCGAGCCGCATCTGGCCCATGCGGTCGGTGATGATGAAGGGCCGGCTTTGCAGGGTCTTGATGCTGGGCTCGCCGCCGCGCCGGCCCTTTTCGTCGCGTTCGTAGACCTTCACCTCGGCGATGTTGATCCACAGGTTCTGGATGTGCGACAGCGCCCGCAGC
>CAIOJO010000522.1 GCA_903858635.1 uncultured Telmatospirillum sp. | reverse complement strand
GTATCGTCGGTCATGGCGGGTGTGGCGCTTTCGGCTGCCGCAGAGATGCTGTCTAGACAACAAAATCTTATGCTATTTCAGCCTGTTACGCTACATCCGCCTGCCAAAATCCCTACCGTCATGAATAAGAGCGGCTAGTCGGGGCCTGTCCGGTAAGGTGGCCTCGTCATCTTTGCTCATCGGTCCTCCTTTCCGGCACGCCCGCCGTCCGCTCTATTCCAGCGGAATGGCGTGTTTGCGCAGACGATAAGCGAGCTTCGGGCGGGTGATGCCCAAGAGCCGCGCGGCGAGGGAGACATTTCCTTTGGCCTCGCCCAGCGCGGTGCGCAGCATCTGGGCTTCGGTTTCCACCAGCGATGGCATGCCCGATGCGGGCGCCGTCGAAGCCCGTTGAATGGCGCGGCCGATGCTCCCGCCCTTTTTGAGAAAGAACGACGACAGATCCATCTCCTCGTCGCCGGTAAAGACATGGGCGAGATCGAGGGCACCGCCATCGTCGGCCAGGATCACCGCCCGCTCGATCATGTTCTCGAGTTCGCGCACATTGCCCGGCCAATGGTAATTGATCATCGCATCGACGGCGCGCTCGCGAAAACCGGTGATCACTTTGCCGTGCTTCTTGCTGAAGTGCTGCAGAAACCAGTTCATCATCAGCGGAATGTCGTCCCGTCGCTCCCGCAAGGGCGGCACCTTGATGGGAAAGACGTTCAGGCGAAAGAACAGGTCCTCGCGGAACGTTCCATCCTTGACCGCCTCGCGCAGATTGATGTTGGTCGCGGCGATGACCCGAACATCGACCTTGCGGACGCGCGTGTCGCCGACCCGTTCGATTTCTCCTTGCTGCAAGGCGCGCAGCAGCTTGCCCTGCGCGGTATAGCTCAAGGTGGCGATTTCATCGAGGAACAGGGTGCCGCCGTGGGCCCGTTCGAAACGGCCCGGCCGGGAGGTGGTGGCCCCGGTGTAGCCGCCCTTTTCCACCCCGAACAGCTCCGATTCCATCAAATGCTCGGGAATCGAGGCGCAGTTGACGGCGACGAACTGCCCGTCGCCGCGTTTGCTCAAGCGATGCAGGTTATGCGAGAAGATCTCCTTGCCGACGCCGCTCTCGCCGAGAAACAGGACCGTCGCCTCGGTCGGTGCGGCCTTCTTGACCATGTGGCAGACGGTATTGAAGCCGCTCGAGATGCCGACCATGCCGAAGCTGTTGTCGGGAGTGACCGGATTCTTGGTGGCGAGCCGCGCGGTGGCCGGCAGCGGGGCCTTCGGCTCGATGGTCCATTTGACGAAATCGCCGATCTGCAGGAAGCGCAGATCGTCTTCGGCGTCGTCCCATTCCTCGACCGGCTTGCCGACGACGCGACACTTCTCGTGCCCCATGCTGCGGCATTCGAATTCCCGCCATAGGATCGGTCGTCCCATGAAGGTGCTGGTATAGCCGCAGGCGTAACCGACCAGCATCCAGCACACTGCTTCGTTGCCGACGCCATAGCTGGCCATATGCGCTTCGGCTTCGAAGCAGTCGACCAAGTGGAAATCACCGAAATAGCGGCCACAGCCAACGTCGATGTCCAGGGCAATCGGTTCGCAATGAACCACCCCTTCCAGCGAGACCAACTGCGGTCCGGCCATGAAGTTGTCGTAAATATTGGACGCCGCCCGCAGCTTCTTGGTCATTTCCGCGTCACGGGCCCCGGCATGGTAGCCGATCCGGGTAATCAGGCCGCGCGCCGTCTCGGTGCCCAGGCTTTCGATCAGTTCCTGGCGCAAGGCGCCGAGAGAACTCACATGCATCAGCATCATCCGCTGATCATCCAGCCAGATCCGGCCCTGCTGCGGAGCAAAGCGCAGCCGCTTGGCGAGATCGTGGATGTCCGGCACGCGAATTCCCGACTGTGCCTTGCGGCCAGACGCGTTCGCTTTGACTGGCGATGGCCGATTGAGCCCCGCCTCGTCCGGCCGGCTGGTCATGTCGTCGCCTCCATCGATATCCGGGTAGGTTTCCGTCATGCGGGATACCCGTTGTTTTCGGTGAGTCTAGGGACACCGTCGAAGAAAACGAAAGCAAATTTGCAACCGGTGCGAGGCAAGAGCCGCGGCGACTTCCTTTCAGACAAAGCGATCGAAGTGGATTTGCTGATACGGCACGTGATGACCGATCATCAGCAGGGTCTGCAGGGCTTCAATCATCGGCGGCGGACCGGCGAAGTAGAATTCGTATTGGTCCAGCGGTAGGGGCAGCCTGCGTTCGACCTCGGCATGGACGAAACCGCGGGCACCGGCCCATTCATCCCCGCCATCGACCGCCGACAGCACCGGCGTGTAGGTGAGCTGGGTGCCTGTTCCCGGTATCGCGTCGAGGATGTCCTTGGCGCAGAGATCCGCCTCTTTCCGTGCGCCGTCGAAGAAATGCAGCCGCGGCGTCGCCCCTTGCGCCAGGGCGGCCCGGGCGATCGACACCATGGGCGCCAACCCCGAGCCGCCGGCGATGCAGACGATCTCGCGACGGCTGTCGGCGCGCAGAAAGGCGTGGCCGTAAGGGCCGTCGAGGACCAGTGCCTCGCCGATGCCGAGATGGTCGAACAGGGCGGTGCTGCCCCGACCGCCCTCGACGCGGCGAATGACGAATTGCCATAAGCCGCCGGCGTTGGACAGGTTGGACATCGAATAGGCCCGGGCCCCGGTCGTCGCCGGCGGGTAGAGCAAGGCATATTGTCCGGGCAGGAACAGGGCGGGTTGGTCGGCGCAAAACGTCAGCTCGATCATGTCGGGCGTCAGCTGGCGCTTCGCCTGCAGCCGGGCCTGCAGACGCCGCGGGGCCACCGCCGGCCGATACTCGTCGGCGCAACGGACGCGAATGGTGCAGTCGCCACGGGGCCGCGACTGGCAGGCCAGCCGTTTGCCGCGCTTGCGGTCCCGCTCCGACAGCCCCGGGGCTTCCGCCCACAAGGTATCCATCTCTCCCGTCACCAGGTCGAAGCGGCAGCCGCCGCACCCTCCGACGCTGCATTCGTGGGGGAAGCCAATGCCGGCGCGGAGTGCCCCGCGCAATAGCGTGTCTTCCTCGGCGGAGACGGTGAACCCGTCTCCGCCCTCGATCACAATCTTGTGCTCCATGGTGCCATCCGTCCCCGGGGTCAGAGGCCGATGCTCTGGTGAAATTCCCGAACGGCGTTGCGGGCCCGGACGTCAAGGCCGGGCGCCTCGGGCAAGGCCGCGCCGTAGGCGTCGATGGCGGTATCGGCCAAAGGCTGCCATTTGGCCACCCAACCTTCCAGCACGGCCCGATTGCCGTCTTCGCCGAGGGCCATTTGCACCAGGGCGCCGGCCCACCGGCGGTGCCGCTGAGCATCGGCCAACTGGGCGTCGCACAGCATCCCGAGCAGGGTGTCGCCGTTATGCCGTCCGGCTTCGCTGAGACCGCGCAGGACGGCCTCCTCGATGGCGGGGCGCACCACCAGATTCATCGCGGTGAAGCACTCGCCCCAGTCCCAGGCCACCAGAGCCATTTCGATCAGTTTGCGAAAGCCCTGCCAGACCGTGTCCTGCTCCCAGATGCGCCGCTCTTCGCGGCCGAAGCCGACATCGTCGAAGGTCTTCGCCAGCTCGCGGGTGCGATAGGCGGTATGGGTCAGCCAGCGCAAAGCGTCGGCTGACTGGTAGACGGCACAGTTGGAGATGGTCGAAGCCGGGGCGATCTGGGCCAGATAGGCCGAGCCCATCTGCAGGGCATGGAACAGATAGCGTGCCGGCGTGTAGAGGCGGGCCAGGCTGGTGGCCCAGTTGCGGTCGAGCAGGGCGTCGTGGCCACGCTCCGAGAACTGATTGAACAGGCCATAGACATAGGTCTCCTGGCCGTCCTGCAGCATGTTGTAAGTCCGATAGACGATTTCGTCGGGGTCGCGGTAGGCATCCCAGTCGCCATGCTTCAGCGGGCAGGCATTGCGGTAGCGCTTGAACCACTGCGCCATGGGGAAGTTGGGATCCAGCTCGAAGGGTGCGTCGGGATTGTCGGTCGAGTAATGCAGGTTGGTCGACACGATCTCGTATTCGCTGGGCTTGCGCCGCCGCGCCGCGAGATGGCTCCAAGTCTTCAGGGGCTTGAGGGTTTCAGCTTGGGTCACGTGGAGTCTCCGCCGGTCAGAGTGTTTTTTCGTAGTAGAAGCGCACGTAATCGTCGGTCGTTTCGATACGGCCGGCGAAGGAGGCGAGGTTGACCTCCAGCTCCGACATGCGGAACGGACGGCCGAGGGTGCGCTCCAAGGTTGCACGGCGCAGCACCAGTTCGCCTTCGGTGTCGATGCGCACATAGGCGACTTTGTCGTCGACTCGGATATCCTTACCCGGATTGTCTTCTTCGGCCGCCTCGATGACGCCCTCGGTGATGCCGCTGGCGCGCAGCACCGGGCCGACCCGGTTGTTGCGGAAGCCATCTGCCGTTTTCGGAGTGAGCAAGATCGTTTTCTCCATCGGTTCAGGGGTGGGCGAACAGGGGTTCGACCCCTTCCACCGATACGTAGATGTCGTCGCCGTCGAGCTTGACCGGATACTCGGCCAAGCGGCAGTCGCCGGGATTGATGCCGCGTCCGGTCTTGCCGTCGAAGGTCCATTGGTGGGCGCGGCACATCACCACCTTGCCGTCGAATTTCCCTTCCGACAGGGGAATGTCCTGATGCGGGCAGACGCCCTGATAGGCACGGATCTCGCCGCCTTCCGGCCAGACCAGCAGAATCAGCTGACCGTTGATCTCGACCTCGGTCATATCGCCTTCCCACAGGTCGTCGAGGGTGCCGACTTTTTCGAACGCCATGATCTGCTCATGCATCGCAGAAGATGAATTCGAGGGTTTCCATCGGTTTGATGTCCGTCTCAGAGAGGCGGGCGGTGCGCGGAAAGAACTCCACCGCACCCTGCCGACGGACGCGCACCACTTTGCCCGGTTGTGGCGCCACCCGGCGCCCCACCGAATGGTAAGCGGCGGCAGCGGCCACCTCGTCGATGCTGTTCTCGCTATCGACCGGGACCAGCTGCAGCACGAAGTCGTATTGAAAATTGGAAATCACCGGAAACATCGCCATTGCCATCCTCCGAGATGCTGCCGCCGCTTAGGCGATCCTCTTGTTGCGTGGGGTGTTTCGATACGCCTCGACCCAGGCGTATTGGTGCGCGTCGCTGCCGATTTCGCCGGGGGCCAGGTCCATATACAGGAGGGCGCCGGCCAGATTCGCCGGCTGGATCTGGCCGGCGAGAAAGCGGTCGACCACCGTCATGTGGTCGCGGTAACGCACCGGATCCTGTTGGAAGATCCAACGGTCGATCTCGGAATTGAAGTGATAGCTGCGCCCGTTGTAGTCGAGCGGATAGTCCTGCACGTTCCAGCCCTTGCCGGGGATCGCACAGATCGGCAGCTGATTCATGTTGCAAACGATCGGCAGGGTCTCGGGCAACGTCAATTCCGGCTTGCCGGCCAGCAGATTGTCGATGATGACGTCCCAGCACTTTCCAAAGGTGTCGTTCCACCCCGGGTATTTTTCCTCGAGCCAGTCGCGACAGTCGGGAGTCATGCCGGCTGCCGGGTTCCACCAGACGGTCGGCCGCCAGAACCAGACACCCAGGTGATAGGCGTGATGCTGGTACTCGAACTCGGCGATCATCTTGTCCCAGTACCAGGGGAGATCGAGGCCGAGATCGATCAGGCTGCGCTCGAACTGCCCGACGATCCATTCCTGCATGAATTCCTTGAACGACTGTTTGCGGTGTTCCAAGGGCGTGTAGTAGTCCATGGCCGGCCCGGTCAGCAGGCTGAAGATGCGCCAGGCGCGGGCGATGGCCATGTCGACCAGCTTCTGCGCCTCGGCCTTGCGGCCATTGGTGATCAGCACCTGCAGGGCGGGACCACCGATCTGGGCATGACGCGATTCGTCGGTCTGGATGCTGGAAATCAGGCTGGAGAAGGTGAAGTCGCCGGTCTCGGCGGCGTCGGCTGCCAAGCCGAGGAACTGCATGTTGGTGAAACCCGTTTCGAAGGCGAAGGTCAGCATCACCGCGATGTCAGTGGCGCTGCGGGCCAGAAACAGGTCATCGAAGGCATGGCGGGCGGCGATGGCGCCCCATTCGTTCGAATGGTAGGCCTTGTGAGCCCAATCGAATTGACGGTCCTTCGGGCAGTGCTCGTGGGGGAAATAGAGTTGCAACTGGGCGTGACGGTTCTCGTCGAGCATGCCGAAGGTGGCCATGTTGCGCATGCCCGGCGCGCGACCGAAGCGGGCCATGCGCGCCTCGGCGCTCATCGCCGCATACTCGCCGAGGGCGATCGCGCCGTAATGCGACTTGAGGATCGACAGCCAGCCGGGATCGGCATTCTCGAACATCCGGCTGCGTTCCAGCGCCGCCTTCACCGAATAGGCGCCGGCATCCTTCTCGCGCTGCACGCGGACATATTCCGGATAGGACGTTTTGTACGGCTCGTCGTAGACCTCCCATTTTTCCGCCGACACACCCTGAGCTCCGCTCATCACATCGGGAAAGAGCTCCGAGTCGGTCACGTATGTGGGGGTCCAGTTGGTGGCACGAGCGATGTCGTACCATTCGGCGCGTTCTAACAAAGCCAAAGTAATTCCTCCATTTCGGAATCCCTGTGGATGTCCGTTGCCGTAATTCTTTCCCGTGGCGGAGCCATCCGCCGCCCAAGGGTCATGCCCATCTGCATGGCGTGATCAAATCCGCAAGGACCGTGCCAAGCGGTGCCAGGGCACGCCGTCAGGGCACCGCAGTATCACGATAACATGCTGATATATATTGTATATTGTGTGGGTGGCGAAGAGCTTATGGTGCAGGACGGCAGGCTGGTGAAGATGGGGTGTTTTTACCAAAAGGTGAAATTTACCAGCCCCGTTCGACCACGAAAAAAATGACGATTTAGTCAATGCCTCTTCTTGCATTGTCGATTTTCAGTCTTCCAATGACGGAAATATACTTTATATCCACAATTTCGATATTGAATTTTCGGTGGCGACTCTGTAGCGTTGGTCCTGCCTTAGGAAGCTGGTCCAATAGATGCCCGGCCGAAGGCGGCGGAGAGGAAGCAGCCGATCGCAGCGCGTTGTCACGCGATGGCGTTTTCGCCCCCTCCCGTCGGTTGTCTCAGCGGACAGCCTTTCGACACAAGATGCGGGTGGGAGGTGACGTCATGTCCTGTAGCGCTCCACGTGTATTCGTCATCGATGACGAGCAGTCAGTTCGCGAATCTCTGAAGTGGTTGTTCAATTCTATTTCCCTGCAAGTCGAAACATATGATTCGGCGCAGGCGTTCCTCGATGCCGGGGTCACCCATTCTTATGGCTGCGTCGTTCTTGACGTTCGCATGCAGCATATGAGCGGGTTTCAGTTGCAGGCTGCCCTTTGCGACAGCAACTTTCCCTTGCCGGTCATCTTCTTGTCCGCCTATGGCGATGCCCAGATGGGCGCCCATGCGATCAAGAAAGGGGCGATCGATTTCCTGCAGAAGCCTTACCGCAATCAGGATCTGGTCGATGCGGTCAATTCCGCCCTGCTGCTTAGCCGCGAGCGTCTGGAAGCGCAGAATCAGAAGCAGAAATACGAGGGCTGGCTCGAGAATCTGTCGCTGCGGGAGAAAGAGATTCTCGAACTGGTGGTGGCTGGCCAAAGCAGCAAGGAGATCGCCCGGGTGCTGACCATCAGCCCGAAGACGGTCGAGGCCCATCGGGCCCGTCTGATGAGCAAGCTGGGCACCAAGTCAGCCAAGGATCTGGTGCATCTGACCATGCTCAACAACACCCACTGCCGCGAATGTCGCTGGTTCTCGTTGCCGACGACCGGCGGCACGCGACGGTCCGTTCCGCCGTTGCACGCCTGACGGGGCGTCGTATGGCCCATAGGACAATTCCTTACCCACTAGGGGTTCGCACCAATTGTTGCGATCGACCAGGAGCTTTAGAGTTGTGCTCATGTCTTTAAGATCGGATCAGCATGAAAAAACCAACTCGAGGCCCACTGTTGTGGCTGATGCCTCAGCACATGCTCCCGTGTCTGAGACAACAGCGGTGAGGAGTCCGCTCATCACTGAAATACAGCGCTTCAGTTTACAGGACGGGCCCGGGATCAGGACGACGATTTTCTTGAAGGGATGTCCCCTGAGATGTCCGTGGTGCCATAACCCTGAGACGCATGATGCGCGGAAAGAGTATTATTATTATCAGTCGCGCTGCGTGAGCTGTGGCCGTTGCGCCGAAGTTTGTCCTTCGGGCGGCAGCCATCTGGTTCGGGGCGAAGATGGTCGGCCAAGGCTCGAACTGGACCGCAGTGTTTGCCAGCGCTGCATGCGCTGCGTGGCGGTGTGCCTGACCGAGGCGAGAGCGATCGCCGGACAGCAAATGTCGATCGAGGAAATCCTCCGCGAGGCCTTGTCCGATCAGCCCTTCTATCAGAATAGCGGCGGCGGCGTGACCATCAGCGGCGGCGATCCTCTGACCTATCCCGCCTTCGTCCTTGAATTGGCACGGAGGCTGAAGGCCGCCGATGTGCACGTCGCCATCGAAACCTCGTGTTTTCCCAAACGCTGGGAGGTCATCGAGCCGCTGCTCGATCATATCGACTTGTTCATCGTCGATCTCAAGTCGCTCCAGCCGGAAAAGCATGAGGCCACGATCGGCTGGCCGCTCGAGCCGATACTGAGGAATATAAAGAAGCTATTCGAGGCTGGCGCAAACGTACGCATCCATATTCCGGTCGTTCCCGGGTTCAATGATTCCGAGAAGGACTTTGCCTTATTTACAGAGTTCTTGCGGGAGTACGCCGAGAAACTGAATGGCGTCGACATATTGAACTACCACTGCTATGGCGCAGGTAAGTACGAAGCGCTCGGCCGGGGTGAAAGCTACACCTTTAAGGACGAAGAAGAAAATCCGCCGGAGGCCGTCCTGCCTCTGGCCAAGGC
>CAIOJO010000521.1 GCA_903858635.1 uncultured Telmatospirillum sp. | reverse complement strand
GCGGCGGCCGACAGAAGCACGCCTATCCGTACCCCCCTACGCGCCCGCCGCCGCGATCAAAGAAAATTTTGGACAACGGACTTCGGTGAGAAATGCGGGCTAGGGACGATCGGCCGGCCGCATCGGCACCTGGTTCATCTTGGTCAGCAGGTATTCGAGATCGGCCGAGGCGAAGGTGACGCCCAGTTCTTCGTATTGGGTCAGGATCCGCTCGATCATCCGGCGACCGTAGCGTTCGCGATCCAGTTCGCCGCCGTCGAACTTGTTCTCGCGGGCCACCTCGATGGCGCAGCGGAAAGCTGGGAACAGCCCCTCGGGCAGGCCGGCCTTGCCATAGATGGCCTGGAAGCCGCGCTGGCCGGGATCGTGAATCAGCTTCAGCGCATTGTCCATCGGCACCCCCGCCAGCTGGGCCACGGCCGTTTCGAAGAAAGCCATATCCCCCATGCAGGCGGCCCTGAGGACGATCGACGGGGTCAATCGCCCGTTGTCGATCAAATGCCGCACCAGCCCTTCGACGTCGTCCCGGTCGGCGCCGGCCGACAAGGTGATGGTGGCGCGTTCGCGGCTCTGGGTAATGATGCCGGCGGCGACATTGTCGGCCAGGTGGTGGTGCGAGACCAGAACTTCGCGCAACTGGTCGGACACCATGGTCAGCAGGCGCTCGGCCACCGTCACCGGCAACCGGGCGCGCCGCGCCAGCGGATCCTGGACCGCCGCGGTGTCGCCGAATTCGTCGATCACCTTCTGCAGCGCCCGCTCGGAGATGTCGGCGCCCTCGTTGGCCACCAGATTGACCACCACCTCCTGATTGCCGGTGTCGACCAAGGCCTGGGACACCAGCGACGACACCTCGGAGCGGCGGGCGATGGCGACCTGCTTGGCGACATTCTGGCTGTGGACGATTTCCACCAGGTCGGAGTCGGTCAACACCTTGGAGAACTGCAGGATCGGCAGCGCCACCGTATCCACGTCCTGGGCCAAGGTGATCGCCACGTCGTGGGGCAAGGCGGCGCTTTGCCGGAGATTCACCGCCAGCGCCTGGCGCACCCGGGCTTCGGCGTCGCAGACCATCAGGCGAAAGATCTCCATCGCCAATTGCCGCTCGTTGGCCGACAGCTTGCCATGGTCGAGCAAAGTGGCCAGCTTTCCGGCCGTTTCGACCCGGACGTCGACCGACGGCTCGGACAGCAGCCGCGAAACGTCGTCTTGTGAAAGATTTTGCTCGTCCATAATCTCAACTGCCCTGGCTGTGTCGTTCCTGCGACGACGATGCCGGTGCGATCGGGAGCCGGCCTCTGTCAGATTTGGTCACTTGCACGCCGCCTGCAACGACACTTTCACATTCTCGGTGAGCGATCGACTCTAATCGCGCCGGAAATCGGCGATCAGGGCGTCACCCTGCCAGGGCCTTCAGCCTCTGGCGCGCTTCCGTCAGACGGGCATGCAACTCATGACAGCGCTGCGCCACCTCCGGGATCCGTTCCCAGTTGGTGGGCAACTCCTCGGACAGGTCGTGCAGGTCCATCTTGGCTTGTGTCGCCTGGACGCTCAGCTTCTTGATTTCCGCTTTGACGGCATCGATGTCGGTCATGGCACCCCTTCCCGGTGGTCTCGGCCAGGGAGCGCCCCTTGCTTCTCCCCGACCCGCGCCACCCGATATTACACCTTTGCGGCCTTTTCCGGCTTTCTGGCGTCGTCGATCAAGGCCAGCAGATCCTCCGCCGCCACGCCGTCGCGGCGCATCAACAGCTGGACGATCGGGTCGGCCAGCAGGTCGCTGACCGGCGGTTCACCGTGGATCCAGCTGCGGTGGGCGGTCAGGGTTCTGGCGGCCGCACCGGGGCCGCCTCGTCCTGGCGGTCGGTCCGCGGGTCGTCGATCATCCCATTGCGTGCCGTCGGCAGGATTGGCGTGGCGGTGGCATGGCGCTCCATCATCACCTCGCTAGCCGGCAAATCCGTCGGGGCCGATACCCTCCACGGCGAGGCGCCGCGCTCCCATTCCGGCGATCAGTTTGGCCAGGGCCGGACCGATCGCCAGTACGATGAACAACCGCATGGTCTGGATGGCGAGAACGAAGGGAACATCGGCCTGGCTGCCGGCGGCGATGACCGTCACCGAATCGATGCCGCCCGGGGTGGTGGCCAGATAGGCGGTCAGCCCGTCCACCTTCAGCAGCCAGGTCAGCATCCAGGCCGAACCGGCGCACAGCCCGATCAGCCCGAAGGTGGAGAACGCCAATTGCGGGATGGCCTTGAGGGCGTGCAGGGCGATCTGCCGGTTGAACGACAGCCCCACATACCAGCCGATCAGCCCATAGGCGATCTCCGGCAGCCAAGGCGGCAAGGTCACCGCCATGGTGCCGCTGGCCTGCAGGAAGCCGCCCAACACGGCCGGCAGCAGGATGGCGCAAGTGGGAAAGCGGATGCGCCGGGCCAGCCACATGGCACCGCCGGCAATGGCGAGAGTGACCAGCAGCGGTACCAGCGGGGTGGCCAGGACCACGGCGCTGGGCGCCAGGGCCGCCACGGTGGGGACGCCGAGCAACTGCCGGGACACCAGCGAGGCGCTGCCGACCACCAGGATCAGGCGGAAATACTGCATGAAGGCGACCAGCCGCGGATCGGCGCCGAATTCCTCGGCCATCGACACCATGGTCGACGCCGCCCCGGGCACCGAGCCCCAGGCCGCCGTCATCCCCGGCAGATTGCCGAAGCGCATCAAGACCCAGCCGACGACGGCGCCGGCCAGCACGGTGGTGAGCACCGCCAGCAGCATGACCAGCCAATCATTGGCCACCGTCGTCACCAGACCGCTGGTCACCAGGCGGGCCACCAGACAGCCGATGATCGCCTGGGCACCGACCAGACTCCAGCGCGGCATGCGGATGCGCGCCCCAAACAGGGCGAAGCCCATCGCCGCGACCATCGGCCCCAGCAGCAACGCGGCGGGAACCTCCGCCCAGCGGAACAGGACGGCCAAGCCGCCCGACAGACATAACAGTATCATCCAAAGCCAAGGCCGGCCGACCGAATTCATTGTTTCCCCCTCTTATGTTGTGCTTATCAATGATGCCTAATTCAATAAATTCGCGACGTCAACCAAGGGTAGACGGATGTTTGTGCAGATATATACTTTTGCCGTGAAGGAAATGAGGTTGTGACAAATGTCACGATCAATAAAAGTTGAAAACCCTTTGAGATACAGCGGATTTGTCCGCGCTATCCCTTGCGAAATGTCGCCGAAATCCTTGGTGTGGATAACCTTTCGCCGATCCGCAGGCCCCGGATCGATCGGGCGTCGCCGCGCGGCATAGCGGGCGGGAGAGGCTGTGAATGAATTGGTTTGGTGGCGCCGGTTTCGCCGGTACGCCGGCTGGAAGCCGGCGCCACTGAATTCTTCACGCGCTCGGACGCCCGCCCCACTAAACGAAAATACTATTAGTGAATGCGTCGATATTTATCCGGGCAAATGTATGTTGTTATAGGCCGCGTATTGCAGAAATATTTCATGTTGTCACTAAGTTGGCGATGCGTTATGAGTTGAAACCGCTCAGATGGACTTAACGCTACCTCGGATCGACATATTTGCTCTGGCGAATGCGTCTGGGCTTGGTGGTCTGGACCGCCGATATTGGGGGAACCATGCGCCGTAGTGTCCCGATCCTGGCGATGGCGATTGTCGCCGTCGAAGTGACCGGGTCGGCGATGGCGGCGCAGGGCCCGTTGGATGCCAAGGCGATTCAGATCGTCGCCAAGACCTTCGACTTTCTGTCCCACAAGCCGGCGCGCGACGCCAAGGTGGTGGTGGTCGGTGGCGCCGCGGATCTGGCGGCGGCCCGCTCTTCCCTCGGCAAGATGGCGGTGTCGGAAGGGGCGGCCGGCGATGCCGCCGGCGCCTTTGCCGTGTTGGTCAATACGCCGGAGCAGGCCCGCGCCGCGCGCGCCGTCAATGGCACGGTGTTGACCGTCGGCAGCGACGTCTCCTGCGTCATTGCCGGGGCCTGTCTGACGGCGGTGGAAACCCAGCCGAAGGTGACGATCTATGTCAGCCGTGCCGTCGCGCAGGCGACCGGGGTCGAATTCGATCCCAATTTCAAAATGTTGATTACCGAGAAGTGAGCAGGGGCGCCATGAGGAAGTATCTCCTGTCGACGGCCTGCGTCGGCTTCCTGGTCATGGCGCTGCCTGCCGTCGCCCAGACGGTGAATTACGGCAAGTTGGAGGATATCTTCGGCGAACCGGTGACCACCTCGGCCACCGGCAAGCCGCAAAAGGCGTCCGAGGTGCCGGCCAATATGGAGATCGTCACCCAGGACGACATCCGCCGCTCCGGCGCCGACAATATTCCCGACGTGCTTCAGTATCTGGTGGGGATCGATTTCCGCCGCAGCGCGTTCGACGAACCCGAGCTGTCGATTCGCGGTTTCGACGAGCCGTGGAACCCCAGACTGCTGGTGCTGATCAACGGCCAACCGATCTACGAAGACTTTTTCGGCGACGTCATCTGGGCGGCCATCCCGGTTCAGCTGGACGAGATTCGCCAGATCGAGGTGGTCAAAGGGCCGACCGCGGCGCTGTTCGGCTTCAATGCCGCCAGCGGCGTGATCAATATCATCACCTATGATCCGCTCTACGATCCGGTCAATGCGGCGACCCTGCGGCTGGGGAGCCAGGACCTGAAAGAGGGCTCGGTGGTGGCGACCGCCATGGCGCCCGACAGCTACGGTCTGCGGCTTTCGGCCGGCGGCTTTCAGGCCAATGAATACGACAAGCAGGCCGCGCCCGAGTTCGCCCTGCTCCCCAGCTTCAAGCCGCAGGACGGAACGGCCAATTTCGACGGCCGCCTGCGGTTGACCGAGGATACGATCGTTTCGTTGAACGGCTATACCGGCACCATGAAGAGGAATTTTCCCGCCGATCTGCAATGGGAATCGGACCGGACCTGGTCCTTGCGGGGGCGCCTCACTTCGAATACGGCGGTGGGTCTGGCCGATTTCGATCTCTATTGGACCCGCTGGAAATTCGACTTCCCGATCCTGCCGCAGTCGGCGGTCAGCACGACCCGCGATCTGCGGTTCAGCGATCTGTTCAAGATCGGCACCGATCACACCATCCGGCTGAGCGGCGAATACAAGTATAACGAAGCAAATGGACAGTTCTCTAACGGAAGCACAGACTTCTATAATACATACTCGGCCGGAGTGATGTGGGACTGGCAGGTGTTATCGCGGTTGTCGTTGAACAATGCCGTCCGTTACGACTACCTGGAGCTCGGCATCAAGGGCGGGGTGGTCCCGGAAACCACTTTCACCGCCGCCGATTACAACAATCGTACGGTCGAGGCGACCAGTTTCAACTCGGGCCTGGTGTTCCAGGCGACCGACCTCGACGTGATCAGGGCGCTGGTCAGCCGTGGCTACCAGCTGCCCAGCCTCGACGTGCTCGGCATGCAGATCCCCGGCGCGTTTCTCCTATCCGGCGATCCCGGCACCCGGGCCACGCAGGTGACGAATTACGAACTCGACTACGACCGCACCGTCTCGGCCCTGGACGCGGTCTTCCGGGCCGCCGTCTTCCGCCAGACCAATGACGACCTGTTCAACTTCCTGATTGCCGCCAATGCCCAGGGCCTGATCAGCACCAACACCGGCGCAAGCAACGAGACCGGGGTGGAGCTGAGCGCCAAGAGCCGGCCGGGGACGGCCTTCCGGTGGAACCTGGGCTATAAATATTCGAGCATTAGTGACCATTACAAATCGGCATCTGGCACCACCGTCTTGGCGGAGCCCTTCAGCATTTACAATGACGCGACGTCGATGCACAGCATAACCGGCGGAATAGGGTATACCCTTGGTGCCTGGGAATTCGATGTTCGTGGCGGATGGCACTCACATTACCAGGATTGGCGGTTTTCAATCGCCAACAATTACAGCTATTTCCCGGTGACCACCAAACCCTACGCGACGGTCGACACGCATATCGGCTACGACCTGAACAAGTATCTGTACCTGGGACTCACCGTCGACCAGCTGACCCAGGCCCGGACCCTCGAGCGCGGTGCCGGCATCCCGCTCGAACGCCGCGTCTTCGGAACCCTGACGGCCCATTTCTAGAGCAATCTGCCGTCACCGAAATCTAACTGTATGCCGGTTATCGGCGAGTATCTCAATGGTTGCTCCAGCGACCGGTTCCGCACCGGAACGGACCTTACAGATAAGAGAAAACATGCCATGCCGACGGGACAGCCAGGGGTAGCCGACGAGATCCGCTTTGCCGCCGAGGAATCCGGCCATCGCCCGGCGTCGTTCGCCGAGCCGTGGCTGATCCTGGTGGTCGACGACGATCACGACGTCCATGCGCTGACCCGCATGCTGCTGGCCAGTATGACCTTCAAGTCGAGGCCGGTGCGCCTGCTCGACGCCTATACGGCGGCCGAGGCGGAAGCCCTGCTGCGCGAGCATCCGGGCGTCGCGCTGATCCTCCTGGATGTCGTGATGGAAACCGAGGACGCCGGCCTGCGGCTGGTGCACCGCATCCGCCAGGATCTGTGCAATCGCAATGTCAGGATCGTGCTGCGCACCGGGCAGCCCGGGGCGGCGCCGGAACGAACCGTGCTCCTGGAATACGACATCGACAACTACCGGGCCAAGTCCAAGCTGACCGCCGACCGGATGTTCACCACGGTGATTGCCGGATTGCGCACTTTCGATACCCTGATGGCCTTCGTCCGGGAGCGCGAGGCACGGGAAAAGGCCGACCGCGAGGCGGAGGCCCATCGGGCGGCACTGGCCGCGCTGGAACGGCGACGGGCCGATGAACGCAAAGCCGAGCTGGACGCCATCGCCCAGCATCTGCAGATGATCATCCTGCCGCGGATGCACCGTGCGGCCGAACAAGCCCACAGCATCGCCCAGGCCGGCCAGGGCGTCGGGCCGGATTCGGCCAACCGCCCCAGCCAGCCGGCCGCCGCCGAGCTCGGGGCGGTGAGCGAGGCATGGCTGACGATGTGCGGCGACCTGGGCGAGCTACTCGAATCCCTGCGCGCGGTGGATTGACGCCGGCGCCGCCGCCTGATGCGGCAGCGGCGGATTATGGGCCGACCACCAGCTGACGAACGGGCCGGCCGGTATGGCCCGGCCGAACAGGAAGCCCTGGGCGACGTCGACATCGAGTTCGCGCAGCCGTCGCGACTGCTCATCCGTCTCGACACCCTCGGCCACCACCTCCATCCCCATCGAGCGGGCGACCCGGACGATCGCCGCCACCAGGATCGGCGAGCGGTCGGGCTCGGTCACGGTGGTGACGAACCGGCGGTCGATCTTCAACGTGGTCAGGGGCAGCAGGTGCAGGTGGCTGAGCGACGAGTATCCGGTGCCGAAGTCGTCGAGGGCCAATCCGAAGCCGCGGTCGCGCAGCCCCTTCAGATTGGTGAAGATCCGTTCGTCATCGGCCAGCAGGCTGGTCTCGGTGATTTCGACCTCGATGCCTTCGCTGCCGCCGCCGACCCGCTCCAGCAACTCGTCGACCACGGTCAGGAAATCGGCTTGCTGGATTTGCACCGCCGAGACATTGATCGCCGTGGGCACCTCGAGGCCCTGTTCGGCCCAGGCCCGATGTTGCCGCAAGCCCAGTTCGAAGATCCGTTTCCCAAGCGGAATGATGAGGCCGCTGACCTCGGCGATGGGAACGAAGGCGCCGGGGAACATCAAGCCGTGCTTGGACGAATGCCACCGCACCAAGGCCTCGGCGCCGCAGCCCCGGCCACTGTGCAGTTCCACCTTCGGCTGGAAAAAGAGAACGATCTCCTCGGCCTTGACGGCGCGGCGCAGGTCGTTCATCAGGCCAAGATGCTTGTCGTTCTGGCCTTCCAGCATCGCGTCGTAGGGCAGCACCCGGCCCCGGGCCCGTCGCTTCGCCTCCTTCATCGCCCGCGTCGCTTCGCGCAGCAGGACCTCGCCGTCGCCGGTCGCGCTGTCCAGCGAGGTGGCGAAGCCGCCGGTCATGGCGATGCTGGCATCCAGCCCGGCGAAGGCCACCGGAACATCGAAACTTTCATTGACGCGGTCGGTCAGGGTCGCGGCTTCCGCCGCCGGCAGGGCCAGGGCGAACTGATCCGAGGATAGGCGGCCGATGCACAAGGCGTCGGGAAACACCACGCGCAGGCGCTGGGCAACCGCCTTCAACAGGTGGTCGCCGACATGGAATCCCAACTGCCCGGTGACCGCGTGGAACTGGTCGACGTCGAGCACCGCGACCAGGATGGGCTGGGCCGCCGCCATCGGGGCGACGGCCTGGGCGAAGCCGGCGCGATTGGGCAATTTGGTCAGGGAATCGACATAGGCGGTGGCCTTCAGCTGCTCGAACAACTGGGCCGTTTCGAAGCCCAGGGCGATGTTCATGCAGAACAGCTGGAGCAGGGATTGCTGGCCGTCCACGGCACAGCCGACGCCCCGGACATAGACCACCGCCGGCCGCGCCGTGGCCGATTCCAGGTAGAACACCGTGCTGTCGGGCAGACGGACATGCTCCCTGCGGTGGAACGCCTGGCGCACCGCGCTCTCGATGTCCGGCTGGCCGAGTTTGGCCAACGGCTTGCACAGGTAATCGGAGAACCGGCCGGCACCACCCAGGATGATCAGCTCGTCGTCTTCCATCGCGGTGCACAGCACCCCTTCGGCCGGCACGCCGATCTGGGCGGCCAGCTGAGTCACCACGCCGGCGGCGAAGTCGCGGACGTTGCGCTCACAAAACAAATCCGCCGAAGCCCGGATCACCATCTCCAGGCCACGCCGATGATCCTCGATGGTGGTGAGCTGTTCGTAGGAGCGCAGCGCGGTGATCACCGTCGAGGTCAGCCGGGTGACCGTCAACTCGGTCTTGGCCTTGTAGTCATTGATGTCGTAGGACTGGATCACATCGATTTCCGGGGCGTAGCCCGGCTGTCCGGTGCGCAGGACGATGCGGACCTGATGGTTGCCCAGTTCGTCCCGGATGCGGCGGACCAGGGACAGGCCGGCATGCTCGTCCTCCATCACCACGTCCAGCAGGATGCAGGCGACTTGCGGGTCGCCCAGCAGATAGGCGTAGGCCTGGCGGGCCGAATAGCAGGAATTGATCGACAGCGGCCGTCCTTTGAAGTGGAAGTTGCCAAGGGCGACGCGGGTCACCGCATGCACCTCCTCGTCGTCGTCGACCACCAGGACGCGCCAAGGATTGAGGCCGGGGGGCAGACGCTCGTCGTCGTCATCGTCGATGACCGAGATGATCTCGTCGCTGGACATGGCAATCACCCGTATTGTTCGGCTCGTTCAAGGAATTCGGTCGTTGTGCCCGCCGATTGGGGGGCTTGCAGGGGAAGGGTCATCCTGATCTCGGTGCCTTCGCCGGGCAGGCTGTCGACGGCGATCTCGCCGCCCATCAGGCCGCTCACCAGGGAATAGACGATATGCATGCCGAGGCCGGACCCTCCGCGGCCACGTTTGGTGGTGAAGAACGGCTCGAACATCCGCTTGACCACGGCGGCCGGCATGCCCACCCCATCGTCGCGGCAGAACAAGGTCACCCCGCCCGGCCCCAGGCATCCGCCGATGCCGATGGTCCCGGAGGGACGATCCTCGAAGGCGTGCAGCACGGCGTTGGTCACCAGATTGGTAATGACCTGGCCGAGCGGTCCGGGATAGCCGTCCATGGTGATCCCCTTGGGAATCTCCACCTGCACCCGGAAGTTGGTGCGCTTCAAGGTGGGGTTCAGGGTGGCGACGATTTCCGTGACCACGTCGCAGAGGTCGAACTGGCGCCGTTGGCAGGTGGTGCGGTCGATGGCCACCTGCTTGAAATGGGTGATCAAATCGCTGGCCCGGGTGAGATTGCGTTCCACCAGGTCCACCGCCTCGGTCATGGTCGCCAGGTAGCGGTCGAAGGAACTGCGGCGAACGGTTCCCTGCTCGAGCTCCTTGATGAATTGGCGGGTCATCTCGGTCAGGCTGGTGGAGGCACTCATCGCCACGCCGATCGGCGTGTTGATCTCGTGCGCGACGCCGGCCACCAAACCGCCCAAGGCGGCCAGTTTCTCCGCCTCGACCAACTGCACCTGGGCATTCTGCAGCGAGGCCAAGGCCTCTTCCGCCTGGCTCTTGGCCGCCCGCAGGCGTTCCGTCGCCCCATGGGCTTCGGTCACGTCGGTCAGCACCGACACCGTCCCGGAGCGGCTGCCGAAGGTCCAGTCGCGCCAGCGCGCCTCGACCCATCGCCCGTCCGGGTGGCTGAACTGAAAGGTCCGGTTCCCGTCGCCGGGCTTCTGGTCGGCCAAGCTGGCGGGGACATCGCCGCCAATCCACACCACGTCTTCGCCCAACCCCAGCAGGTTGCGGAAATTGCTGTTGCAGGCGACCAGCTTGCGGTCGGCGTCAAACAGGGCGATGCCGTCGCTGACGGCGGCAAAGGTGACTTCCAGATTGTTCAGGGTTTCCGCCAACTTCTCGGCGGCAGCGCGGGCCGGTCGCAGCACCTTGGATTCGATCACCAGCATTCCGGCCCACATCAGCACCAGCACGGCGAAAATGGTGCAGGCAAGGGTCGAGGTCGCCGCCGCCGCCTCGCCGATCAGGGCGTCCGCCGGCACCTCGGCGATCATGAACCAGGCGGGACCGGCGACACGATCGACCGCCACATAGGCGGCACCGATTCCGGTCACTTTGCCGGCCCACTCGTCCAGACTGTCGGCGCCGGGCGGCGGTGCGCCGCGATCGCCGGCCAATCTCCAGCGGTTGCCGACCGTCTGGTTGCCGTCGCCGTCGACCAGGACCCCGGCTTGGCCATCCAGCAGGGTCACCACCGAATCCACGGAATGGACGGGGATGGTGTATTTGCGCAGGGACGACAGCGAGACGACGGCGGCGACGAAGGCGCCGTCGGACCCGACCGTCGCGACATTGGCCACCGCCCAGTCGCCGTCGGCGGCGCGCCATGGCGGCGTCCAATGCCGCTCTCCGGGGGTAGGAGCCGGGCCGTCCTGCGCCGCCGCCAGCCATTCGGCGCATTCCGCCGGGGACGCCGACGCACAGGCCGATTGCCTTTCGCGGACATAAAGGAAGGCGGCGATATCCGATGTTCCTCGCGAGTTGTATGCCATCCGCAGCAGATCACGGACGTCCCGCGGGGCGGTGTCACCGGTCCGCTGCCCGATCTCGGTGGCGAGGGCGGCGGTGGCGACCTGGGCGACGTGGAAGCTTTCATCGAGGGATACCGAGCGGGCTCGCAGGCCCTCGGTAAGGAGCCGCTGGGTATGGTCGAGTTCGGCCGCGAACCGTGCCGCCCCGACCGCCCCGCCGGCCAGGGTCAGCAGAAGCAGAGCCGCGTACAGGACACGATTGCTCAGCCGATTGCTCAGCCGATTGGTGAGCCGCTGTGGCCCCGCACTGTTCACAGAGATGGCCTCGTCAGCCGGGTCCAGGATTGCACATGGGAAGGACCGTCGGCGCCACTGTCCGTTATATCCTGAGAAAGCGGCGCTTGACGTTAAATGATTATGTCACGATTGCCGCATCGAGCGGGGCTGTGCTGTGGATGACACGTTCTTTTGAATCATAAAAACATCGGGGATGTCCCGGTCGATGTTGAAATTGGAGGGCAGGCGTTGCTCACCATGAGCCTGTAGGCTCGGGGTGTCGAATCCGCAAAGGAGAGCAACGCCATGAAGAAATCTACCACATTGGCCGCCGTCGTTCCGGCGACAATCGTCGAAGAGGCTTGGCAACAAGTCAGTATCAGCTTCGAGCGGTTCTGC
>CAIOJO010000520.1 GCA_903858635.1 uncultured Telmatospirillum sp. | reverse complement strand
GCCAGGACCTTGGTGATCGCAGCGGTCAGCGAGGTCTTCCCATGGTCGACGTGACCAATGGTCCCGACGTTGCAATGCGGCTTCGTCCGCTCAAACTTTGCCTTCGCCATTTCTCATCCACTCCGTCTTGCAGTCCAATGCGTTCAGCCGGCCAGTTTGGCGCGGATTTCTTCGGATACGTTTGCCGGCACCTCGGCATAATGGTCGAAGTGCATGGTGTATTGCGCCCGGCCCTGGCTCATCGAACGCAGGGTGTTCACATAGCCGAACATGTTGGCCAGCGGCACCATCGCGGTGATGACGCGCGCGTTGCCGCGGCTGTCCATACCGTTGACCTGGCCGCGGCGGCTGTTCAGGTCGCCGATGACGTCGCCCATGTAGTCTTCGGGTGTCACCACTTCGACCCGCATCATCGGCTCGAGCAGTTTCGGACCCGCCTTGACGATGCCTTCGCGGAAGGCGGCGCGGGCGGCGATTTCGAAGGCCAGGACGCTCGAGTCGACGTCGTGGTAGGCGCCGTCATACAGGGTCGCCTTGAAATCGACCATCGGGAAGCCGGCCAGCACGCCAGTCTGCAGGGCGCTCTTCAGGCCCTTTTCGACGCCCGGCACATATTCCTTCGGCACGGTCCCGCCGACCACCGCATTTTCGAAGACGAAACCGCCCCCGGCCTCGTTCGGCGCGAAGCGGATCTTGACGCGGGCGAACTGGCCCGAACCACCGGTCTGCTTCTTATGGGTGTAGTCGCACTCGTAGGTCTTCGAGATGGTCTCGCGATAGGCCACCTGCGGGGCGCCCACATTCGCTTCGACCTTGAACTCGCGCTTCATGCGATCGACGATGATTTCCAGATGGAGCTCGCCCATCCCCTTGATCACCGTCTGGCCCGATTCGGGGTCGGAGGCGACGCGGAAGGACGGATCCTCGGCCGCCAGCCGCGCCAGAGCCTGGCCCATCTTCTCCTGGTCGGCCTTGGTCTTGGGTTCGACCGCCACCTCGATCACCGGCTCCGGGAACTCCATGCGCTCGAGAATGACCAGGTCATCGATCGAGCACAGGGTATCACCGGTGGTGGTGTCCTTGAGGCCGGCGAAAGCGATGATGTCGCCGGCGCGGGCTTCCTTGGTCTCTTCACGCGAATTGGCGTGCATCAGCAGCATGCGGCCGACGCGCTCACGCTTGTCCTTCACCGTGTTCTGCACATAGCTGCCGGATTCGACGACGCCCGAATAGACGCGGACGAAGGTCAGCGAGCCGACGAAGGGATCGTTCATGATCTTGAAGGCGAGGCCGGCGAACGGCGAATCGTCCGTCGCATGCTTCTCGATCTCGATGTCGGTGCCCGCCTTGATGCCCTTGATGGCGGCAATGTCGACCGGGGCCGGCAGGAAATCGACCACCGCGTCGAGCAGCGGCTGCACGCCCTTGTTCTTGAAGGCCGAGCCGCACAGGACCGGCACGAAGGACATGGCGATGGTGCCCTTGCGGATGCACTTCCTCAGCGTCTCGACATCGGGTTCCCGGCCATCGAGATAGGCCTCCATGGCGGCGTCGTCCATCTCGACGGCCATCTCGATGAGCTGCTTGCGGTAGGCGGCGGTTCGCTCAACCAGGTCGGCCGGGATCGGCGCGTCCTCGAACTCGGCGCCGAGGCTCTCGTCTTTCCAGATCACCGCGACATTGCGCATGATATCGACCAGGCCGGCATATTCGGCTTCGGAGCCGATCGGCAGATGCATCACCAGCGGGCGGGCGCCCAGACGATCCGTGATCATATCGACGCAGCGATAGAAGTCGGCGCCGATGCGGTCCATCTTGTTGACGAAACAGATCCGCGGCACGCCGTACTTGTCGGCCTGGCGCCACACCGTTTCCGACTGCGGTTCGACACCGGCCACCGAATCGAACACCGCAACGGCACCGTCCAGCACGCGCAGGCTGCGCTCCACTTCGATGGTGAAATCGACGTGGCCGGGGGTGTCGATGATGTTGAT
>CAIOJO010000519.1 GCA_903858635.1 uncultured Telmatospirillum sp. | reverse complement strand
GTCCCGCTTCCTCTCTCCGTCACTACCGCGACGGCGAATTTCTGCGACATCGACATTGGATAGCTTTGCAGCGGTGTGGCGCTCGCCGGTTCTTAAACACGCCGCTGTACCGTGTCGGATCGCATCCGCGCGATTTTCTTTCGAAGTTCCCCAGGCCAGATTACAGGGGCGATTATCGAAGGCGTTGCCGTTCAGGTGCCGGCACTGGGCCTCCGGGAATGGTTTCTCTCCGTGCCACGCCATCAGTACGAGCTTGTGGACGGGCTCCCGACGACGTGAGGCTCGTCCGAGGCCATATCGCACCCAGACGTGTAGGTATCCCTTGTGTTCTCCGGCGCTGATCTCACTGATTTTGCCGGTACGAGTCGACAGAATCCTTCCATTGCGAGTGGCAAAGAAGCCCTCGCAGCCAGGAATCGGCCGCATTTGATGCTCCGAATTTGAATCAGGAAGACGGGTTGCTCAGGCGACTAACTGCGCCGCCCATGAACTCGGTTGTGGCAACCGCAGTGGATGGCCCGGAGATTGGCCGGGTGGTCGGCACCGCCCAGACGCTTCGGCACCAGGTGATGCGCAGTGTCGGCACCGGGTTCGCCGCAGAGGTGGCAGATGCCACGGTCCCGCGCCACCACCGACGCCGCCAGCTTGCGCCAGGCCTGGGTGCCGTATTCCCGGTCCATGGCATCCACCCGCACCCGCTTCGCCGGCGACCAGCCAGCGGGGCGATGGACCGGCGGCTTCCAGGGCATTAGTCGGCGCCGGCCACGTTCACGCGGCGAGGGCTATTTCAGCTGCGGCGGCCCGCTTTCGCGAAGGCACGGCGCCACGGCTGCGCGCCGCAAAGGCCCACAGGAAATCGGCCTGATCGATCTGCCGCCGGGCCGCCGCCTGCACCGCTTCCGCGTCGAGCTGGGCCATGTCGCAGACCTCTTGGAACTCGTGTCCCATGTCGAGCAGCCAGGCGCGAGCACGATCCTTGTGGAGCATCCGCTCCGCCGACGGCCTGAACGCCGTCCTGCGGCCAGGCTTGCCCTTCAGCAGGCCGAGGGTGGCGTCGGTCATGGCCTGGTCGATGACGGCGCGCCACAGCGCCACTTCGCCACGTACGGCGGTGGTGTGCATGCTGCTGATCCTTTGGCAGGGAGAAAGGTGGGGGTGCGACCCGCGCACCCCTCCCGATCATGTTGCCTATATTGTCAAATCTTGTTCGCGTTGTTCAGCACTTTTTTGTTCGCGGCTTTTCCCATTCCTTTCAAATGGATGTCGCCTGACTCCGGGGCTTTGCCGACGCGAACGGCAATGGTCTGCAGCGCCGCCACCCATTCCTGCCAGGCCCTGGTGCGCCCCATTCCCATCCGCATGGTCAGAGCCTTCCAGGGCATCTTGCAGGCGCGCAGCCAGGCGATCCGGGCCGCATCCGGTTCGAGCCAGTGCAGCCAGACGAAGGCCTCGTCCATCTGGTCGATGGCGACGGCGGACGGCGGGCCGAGCCGGACCTTCATCTCGTCCCAACCGAAGGCGTCCCAATACTCGCGCACGATTGGCGGCCAACTGCTGACGTAGCCCTGGACCCGGACGGGAGGAAGGCGCTGCATCGTCGCGGCGGCGTCCTCCAACCGGTGGGCGACACGGGAAGCGGTCCAGCGCCGATCAGCCATGGGCCGCCTCCATCGCCAACGACGGTCCGTACAGCTTCGCCCCCAGCTGCTTGACCAGTTCGCGCTCGGGCCAGGTCAGCCGCTGATCATCGACGGCGACCACCAGCATGCCCTGTTCCTTCCAGCCGTCCCGCTTGACCTGCTCGGCGTCGCGGCGTTGGCCGCCGAAGCCTCGGGGATGGCACCTCATCGGACGCCTCCCTGGGTGTCGACGGCCCACAGCAGGATGGCGATGGCGTCCGCCTCGTTGTCATCGGCAGGAGCGAAGCCGCGCGCCTTCACCGCGGCAATGACCGCATCCTTGCCGGCGTTACCTTTGCCGGTGGCGTGCCGCTTGATGGTGCCGACGGGGACACCCTGGTACGGGACGGCCCGCTGCTCGCACCAGGCGGTCAGGTGGGCGAGGAAACCGCCGAAAATGTGGGCGGCGTCGGTGCCGGCATGGGCGCGGACCTCTTCGAAGTAGACGGCGCCCAGGCCGTGGCAGCGGGCGATTTCGTCCAGCCAGGCACGGAACCGAAGGAAGCGCATACCGCCGCCCTCGAAGCGGCCGGGGCGGAAGGACGCGGTGCCGCTAACGATGGTGCCGTCGGCCAGACGCAAGGCCCAGCCGGTGGTTGTGCCCAGGTCGAGGGCGATCAGGATCGGTCGCGACAGCGACGACACCCTCGGCATCGACATCGGCGGGCTTGCGCTCGCCGCGGGATCAGCCAGAGTCTCAACAGCCATGAAGATCTCCATCGGGGTTGTTCGTGGTGAGGACGGTGGCGGCGTGAGTTCTTGGCGGGACCATCCGCCACCGTCTGCTTGCTGGGATCGGGATCGGGCTCAGGCGGGCGGCCCGCGGCTGCGGGCGAGCCAGAGGCGAACCGCCTCGAGCCTGTCGTGGGCGTCCATCGGGTCGAGGCCGATTTCCTCGAAGATCGCGTCGAAGGCGGGCGGCGGCGGGAAGGTGCCCGACCCGGGCACCACCACGCTGGCCGGTTCGGCGAGCAGGCCGACGATCTCGGCCTTGTGCTCGCGCAACCGGGCACGCAGGTCATCGGGCAGCGGCTGCGGCGCGCCGACCCGCAGGTTGCCGGCGTCGAGGCGGACGACGCCGCCGTGGTCGGCGACATCGCGCAGCAGTTGGCGGGCGGCGGTGATCACAGCACCTCCTCCCACCAGCGCCGGACGCCCGGGGGAACCTCTTCACCACGTTCCCCGCCACGTTCCCCGGCGGAAGTGCTTGAATTTACTGGGATCGGGGAACATGGGGAACCTGGGGAACGTTTTTCGGCATCCCCCTCACACATGTGCGCGCCCGTGCATGTGTGTGCGTGCG
>CAIOJO010000518.1 GCA_903858635.1 uncultured Telmatospirillum sp. | reverse complement strand
CCCCCCCCCCCCCCCCCCCCCCCCCCCCCCCCCCCCCCCCCCCCCCCCCCCCCCCCCCCCCCCCCCCCACAACGTCATCCTGCATTGCACTCGCTTCGTCAGTCAGCACCCGAAAGCTATCGCGCTAATTTACCAACCATTAACATGGCAGCCCGTCAACCATTAGACGAATACAAAAATGTCCAAAGATGCCAGTGCCGCATTGCACTCCGGCATTTCTCCCTGTCGCATAAGCGCCAGTATGGCGCGCAAATTCAAGACTTCGGAAAGTCGCCAGAGGGCGGTTAACCGCCCTCGAAGACCAGAGCCAGTATAACCGGCCCGAGGCCCCGGCCGGCGAGGCGATTCACTATGCCCTTGCTTGGATGGCACGCAGGCAGAAACGCTGCTCCTGGCTCCGAAGTCCCAGTGTCATCATGGCGGCGGCGCGGCCGGCTTCCCTTGACGATCACGCCGCTGCACCTGACCGGCCCTTCCGGCGGGGCTTTTGACAAAACCCATCTGGTTGGGTTACAAGGGGCAATGGTCACGATCCATCGCCACGGCGCCTTTCGCTTCGTAATCTTCCTGAACGATCATTCCCCAGCCCACGTCCATGCGTTCAAGGGGAATGGGCAAGCGAAGATCCGTCTTGATGATCAAGAAGTCCTTTGGAGTGAAGGACTATCGTCGAAAGAGTTGCAGCAAGTCGTGACACAGGTTCGAACCCATCATTCCGACTTTGCCGCTGCATGGGAGCGCATTCATGGATGATAGCCCTCGGGCGGTTGCCGCTCGCTACGACAGTTTGAATGGCCGGATCATTGTCGATCTGGACAACGGCTGTGTCTTTGCCTTTCCGGCACGTGCTCTCCAGGGTCTCGAACAGGCCTCCGACGCTGATCTTGCCGCCGTCGAAATTCTTGGCCGGGGCTACGGACTGCATTGGCAGCCCCTCGATGTCGACCATTCGGTGCGGGGACTCTTGATGGGTGTGTTCGGGACCGAACGTTGGATGGCGCAAGAGATGGCTCGCCGCGCCGGAGGAACCAAGTCTGCGGCGAAAGCCGCTGCCGCCCGCGACAACGGGAAAAAGGGCGGTCGTCCCCGCAAGCCCAGCGCAGCATAGTCTGGCGAAGAACGCCTTGATTTTCACCGCTAGGTCAGTTTCTGGCGCAGTTCCTGGAGCAGGGCGCTGGTGCGGTGGCGGGCGGTGGAGTTGGGGGCGCGGGCCAGGAACTGTTCCAGGGCGGCGATGGCGCTTTTCAAATTGCCCTGGCGCAGATGGATCAGCCCCGCCTCACGCCACAAGGCGATCTCGTCGGGGGCGAACAGCAGCATCGATTCCACCGCCTGGGCCGCCCGCTGCAGCTGGGCATGGCGCAGGTGGCGCAGCTTGACCGTGGTTTGCAGCCGCAGCAGCACCTGGCGGTTGGACAGGGTGGCATAATGTCCCGGTTCGAGCTCGGCGGCATTGCCGGCCGCCGCCTTCAGCAGGTCGCGCAGCGCCGCCGCATCCAGCATCTGGCCGCCGGCGAAGGGATCGAGGATGGTGCGGGCGCCGTCGGTGCCGGCCAAGCGGAGCAGCAAGCGCCCGGGAAAGGCCAGGGCCTCGATCCGCCATCCCTGGCGGCGGCCGAGATGCAGCCACAGCAGGCCGAGGGTCGGCGCCGGCCCGCGGCGGCGGTCGAGCAGATGCATCAGATTGGCGTAGTCGTCCTCGTCCTCGTCGTCGTCGCCGCTCAGGCGGTAGCGCCCGACCAGCACCTCGGCCAGGGCCGCCGCCCGTTGCCCGGCCGTCTCGGCGGCCAGGGCGCGGTCGGTCAGGCTGGCGGTCATCTCGGCCAACTGGCTCAGGTAGCGCTGGCGGTCGCGCCGCGGATGATCGAGGGCGGCCAGGGCCAGCGCCGTCTCGGCCAGATCAATCGCCTCGTCGCCCAGGCCGGCCAAGCCGGTGAGGGCGCTCTTTGCCTCGTTGTCGACCATCGAAGACCGTCCGATCACAGCGACTGGCGCTTCGGGTCGTTCTTCAGGAGGACGTGGCTGACCACGCGTTTGACATTGCTGATGTCGCGGGCATGGGCCAGCACCCGATCCAGTTCTTCCTGGCTTTGGGCGATGCCCATCAGATAGACGACGCCGTTCACCACATCGACCGTGTAATTGACGTTCTTCACATGCTCGTCGAACATCAGCCGGGTGCGCAGGTTGTTGGCGATCACCGCGTCACGCGTGTAGTCCAGGAAGCCCGACTGGTCGGTGACCTGAATCTCATCGATCACCTGACGCACCCCGGCCGCCTGCCAGGCCAGACGCACCGCGTCGACCCGGCTTTCCGGCTTCTTGACCGAGCCGGTCAGCATGACCCGGCCCTCGGTGACGCTCATCGACACGTCGCGGAACATGTCGAAGTCTTGGCGGAACCACAGGTCGCTGATCTCGGCGCGGATCTTGGTGTCGTCGATGGCGCCCTCGAGCCCGCGTTCTTCGGCTGCGCCGACGCCAACGGCGGCTCCGGCCCCCAGGACCGTTCCGGTGACCGGGTCGCAGGCGGTGGCAAGCAAGGTCAGCAGGGCGGCGAAGGCGAGAGCGGGGCGGCGATTCACGGCAGGGCGTCCTCGGCAGTTGCGGGCGGCGCCAGTGTAGCGGGCTAGCCCTCGTCCCGCCAAGCGTCGATCAGGTGACAGGGCCAATGCCAGGGGACCACCAGCATGGCATCGAAGCGGGGGTTCAGGCCGGCCAGTTCCGGGTGTCGGGCCAGGAAGCCGGCGGCGGCGCGGGCCAGGCGCCGCCGTTGCCCGGCCGACAGCGCGGCGCCCGCCAAGGCCAGATCGGGCCGCGCCTTGACCTCGACGAAGGCGAGGACCGAACCGCGGCGGGCGACGATGTCGATCTCACTGGCGCCGGTGCCGCGACCCGTCACATGACCATGCGCCAGGATCGCGTATCCCTTCAGGCGGAGCGCCCACAGGCACCACCCTTCGGCCCAGCGCCCCCGTCGCCGCGCCGCCGATCCACGCTTCGACCTGGTCAGGTTCGGCGGCATGACATCCATTCTCCGCGATCGTTGCGGAAACTATAAACCGTGTGCGTCGCGAAGACCGCTGCAAAGAGCACGGACGGACACCGACGCCGCGCAAAGCCGTGTTGCTTTACACTCGGCCAGCCTCCTATCGGGATTTGGCCAGCAAGATGGCGCGGGCGTAGACTTGGCGTTTGGGCAGGCCGGTGGCGGCGGCGACGGCGGCGGCGGCGTCGCGCGGCGACAGTTCCGCCAGCGCTTCGGTCAGGCGATGGTCCAGTTCGTCCGGCCCGGCCACCGCGGCCGGGCCCGGCGGACCGACCACCAGCACCACCTCGCCCTTGGGGGGGCCGGCGGCGGCGTAATGCGCCGCCAACTCGGCCAGGCTGCCGCGCCGCACTTCTTCGTACAGCTTGGTCAGTTCGCGGGCCACCGCCGCATCGCGGGGCCCCAGCACCGCCGCCATATCGGTCAGGGTGGCGGCCAGCCGGCGCGGCGATTCGTAGAAGATCAGGCTGCCCGGCACCGCCGCCAGCTCGCCCAGCTGGCTGCGCCGGGCCGCCGTCTTGACCGGCAGGAAGCCGGCGAACAGGAAACGGTCGCAGGGCAGGCCCGACAGCTGCAGCCCGGTCAAGGCCGCCGAGGCCCCCGGCAGGCTGCTCACCGGCAGGCCCTCGGCCAGGCAGGCGCGAACCAGCCGGTAGCCAGGGTCGGACAGCAACGGCGTGCCGGCGTCGGAGATCAGGGCCACCACCTGGCCCTGGTGCAGCCTTGCCAGCAGGGCCGGCCGGGCCCGTTCGGCGTTGTGCTCGTGATAGGGGGTCAGCGCGGTTGGCCGGATGCCCAACAAGGACAGCAGGCGGCCGCTCACCCGCGTATCCTCGCAGGCGATGCAATCGGCGGCGGCGAGCAGCTTGAGGGCCCGCAAGGTGATGTCGTCGAGATTGCCGATCGGGGTAGACACCAGGTAAAGCCCCGGGTCCGGTTTACTTCCCGTTGGGCTGTGGTTAGGCTGTTCGCCCGCTGATGCTCTGGATCGGGAGACTGCTTTTGCGCCGTCCCGCATTGTCTTTGCCTCGCTATGCCGCCCGGCTGGTTGTTGCGCTGGCCCTCGGCGCGATGGCGGCTGCCTGCTCACAATTAACACCGGCAGCGCGGCCGGCCAACCCGCCCGTGTTGAACCTGCCGCCGCCACCGTCCGCCGCCGACCGTCCCTCGGTCGCCCAGGCACCTCTGCCGCCGCCGGTGGCGCCGCCGATAGCGCCGGCCATCGGCGCCGGGGCCTTGCCGGCCCAGCCGTCCCGCAACAGCACCGCGGCGTTGTTGTTACCGCTCAGCGGCGCCTCGGCGGCGATCGGCTCGGCCCTGTTCAATGCCGCCCAGCTGGCCCTGTTCGAGGTGGGCGGCGGCAGTTTCACCCTGCTGCCGTTCGATACCAAGGGTACCCCCGAAGGAGCCGCCGCGGCGGCCCAGCAGGCCGTTGCCCAGCATGCCGAAATCATCGTCGGACCGCTGTTCTCGGCCGAGGCGCGGGCGGTGGCGCCGGTCACCCGGCAGGCCGGCGTGCCGATGCTGGCCTTCACCACCGACCAGACGGTGGCCGGCAACGGCGTCTATGTGCTGGGCTTCCTGCCTGGGCCGCAGGCCCTGCGGGTGGTCGCCTTTGCCCGCAGCCAGAACCGGCCGCGGCTGGCGATCCTGGCGCCCAGCGACGAATATGGCCGCACCGTCGTCGACTATCTGTCGAACAATGCGCCGGGCCAAGGGGTCAGCATCGCCCAGCTGCAGTTCTACGATCCCAACGCCACCGATTTCACCGGCCCGATCAAACGGCTGCTGGGGCCGCGCGGCGAGGTCGGCTTCGACGCTCTGATCCTGCCCGATGAAGGCCAGCGGCTGCGCCAGGTGGCGGCCAGCCTGGCCACCCAGGGCATCGATCCGGCCCAGGTCAAGCTGCTCGGCACCATGTTGTGGGAAGATAGCAAGCCGGCCACCGAACCGGCCCTGGTCGGCGGCTGGTACACCGCTCCGCCGGTGGCCCAACATGCCGATTTCGACGGTCGCTACGCCAAGGCCTTCGGCGTCAAGCCGCCGCGCCTGGCGGCGCTGGGCTATGATGCGACGGCCCTGGCCGGGGTGGTGGCGCGCCGCAGCGCCCATGATTTTTCGCCCGGCGTGCTGACCAATCCCCTTGGCTTTTCCGGGGTCGACGGCATCTTCCGGCTGCGCCCCGACGGCACGGTCGAGCGCGGCTATGCGGTGATGGAAGTACAGCCCGTGGCTCCACCGCGCGAAGTCGACCCGGCGCCGGCGCAGTTTCAGGCCGCGTACTGACAATTATTCAGCCACAAAGACACCAATCAATCTTTACGGCAGCAGGGCGGCGATGACTGAATTCAGCAGCAATCGGCCCTTGGGGGTGGCCCGCAGATAGGCTCCCGCCCATTCGACGAAGCCGTCTTCCAGCATCGTTGCGAGGCCGGAACTATCGAGCGCTGCGGCCAGGGGGCGCCCCGACTGTTGGTGGAATCGGTCGGCGGAAATGCCCTCGCTGAGACGCAGCCCCATCATCACCAGCTCGGCCTGGCGCTCGGCCGCGGTCAAGGCGACCCGTTCCTGGGTGCCATGCCCCTGCGCCGCCACTTCGGACAACCAACGGTCGGGTGCGCGGTACTGCCGTATCGCCCAAACGGTTCCCGAACGATCGGTCGAACGGCCATGCGCACCGGGCCCAATCCCAAGGTAATCGCCGCCTTGCCAGTAGAGCAGGTTGTGCCGGCAGGCGGCACCGGGTCGCGCATGGTTCGACACCTCGTAGGCCGGCAGGCCGGCGGCGTCGCACAGCTCCTGGGTCAGTTCGAACAGCTGGGCGGCGTCGTCGTCGCCGGGCAGAACGAAGTCACCGCGGGCATGGGCGGGATGAAACGCCGTTCCCGGTTCGATGGTCAGCTGGTAGAGCGACAGATGGTCGGCGGCCAGGGCGATCGCCCGCTCCAGTTCGGCCCGCCAAGCGGTCGGAGCCTGGCCCGGCCGGGCGTAGATCAGGTCGAAGGAGATGCGCGGGAACAGACGCCGCGCCAGGTCGACCGCCGCCATCGCGCCGGCCGCGTCGTGGCGCCGGCCGAGGAAGGCCAGCGAGGCATCGTCGAGGGCCTGCAGGCCCATCGACAGGCGGTTGATCCCGGCGGCCCGGAACTCGCTGAAGCGCGCCGCGTCGACGGTGCCGGGATTGGCTTCCAGGGTGATCTCGACATCCGGGCTCAGCCGCCACCGGGCGGCGATGGACTCGAGCAGGGCCGCGGTGGTGGCCGGATCCATCAGCGACGGGGTGCCGCCACCGAAGAAGATACTGGTCACCACGCGGCCGGACGTTTCGGCGGCGAAATGCGCCAATTCGGCCAGCAAGGCCTTGCGCCAAGCCGCCTGATCGATGGTCGCCGCGACATGGCTGTTGAAGTCGCAATACGGGCATTTCGACAGGCAAAACGGCCAGTGCAGATAAATACCGAATGCGTTTGTCATGGACCAACGGGTAATGAGCAACACGGACGGACACGGACGCCGCTGCGCGGCCACGGATGGACACGGAGGCGCCGACAACACGCGTTATCTAGGTCCGGAAACAGCCGTCCACCAGTTTGCGGAAGGCGTCGGCGCGGTGGCTGATCTCGTGCTTTTCTTCCGGGCCCATCTCGCCGAAGGTCTCCGAACGACCGTTCGGCAGGAACACAGGATCGTAACCAAAGCCACGATTTCCGCGCGGCGGCCACACCAGAGTGCCGTCGACCACGCCCTCGAAGATCTCCACATGGCCATCCGGCCAGGCCAGGGCCAGGGCACAGACGAAACAAGCCCGCCGGTCGGCCTTGCCGGCCATGGCCTTTTCCAGTTTGCGCATGGCATAGCTGAAATCGCGGGCCGGACCGGCCCAGCGGGCCGAATAGATGCCGGGCTCGCCGCCCAGGGCCAGGACGGCCAGGCCCGAATCGTCGGCCAGGGCCGCCAGTCCGGTGGTGGCGGCGGCGGCGGCCGCCTTCAGCGCGGCGTTTTCGGCGAAGCTGGCCCCGGTTTCGTCCGGTTCGGGCAGCCCCAATTCGCCGGCCGAGGTGACCGACGCCCCATAGGGTTCGAGGAGGTCGGCAATTTCCCGCACCTTGCCCGGATTGTGGCTGGCGATGACCAGCCGGCCGCCGGTGAAGATGCGCCGTTTCATCGCCCCAGGACCTGTCGCTGCAGCTGGGCCAGCTCGACCACGCCTTGCTGGGCCAAGGTCAACAAGGCAAGGAACTCGGCGTGGCTGAACGGGGTCTGCTCGGCGGTTCCCTGGATCTCGACGATCCCGGCATCGGCGGTCAGCACGAAATTGGCGTCGGCCTGGCAGGTCGAATCCTCGGCATAGTCGAGGTCGAGCACCGGCGTCCCCTGGTAAAGGCCGCAGGATACCGCCGCCACCTGGCCGATCAGCGGCGCCGCCGCCAGCACGCCCCGCTTGACCAGCTGCTCGAAGGCCAGGGCGAGGGCGACATAGGCGCCGGTGATGGCGGCGGTGCGGGTACCGCCATCGGCCTGAAGGACGTCGCAGTCGATCTTGATCTGCCGCTCGCCCATCGCCGGCAGGTTGGTGACGGCGCGCAGGCTGCGGCCGATCAGCCGCTGGATCTCCTGGGTGCGGCCGCTCTGGCGGCCCTTCGCCGCCTCGCGGTCGGTGCGGCTGTGGGTGGCCCGTGGCAGCATGCCGTATTCGGCGGTCACCCAGCCCTTGCCGGTGCCGCGTAGGAACGGCGGCACCTTCTCGTCGACCGAGGCGGTGCACAGCACATGGGTATCGCCGAAACGGGCCAGGCAGGAGCCTTCGGCATATTTGCTGAAGCCGGGTTCCAGGCTAATGTCTCGGAGTTGGTCCGGGGCGCGACCCGACGGTCTCATGAAATCCTCGATGCGGTAACGACAGGGCGCCCAGGCTAGCGATTGGCGGCCGCGCCGTCCAGGGGCAGGCAGTGACGACGAAGGGTGGACCGGCCGCTGGCGGGCAGGACGACACTGGCGTAAGTTGACGCACCTCGGAACGCTCACTAAATTTCAGCACCTCTGATGGAGCGGGATCCCCGTCGCAATGACGCGCAGCAAAAACGTCGTGGAACTGAGCGAGCGGTCGCGCGAGATCTTCCGCCAGATCGTCGACGCCTATGTCGAGACCGGCGAGCCGGTGGGCTCGCGCACCCTGTCACGCCGCCTGTCGGTCTCGTTGTCGCCGGCCACCGTGCGCAATGTGATGGCCGACCTCGAGGAGGCCGGGCTGTTGATTTCGCCCCATACCTCGGCCGGGCGGCTGCCCACCGCGGCCGGCATGCGGCTGTTCGTCAACGGCCTGTTGGAGATCGGCAAACTGGCCGAGGACGAGCGCGAGCGCATCGACAGCCAGTGCAAGACGACCGGCAAGAGTCTCGAGCAGCTGCTCGAGGAGGCGCTGACCACCCTGTCCGGCCTGTCGCACTGCGCCGGTCTGGTCCTGGCGCCGAAAACCCAGGTGGCGCTCAAACATATCGAGTTCGTGCCGCTCGGCCCCGGCCGGGCCCTGGTGGTGCTGGTCAGCGACGACGGTCTGGTGGAGAACCGCGTCCTCGAATTGCCCAGCGAGGTCACCCTCTCGGCCCTGACCGAGGCCACCAACTACCTGAACGCGCGGCTGGTCGGCCGGACCCTCGACGAGGCCCGCCAGCAGATCCTGGAAGAGCTGGAAAGCCACAAGAGCCAGCTCGACACGCTGACCACCAAGGTGGTGGCGGCCGGCCTGGCGACCTGGGCCGGCGGCGAGAAGAGCGGCCAGCTGATCGTGCGCGGTCAGTCGCACCTGCTGGACGACGTCACCGCCCTGGCCGACCTCGAGCGGATCCGCGCCCTGTTCTCGGCGCTGGAGACCAGGGAAAACCTGCTGCGCCTGCTCGACCTGACCAATCTTGCCGACGGCGTGCAGATCTTTATCGGGGCGGAGAACGAGCTGTTCCGGGTGTCCGGCTGCTCGATCATCGTCGCCCCCTATCACAACAGTCGCGAGCAGATCGTCGGTGCCATCGGTGTGATCGGCCCGACGCGCATCAATTACGCCCGCATCATTCCCTTGGTGGACTACACCGCCAAGGTGGTGGGGCGACTGATCGGATGAGAATTGAAGGAGCCCCATGACTCAGGAACGCCCCCAGGACCACTCGAACATACCGGAGCCCGTGCCCGCCGAGGCTGACGCGACCACGCAATCCGAGGCGGTGGTGACGCCGGCCGCGGCCGAAGGGGAGCCGGCGGCGGCTGTGGTATCCCCGCGCGAGGCCGAACTGGAAGCCTTGGTGGCGCAACTCAAGGATCAGCTGCTGCGCGCCGTGGCGGAAACCGAGAATGTCCGCCGCCGGCTCGAGCAGCAGGCCGAGGATCGCGGCAAATATGCGGTGAGCAGCTTCGCCAAGGACGTGCTGCCGGTGGCCGACAATCTGCGCCGGGCCCTCGACAGCATCCCCGCCGAGGCGCTGAGCGGCGACCCGATGGCGCATAAGCTGGGGGAAGGCGTCGAGCTGACCGAACGGGCCTTGCTGGCGGCCTTGGAACGTCACGGCATCAAGCGCATCGAGTCGATGGGCCAGCGCTTCGACCCGCATCTGCATCAGGCCATGATGGAGGTCGAAGACCCCAGCCAGCCGGCCGGAACGGTGGTTCTGGAGATGCAGCCGGGTTACATCATCCACGGCCGCCTGTTGCGCGAAGCGATGGTCGGCGTCGCCAAGGGCGGCCCGAAGCCGCAACCGGGCGATGCCGGGGTCGACACCACGGTCTGAGATAACCATCTGACAGGCTTCCACCTCGTTTGCCCCGAGGGGAGGCCCCGGATGCGTGCCGTCGTCTGTCTGCTTGCGATGCTTGTGGTGGTGCCGGCGGCGCGGGCGGAAGACCCGCGGCCGGGCGAGGACGTGACCATTCGGCCGGCCGATCTGCCGGCCCCCAACGCCACCCGGAGCGCCAGCAATCCGCCGCGGGTGGTGGCGCGGCCGTCCGGCGTCGGGCTGGCTCTGCCGCCCGGCTTCCATGCCAACCTGTTCGCCGAAGGACTCGGTCACGCCCGCTGGCTGGCAGTGGCGCCCAACGGCGATGTCTTCCTGGCCGAACCGCAACAGGGCAAGATCACCCTGTTGCGCGACGGCGGCAACGGTGTCGCGACGATGAAAACCACCTTCGCCAGCGGTTTCGACCGGCCGCATGGCATGGCCTTCCGGCCGGGCGCTCTCTATGTCGCCGATTCGCGCGGGGTGTGGCGGCTGCCCTACAGTCCCGGCCAGACCGCGGCGGAGGGCGTGCCGCAACCGGTTACCCCGCCCGGCGCCCTGGCCGATAGCGCCGGCCATTGGACCCGCAACATCGTCTTCGCGCCCCAAGGCGACCGCTTCTTCGTCGCCGAAGGCTCGCGCGCCAACCTGGACGAGGAGACCGCGCCACGCGCCACGGTCCAGCAGTTCGCCGCCGACGGCAGCCAGCAGCGCAGCTTCGCCACCGGCTTGCGCAATCCCGTCGGCATCGCCGTCCGGCCGGGCAGCGACGAGCTGTGGGCGGTGGTCAACGAGCGCGACGGCATGGGCGACGGCCTGGTTCCCGACTACCTGACCCATGTGGTGGATGGCGGCTTCTACGGCTGGCCCTACAGCTATCTGGGCAATCACCCGCAGCCCGGCCTGGCCGACAAGCGGCCCGACCTGGTGCAACAGGCCATCGTGCCCGACCTGTTGTTCCGCGCGCATTCGGCGCCGCTCGGCCTGGCCTTCTACGACGGTCAGCAATTTCCGCCCGAGTACCGGGGCGACGCCTTCGTCGCGCTGCACGGTTCGTGGAATTCCGCCGCGCCGACCGGTTACATGGTGGTGCGGGTGCATTTCCACGACGGCAAGCCGGCCGGTTCCTATCAGGTGTTTGCCACCGGCTTTCGGCTGGGCAATGGCTCCCCGGCCGAGGTCTGGGGCCGCCCGGTCGGTCTGGCGGTGGCCAAGGACGGCAGCCTGCTGGTGGCCGACGACGTCGGGCAGACGGTGTGGCGGATCAGCTACGGGAAGTAGTGGGTTTTTACCCCGCCAAAGGGTATTCCCGCTCGGCGGTGTAGATCGGTTCGCCATGCCCGAGATGGCTGGAGAACAGGACGAAATGGTCGACCGCTACGGTGGCGCGGAACAGGTTGTGGCCGGCGACCCATTCCTGCAGCTTGGGCAAGGGTGGGTCCTTCAGCCGGGCCAGGGTCACATGCGGCTGAAAGCGGCGTCCTTCCGGCTCGAGCCCGGTCCGCACCAGGGCCGATTCGATCTTGTCGCGCAGATGGACCAGCAGTGGCGCCCGTTCGATGCCCACCCACAGGGTGAAGCCGCGGCGGCCCGCCTCGTAAGTGCCGCAGCCGTTGACCACCAGCTCGAAACCCGGCGCCTGGAGTTGGGCCAGGGCCTGGTCGATGGCGGCGGCCTCGACTTCGTCGACCCCGCCGATGAAGCGCAGCGTGACGTGCAGATTGGCCTCGGGCGTCCACCGGGCCTTGGGGATACCGGCCGCCAGGCTGGCCAGTTGGCGGCGCAGCGGCGGCGGCAGGGCAAGGGCGACGAACAGACGGACCATCGCGGCCTCACAGGAACAGCGCCAGCACGCCGGTGAAGCTGTACAGGCGGTCGTTGCAGATTTCGCCATTGGCGGCGAAACCGACCAGGGGAAACCGTCCCAGGGCCTCATAGATCATGTCGAGCTCGCGTCCCTCGCGACCGAACATCTGGGCCCCGCGGCCGATGCAGGAGATGTAGACGCCGCCTCGGATGGTCTGTCCGGCCAGGCGTTTGGCCAGGCCGCCGAGCATGCGCTCGAGGTCCTTTTGCGCCGCATTGGGGTCGCGCCGGACGAACATCAGCCGGTCGCCGGCCACCAGATGCTCGCCCACCGCCAGCCAGCCGCGCCGCGGGTCGATCGCCAACAGGCCACGCACCGCGTAATCATGGCCGTCGGAGCCCTCGATCGGCAGGGCGATGTGGATATAGCCGGCGGCGCGCTGCAGGTCGCGGGCGATGATGTCGCCGGCCTCGCTCTTCAAGACTTCCAAGGCCGGCCGGCCGTCCAGGGCCATCAGCACGTTGTCGATCACCTCGGTGGCGCGGTGGGTGACGCCGATCGGCGTGCAACCTTGCGACAGGCCGGTGACCAGCCGCAGCCCGTCGCCGAACAAGGCCCCCGACAGCCCGGCTCCGTGGACCCGTCCCGACACCTGCACCGGGATCTCGCTGGCGGCGGTCAGCCCGCCGATCAGGAAGGCATGACCGGCGGCCGCCAGCCCGGACACCATCTCGGCGATCTGCGGCTCGCGCGGGTCGCCGTGCACCAGCCCGGTGACCGCCGACTGGCGGGCCAGCCAATCGCCGTGCAGGGCAATGAATTCGGTCTGTTCGGCCGGGTCGAACCGATCGAACGGGAGCACCGAATCCGCGGCCACATGGCCGGCCAGGACGGCCATCGAGCGGCCCTCGCCGATGGCGCCGGCCGGCCCGAAGACGCCGAGCCCGACCCCGCCCAGCCAGGTGGTGACCGGGGTGGTCTCGCGCAGGAAGGTGACGATGCTCGACAGGTCGTCGGCGAAGGCCTCGGTGACGTAGACGAAACCCAGATTGGCGTCCTCGGCCAGCGGCGCCAAGGCGGCGACGCAGGCCTTGGCGGCCAGTCCCCAATGTTCGCCATCGGCCTGCGCCGCCCGCATCATGGCCGGCCCCGATCGGCCTGCGGCGCTACCGTGCGTCCGGGCGGCGGCCCCAGCAGGCGTTCCACCTGGGGCAGGATGCCGGCCACCATGATGTCGACGCCGGCGGCATTGGGATGCATGCCGTCGGCCAGGGTCAGTTCCGGATGCAGGGCGACGCCGTCGAGGAAAAAGGGGTAGAGCGGCACCCGGTGGGCCGCCTGCAGGCGGGGAAAGATGGCGTCGAAGGACTGCACATAGGGCGCCCCCAGATTGCGCGGCGCATACATGCCGGCCAGCAGGGTCTTCACCTGGCGTTGTTCGAGGGTGCTCAGGATGGCGTCCAGATTGGCATAGGTCACCTTGGGGTCGACGCCGCGCAGGGCGTCGTTGGCGCCCAGTTCGACGATGGCGTAGTCGGGCCGGTCGGCCAGGGCCCAGTCGAGCCGCGACCGCCCTCCGGCCGAGGTGTCGCCGGAGACGCCGGCATTGAGCACCTGGACCTGGTAGCCCTTGGCCCGCAGCGCCGCCTCCAGCCGCACCGGAAAGGCGTTGGCGGGAGGCAGGTTGTAGCCGGCGGTGAGACTGTCGCCAAAGGCGAGGATGCGGATCGGTGTGGCGGCCATCACGGGAAAGGTTGTTGCGTTGACAAACAAGCTCAGCAGACCATATGCCCACCACGCCCGCCAGATCGGCCCCAGTCGGCACGCAAAGGTTCTTATGAACAAACAAACCCCCGACCAACGAGCCATGGTCCTTCTTGAGGACGTCAGACTTAAGCTGGCAAGCTTAGCCGGCGAGGTCAACATCCTGCGCGGCATCGATCTGGCCGTTGGGCCCGGCGAAACGGTCGGCGTGGTCGGACCGTCGGGTTCGGGCAAGTCCACCATGATGATGGTGATCGCCGGTCTCGAGCGCGCCACCGGGGGACGGGTAACGGTGGCCGGGCAATCCCTCGACGGGCTGGGCGAGGATGCCCTGGCGACGTTCCGCCGTCAGAACGTTGGCATCGTCTTCCAGTCCTTCCACCTGATCCCCACCATGACGGCGGTGGAGAACGTTGCCGTGCCGATGGAATTGGCCGGTCGTCGCGACGCGGTCGCCGAGGCCCGGCAGGTTCTGGGCCGGGTCGGGCTGGGCGAACGGCTGCATCATTACCCCGGTCAGCTGTCGGGCGGCGAGCAGCAGCGGGTCGCCCTGGCCCGCGCCTTCGCCCCGCGGCCGCGCCTGCTGCTGGCCGACGAGCCGACCGGCAATCTCGACCAGGCCACCGGGCGGGCGGTGATCGATCTGTTGTTCGAACTGCACGAGCAATCGGGCGCCACCTTGCTGCTGATCACCCATGACGCGGCCCTGGCCAACCGTTGCGACCGCGTGCTGCGGCTGGAGGACGGCCGCCTGGTCGGTGATGCCTTGGCGGCGCCGGCAGCCGCCGACTTGGCCCTGGAGCGGCCATGAACGGCCTGGCTTGGCGGCTGGCCGGCCGCGAGCTGCGTGGCGGCCTCAAAGGCTTCGGCACGGTGGTCGCCTGCCTGGCCCTGGGGGTTGCCGCCATCGCCGCCGCCGCGTCCCTCGATGCGGCCTTGCGCCGGGCCCTGGCCGAGGATTCGCGGGCGCTGCTGGGCGGCGATGCCGAGCTGCGCCTGACCTATCGGGGGCCAAGCCCGGACGAGACGGCCTTCCTCGGTCGTTTCGGCAGCCTGTCGAATATCGTCGAGATGCGGGCCATGGCGCGCCGCGCCGACGGCGACCGACAAAGCCTGGTGGAGCTGAAGGGGGTCGACGGGGCCTATCCCCTGTACGGCCGTCTCGAGCTGGCCCCCGAGCAGCCGGCGGCCGCCGCGCTGGGCAAACGGGACGGCAGTTGGGGCGCCGCCGCCGACGCCAATCTGCTCGACCGCCTGGGCCTCAAACTGGGGGACCGGCTGCGGGTCGGCGACGCCTGGTTCACCCTGACCGCCACCATTCGCCGCGAACCCGATCGCGTCGCCACGGTCTTTTCGCTGGGGCCGCGCCTGCTGGTGGACGGCCATGCGCTGGCCGACACCGGGCTGGTGCAGCCGGGTAGCCTGATCCGCCATGCCGTGCTGATCAAGCTGGCCCCCGGGAACGGCGTCGCCGCCTTCCGTCAGGCGGTGGAACAGCGCTTTCCCGATGCCGGCTGGCAGTTCCGCGAGGGCGGCGACGCTGCACCCGGCATCAAGCGGTTCCTCGGCAATATCGGCTTGTTCCTGAATCTGGTCGGGCTGACCTCGCTGATGGTCGGCGGCATCGGCGTGGCCAATGGGGTGAAGGCCTTTCTCGATGGGCGGGTCACCACCATTGCCACCCTGAAATGTCTCGGGGCGTCACAACGGCTGATCCTGTCGGTTTATTTCCTGCAGGTGGCCCTGCTGGCCGGGTTGGGCATCGTCATCGGCCTGGTGGCCGGCGCCGCCTTGCCCTGGGCGGCGGTGGCGGCGCTGGGCGACCGGTTGCCGGTACCCGCCCGGCTCGGCCTGTACCCGTTGCCGCTGGCCCTGGCCGCCGGTTTCGGTGCGCTGACGGCGCTGGCCTTTGCCGCCTGGCCCCTGGCCCGCGCCGGCGAAGTGCCGGCCGCCACCCTGTTCCGCGACATCGTGGTCCGCCGCGGCCGGCCCGGGGCCGGCGCCCTGCTGGTGATCACCGCGGCGGGGGCGGCCCTGGCCGCCCTGGCCATCCTGACCGCGGCCAATCGCGGTCTGGCCGCCTGGTTCGTCGGCGGCACCGCGGTGGCGCTGGCGGTGTTCGCCGCCTGTGGCCTCGGCCTGGTCGGGCTGGCCCGTCTGGTCGCCCATTGGCGGGCCGAGCGCGGCGGCCGGCCGGCGTGGCGGCTCGCCCTGTCCAGCCTGCATCGGCCGGGGGCATCGACGCCAGGCGTGGTGCTGTCGCTGGGGCTGGGGCTGACCGTCCTGGTGGCGGTGGCGCTGGTGGAAGCCAATCTGTCGCGGGAGGTGGACGAGCGCCTGCCGCAGGAGGCCCCGACCTTCTTTTTCATCGACATCCAGCCCGACCAAACCGCCGCCTTCGACCAGGCGGTCCTGGCGGCGGGCGGCCGTCTGTTGCATCGGGCGCCGATGATCCGCGGGCGGATCGTCCGCATCGATGGGGTGCCGGTGGACCAGGTGCGGATCGCTCCGGATGCGCAATGGGCGGTGCGCGGCGACCGCGGGCTGACCACCGCCGCCACCCCGCCCGAGGATGCGCGGGTGGTGGCCGGTCAGTGGTGGCCGGCCGATTACGACGGGCCGCCGCTGGTGTCGCTCGATGCCGGCATCGCCAAGGGTTTCGGCCTGTCCGTCGGCCAGAGCGTGACGGTCAACGTGCTGGGCCGTGAGATCACCGCCCGGGTGGCCAATCTGCGCGAGATCGACTGGTCGACCCTGTCGATGAACTTCACCTTTGTGTTGAGCCCCAATGCGTTGGCCGGCGCCCCGGCGAGCGTCATCGCCACCGTCTATGCCCCGCCGGGGCAGGACGGCGCGGTCGAGCGGGCGGTCACCGACCGCTTGCCCAATGTCTCATCGATCCGCGTCAAGGAGGCCCTGGACCAGGTGCGCGGCGTCATCGCCAGTGCCGGGCTGGCCATCCGCGCCGCGGCGGCGGTCACCTTGGCGGCGGGTGTCCTGGTGCTGGCCGGCGCACTGGCCGCCGGCCAACGCCGGCGGATCCACGAGGCGGTGCTGCTGAAGGTGCTGGGGGCGCGGCGCAGCGACCTGCTGACGGCGCTGCTGCTCGAATATGGACTGCTCGGCGCCGCCACCGGGGCGATTGCCGCGGGGCTGGGGACGGTGGCAGCCTGGGGCGTGCTGGTCCATGTGCTGCGCACCGACTGGGCCTTCCTGCCTCTGCCGGTGCTGGCCACCGTCGCCGGCAGCATCGCCGCGGTGACCCTGCTGGGCACGGTCGGCACGGCACGCGCCCTGGCGGTAAGGCCGGCTCCCTACTTGCGCCACGATTGAGGATTCGGCGCGAACGGTCGCTCGTTTACTTGATTAAACAATGCATCGTGCCATATTTAGGCACTGAGTTTGGTCCACCCATTGAGGACATTACATGGCCTTCGAAACCGAACGTAGCGCTTGGACGCGCGGGCAAGCGGACGTCGCTCAGATCGATGTCGGCCTGCGTCAATACATGCTGCGGGTGTACAACTACATGGCCTCGGGGCTGGCCCTGACCGGCCTCACCGCCGCTCTGGTCGCCAACACCCCGGCCCTGTGGGACCTGTTCTTCCAGGTCGGACCGGTCGGCCGCGCAGCGCCGACCATGCTGGGCTGGATCGCCATCATCGCCCCGATCGGGCTGGTGCTGGCCCTCAGCTTCGGCATCGCCAAGATGCGCGCCAGCACCGCCCAGGGCCTGTTCTGGCTCTATGCCGGGCTGATGGGGATCTCGCTGTCGTCGATCTTCATGGTCTACACGGGAACCAGCATCACCCGGGTGTTCTTCATCACCGCGGCCTCGTTCACCGGGCTGAGCCTGTACGGCTATACCACGAAGCGCAACCTGTCGGCCTTCGGCAGCTTCCTGATCATGGGGTTGTGGGGGCTGATCATCGCCTCGGTGGTCAATATCTTCCTGCACAGTTCGGCCCTGCAATTCGTCATGTCGGTGGCCGGCGTGCTGATCTTCGCCGGGCTGACCGCCTGGGACACGCAGAAGATCAAGGAAATGTACTTCGAAGGCGACGGCAGCGAGATCGCCGGCAAGAAGTCGGTGATGGGGGCGCTGACCCTCTATCTCGACTTCATCAACCTGTTCATCCTGTTGCTGCGCTTCTTCGGCGACCGCCGCCAATAGAGCGGCGTCTGTAGCCAAAAGACCTGACGCCGGCGTTCGCAAGAGCGCCGGCGTCAGTCGTTTTGGGGCAGATGCCGATTCACCGCAGAGACGCGGAGGGCGCAGAGGGGCTTACCGCCGGAGGCTCTATCCCTACTGTACCGAAAGGCGTCAGGCCAAAAGGAGCCGATGCCCTCGGCGCTTTCTTCCTGGTCTCTGCGCCTCTGTGTCTCTGCGGTGAAATATCCTTCGATCAGCGTGAATCTGCGGATCACTAAAGGCGATTGCTGCGCAGGAATTCCATCGCCTGGTTGAGCTGGCTCATCCGCTGATGGCTGCCATGCTGGCCGTCCGGATGGTGGATGGTGGCCAGCATGCGGAACTTCGCCTTCAAGGTCCGCGCATCGGGCTCGGAACTGGGCGGGAAGCCAAGAACATGCAAGGCGTCCTGGCGGGTGCGGATGCCGTCGGCCAGGGGCTCGAAGGCCAGCACCGAGACGATGGCGCGCAGCCTCTCCAGTTCCTCGGTGATCTCGGCCTGCCGGCTGCGTTCCTCGGCCCGCTGCTGCGGCACCAGCCGGCTATCGGCCACCGACACCGCCAACTCGCCGCGGTCCATGGCCATCGCCAGCCCGAGGGCGCGCCGGATGAAGGGAATGTCGTGGCCGGGCGGCATCCGCACCTGCAGGCGCGGCTTGCGGCGCCAAGGCCGGCCTTCGGCCGGGCCTGACTTGAGGACCACGGTCTCGCGGTCATCGGCGGCCGGTTCGCCAGGATCGACAAAGGCGGCCACCGTGGCCGGCGGCACCACCAGCAGGATCGACCGCGCCAAATCGCCGACATTGACCTTGCGCCGGGCGGCCAAGGCTTCGACCGCATCGCGAAAGGCGCTGGCACAGGGAACCGTATAGGAATGCTTCAGCACCGCGCTGGTGGTCGCCGTCGAATAAGGTGCCGAATCCATGTGTCCCATGTCTTTGCCATGTGTCCCATGTCTTTTTCGTAACGAATAGAGCCCTTTGCGAACACCGTCAACTACGAAAGTTGGTTTTAGCGCTAGGAATGAGCGTCATCCTGCAAGCGGTTGAGTTAATGAAGCTTTAAGAAGAGCTTGGGGAGCCGGCAACGGGCCGCGCGAATCGTCCGGCGAGCCCGAGGCGGGCATCGCGGCGATTTTCCCCGGGTCGCCAACTACAAACGCGTTAGGGGCGGGGCGCACAACTGCGTATGAATCAGGGCCAAGACCCGCGCCGAAACGGAACGAGGTTTACCCGCGCCTTCGTTCGATCGCCGGGCTCCGCTGCGATTGGGCGGAAGACCTATGATAAAAGGGGTACAGCCGCCGGTTGTCGGGCAACAGGCTTCCACCGTCGTTCGACGAAATGCTATAGCCTTGCCAATCCGGAGCGATCATATGGTCATTCGCCCTCAGCGTTGGACGTCCCTATGGAGCGTTGCTCTTGCCGCAGCGCTACCTATGGTGCTGTTTGCGCTGTTCGTGGCGGGGTTAGTGGTGTCGGATACGCGAACCCTGATCGAACAACGCTATACGGCGGCGGCGCGGGCTCTCCTGTCCGCCGTCGATGCGGAACTGCTGGCGCAAATCAAAACTCTGCAAGGACTGGCCACCTCGCCGGCGCTGCAGGCCGGCGACCTGGCCGCCTTCCACGAGCAAGCCCGCCGCTTCGTGGCCGGCCACGGCGACTGGTTCGGCCTGGTCCTGGTCGATGTGCGGACGGGCCAGCAGATCCTCAATACAGGAACCGAATTCGGCGCGCCGCTCGATACCGTCTTCGACCCGGTGTCGATGCTCGACGTGGCGAAAACCGGTAAGCCGGTCATTTCGCCGCTGATCCCTCGGGGTAAGATCCTGCCCTCGCCCTTCCTCATCCTGCGCGTGCCGATCTTCCAGGATGGGGTGGTCGTCCAGGTGCTTTCGGCGGTGATGGATCCGGCCGCCATTACCGCCATCATGCGGCGCCAAGGGGTGTCCAGCGATTATCTGATGACGGTCTGCGATAGCCAACTGCACCTGGTCAGCAGCTCGCGGGCGGGTCGATTCGTTGGACGGGAGGCCCAGGAGAGCCTGCGGGAGCGTGCCAGGTCCGGTGGCGAGGGGTTGTTTGTCGACCACACCCTGGGCGGTAACGAATATCTGCGCGTGCTGGAACGGTCTCCCCTGACCGGCTGGTACGTCGCGGTCGGCACCGAGCGGCGAACCTTCGAGGGGGCCCTGTTGAGCGCCCCCTTAAGGCTTGTTGCCGGCGGGCTTGCGGCGCTTGCCCTGTCGGCGATCGGCGCCGTCGTCCTTGGCCGGCGCTTCGCGGACAAGGTGGCGGCGGCCGAGCGACGTCTGGCCGACGACCTGCGCCAGACCAACCATCAACTGATCGCCGCCCGCCGGGATGCCGAGGATCGGGCGATCCGGGCCGAGAGCCTCGAGGCCGATCTCAAAGGGGTAATGGATGTCACGCCGGCGGCCATCTTGATCAGCCGCGACCCGTCGGCGACGATCATTACCGGGAATTGCGCGGCCAATCGCCTGTTTCGTATCGAAGACGGGGCCAATGCCTCCTTCTCAGCCCCCGATCAGAGTCATCTGCGCCTGTCCCTGTGGCAAGACGGCTGTAAACTGGCGCCGGCCGATCTGCCGGTGCGCCGGGCGGCGCGGGGCGAAGAAGTCCTCGGCTATGAAATGGAATTGCGCTTCGACGACGGTGGTTCGCTCCATCTCTACGGCAATGCCGTGCCGCTTCGCGGCAAGGGAGGCCTGATCACCGGGGCGGTCGGCGCCTTCATCGACGTCACCGCACGGCGCCAGGCGGAAGCGGCGATCGCCGAAAGCGAAAAGTGCTACCGGACCCTGTTCGACATGGCGCCAATCAGCGTCATGCTGGTCGATGTCGAGAGCGGCAGGCTGGTCGATTTCAATCGGCGGGCCCATGAGGACCGGGGGTATAGCCGCGAGGAGTTTTCCCACCTCCACGTCTGGGACGTGAATCCGACCTATCGGAAGGAGGCGATCCTGTCGCGTCTGCAACAAATCGCCGCCGGAGACGTGACGGTGCAGGTGGAGACGCAGAACTGCCGCAAGGACGGATCGCTGATCGATGTGCTGGTGGTCGCCCATCCGGTGCTGTTGCGGCAGCGCAGCTGCATCTACAGCATGCAGCTGGATATCAGCGAATTGAAACGGGCCCAGCATGAGCTGGGAGCCGCCAAGACCGAAGCCGAGCGCGCCAACAGCGCCAAGTCGCATTTCCTGGCGGCCGCCAGCCACGATCTGCGGCAACCGTTGCAGGCCCTCAACCTTTATCTTGCCGTGCTGTCCGGCCGCCTCGCAGCGGGCGACGAACCGCTGATGCAGCATGTCGATCATTGCCTGTCCAGTCTCAGTGAATTGCTGAACGACCTGCTGGATCTCAGCAAGCTGGACGCCGGTGTGGTGTCGCCGAAGATCACTGAATTCCCGGTGGACGACATCCTCGACAAAGTCATCTCGGCCGAAGCGCCGGCGGCGCGACGCAAGGGCCTGGCGCTGCGCCGCGTGGGTTCCAGCCTGACGGTGCGGACCGACCCCGTCCTGTTTGGCCGGGCCCTCGGCAATCTGCTGTCCAATGCCGTCCGCTATACCGAAAAGGGAGCCGTCCTGGTTGGCTGCCGGCGACGCCACGGCAAGCTGTGGGTCGAGGTCTGGGACACCGGGATTGGCATCCCACAGGACAAGATTCCCGAGATCTTCGAGGAGTTCAAACAGCTGGGCAATGACGAGCGCAGCCGCGAAAAGGGCAGCGGCCTCGGCTTGGCCATCGTGCGCAAGACGGTGAGCCTGCTCGGGCTGGAGATCCGCGTCGCCTCGCGGGTGGGTCGGGGCTCGGTCTTTGCCGTGGAACTGCCGCGGGGCCAAACCGGCCGGCTCGCCGCGCCGTCGCCGCTGGCGGCGGTCCAGCGGCCATTGCGCATCGCGGTGGTCGAGGACGAGCCGGCGGTCCGTCAGTCCCTGGTTCTGGCCCTGGAGGACAGCGGCCACGACGTCATCGGCGCGGCCAACGGAAGCCAGATCATCGCCCGGTTGGGAACCATGGCCCCCGATCTGGTGGTGGCCGATTACCGGCTTGCCGGAGCGGCAACCGGGCTTGAGGTGGTCACCGCCTTGCGGGCGGTGTTCGGCGAAGAGGTGCGGGCGATGATCCTGACCGGCGATACCGCCCCGGCGATCATCGGCGACATCGTCGCCAACGGCCTGCGCGTCCTCCATAAGCCCGTCAAGTTCGCAACCCTGCGCGATGCCGTCGCCGAAGAAGCCCGGGCCTGCGCACCGGCTCGCGAACGAGCCGCCGCGCTAGGCTAGCCGAAAGGCGTTTCGGCCGGGCGAGCGGGTCAGACGTCCTTTCTGACCACCGTAAGGAACTGGGCGACCTGCGAAGCCAGGCTCTCGGATTGCTGCGAGAGTTCGCGCGCTGCGGTGAGCACATGGTGCGAGGCATCGCCGGTATGCCCGACCGAGGCAGTGACCAGCGAAATCGTCGAGGTAACCGTGGCGGTTCCCTGGGCGGCTTGCTGGACATTGCGGGCGATCTCATGGGTGGCCGCGCCCTGCTGCTCGATGGCGGCGGCGATTTCGTTGATCCGGCCGATGGTATTGCCTATTCCATGGATGGCGCCGACCGCCTCCTTGGTCGCGTTCTGCACCGCCAGGATTTGTGCCGTAATCTCGTCGGTGGCCCGGGCCGTTTGATTGGCCAGGTTCTTCACCTCGCCGGCCACCACGGCAAATCCCTTGCCGGCGTCGCCGGCCCGGGCCGCCTCGATAGTGGCGTTCAAGGCCAACAGATTGGTTTGGCTGGCGATGTTGTTGATCAGCTTGACCACGTCGCCGATCTTGCCGGCGGCGGCGGCCAGTCCCTGCACCAGAGCATTGGTGCGACCGGCCTCCTCGACCGCCAAGCCGGCGATTTGTGTCGATTCGGTCACCTGGCGGCTGATTTCTCCGATCGATGCGGACAGTTCCTCGGTGGCCGCCGCCACCGTCTGCACATTGGCCGAGGCCTGTTCGGCAGCGGTGGCCACGGCGGTCGCCTCGCGGCTGGTCTGTTGGGCGGTCGAGGCCATGTCCTGGGCGGTCGACTGCAGTTCGGTGGCGGCCGAGGCGACCACACCCACCATGCCGGAAATGTCCCGCTCGAAGGAATCGGCGTGCTGGTTCACCCGGGCCGCTGCGGTCTGCCGCGTCGCTTCGAAATAGACCGAGACCGCCAGGTCGATATCGAGCATCACCGCACGGTTGATGGCCGCCAGAAGAAAAGCCAGTTTCTGCGGCTTCTTGTGATAGGCGGCCACGGCAATGTCGTTGATCTTCTGCATGATGACGCTGTAGCTGCCGAGATACCAGCGCGGCTCGATTCCCGCCCGCTCGCGGGCGTGGGCCGATTTGACCACATTGGCGAAATACTCTTCGCCGAAACTGCCGGTGAACAGGTATTCGAGAAAGTGCCGCTTTTGCCCCTTCTTGATGTCGTCATAGGCGGCGAGGCTGGCATAGGCCTTGGCGGCCACGGGATAGCGATCGATGTTGGTGTAGATGGCGTCCAACATGCCATCGATATGCTGTGCCAGGAGCGGCCGGAACTCGCTGAGCGCCTGACGCGTCGGCGGGTCGATGGAAAGGAAGCGCAGACGGGTGGGTTGGTCGAGATCGCTGTCCATTATGCCTCGCCACGGTGATCCTGCTATAAATCCCGTCGCATATCTGCCATCTGGACGCAACCGCAATATCCAAAGTAACAACATAAATTGTTTATGACATCGTGCCGCCATCACAGCGTGTCACATATTGCGGCGCGTAGAGTTGCCATCGATGCTGCGTTTCGCCCGATGCCTCGGCGTCCTGCTCGTCCAGAATCTCGGACTTGTGGCGCGGATCGACCGCTCCCTTCGGGCATAACCGCCGAAACGGGCTGAAACGGCGGCGTAATAATCCATTTACATTGGTAGGATATACCCCGCGGGCGAGCCGCGTGAAGCAGTGCCCACTAGAATCCAGTTGATTTCGGGAATTCAACTTGCACGACAGATTCGTGACGGCCGACCAAAAACCAAGCCGTTGTACATCGATCTCGGCACCATCTTTTGCTCGAATCGTCCTTCTGACAGGACAGATTGGCGCCCCTGAGCTCATCCGCTTCCTCAAAGGCCATAGGGATGATCTGGTAATCCACCATGTGAATACATTGGGTGAATTGCAATCCCTATCGCCGGATGACCACGCTGACCGCGGTCAATAGCGGCAATTCCATCCATGATGGGCCGGGCTCCGACAGCATCACGGTGGCGGGCTCCGGCAATGTGCTGACCCTCGGCAATGCCACCACCGACAGCGTCAACCTCGGCAACGCGACCGGCAATTATATCTTCTTCTTCACCCCCACCGGCGGCTCGGTGCTGACGGCCAGTGCCAGCGTCAACGCCACCGCAACCACGGTGTTGGACGGCACGACGACGGCGGTTCATGGCAGCGGTCTGAACTTCGGTACGGCCAGCGCCGCATCGCCGATCTTCGTGAATATCGGCAGCGTCGGGGGCAACACTGCCGCCGAGGTGGTGACGGCGGCCAACCGGGCCTATGTGGTCGCCGACAGCAATGGCAACGCCAGCACGGGCGCCCTGGGCGAGCATGTGATGTTCGTGGGCACCGATTCGGGGGGAAATGCCGAGATCTGGTCCTTCCGCGCGCCCTTGTCCCCGGTCACCGCCGGCGGCCACACCGTTCAGGTGCCGGTCAACGGCGCCGATCTCAACGGCAATCACCAGGTCGATATCAATGAGATCAGTCTGGTCGCCACGCTGATCGGCGTGCCGGCGGCCAGTCTGACGGCGGCGAATCTGGCCTGAGGTTGCTTTGTTGGCCTGCCGGTGGCCGCCACCTTGGTGAAACGGCCCGAAATGGGTTCGTGACGAGCCGAAGAAAAGGTCGACAGGGGCTGCAAATCAAAAGGGGTTGCGACCATAAGCCGCAACCCCTTGAAACTGGTGCCGAAACGCGGATTTGAACCGCGGACCTACTGATTACGAATCAGTTGCTCTACCGCTGAGCTATTTCGGCGTTTGGAGCGGGGAAACTACCCTGTTCGTCGGCAGGGTGCAAGCCTTCCGAAGAGGCACGGAAGAGCGCTGCCGCCCTACCGCGATGCCAGATTGGCGACTGGTGCCGGCGGTTCGGCCGATCGTTCGGCCGCAGGTGCCGGCAGGGGGCGCGGCGTGCTCCAGGTCAGGCTGTCGACGGCGTCGCAGGCGGGGCACAAGGTCGCCCACTCGGCTGCCACATGGCCGCAACTGCGGCAGACCCAGGCCGGGTCGGCCGCCGCCGCCATCGCCTTGTCGAGCCAGGCCCGGGCCGCCGTCTCATTGTGGTATTCGGCTTGTTCGAGGCGGGCCAGCAGGGTGAAGGGCCTGACCGCGGGGCGGGCTTGCGCCGCCGCCAGCAGATGTTTGCGGGCCTGGCCCCACAGCTTGGCCTCGAGGGACGCCTCGCCCAGGGCCAAGGCCGATTCCGCATCGGCCGGCCGGCGTGCCGCCAGCTTTTCCAGCCGCCGCACCCGCTGCAGCGGCGTCTCGCCCGGGACCAGGTCGGCATAGGCGCGGGCCAGGGCGGGAACCGGTTGCCGGGCCCAGGCCGCCTCCAGCACGGCGGCGGCGCGGCGGGGTCGGCCGGCCGTGGCCTGCAAGCGGGCCAGGCGCAAGGCGGCGGCGGTCAGGCCGGGGTCGGAGGTCGCTGCCTGGCCGGCCAGGGTAACCGCGTCGCGGCGGTCGCCGGAGGCTTCGGCCCGGGCCGCCCGCTCGTTCAACACCAGGGCCCGGTGCCGGGCCAACACGGTCGCCGGCAGCGCCTTGTTGCGGCCGGCGTCGGCGATCAGGTCGTGGGCCTCGCGCAACCGGCCGCGCTTCAGCAGCAGGACGAACAGGGTCTCAACCAGCCAGCCATCATCCGGACTGAAGGCCCGCGCCCGCGTCGCCAAGTCGATGGCCGCACTGTCGTCGTGCCGCGCCAAAGCCTGTTCGAGCAGGCCGCGCAGCCCGAGCACGGTGGTTTCCGGGCGCTCCAGCATCCTTTGGTAATGGTCGCGGGCGGCCTCGTGGTCGCCCGACAGTCGAGCCGCCTGGGCCGACAGGAAGCCGGTCAGGGCGGGGTCTTCCAGCAGCTTCTGGGCGCGCCCGGCCAGCTTCTTGGCCCGCCCAGCCTGGCCGCTGGCGGCGGCCACCAGACCATCGGTCAGGGCCAGATAGCCCTTGCGGCGCAGCCGCTGGCGGCGCTCGCCGGCCCAGCGGCTGGGCAGCTGGGCGAGGCCGGCCATCAAACGCAGCAGCAGGGTCAGGCCGGCGGCGATGGCCAGCAGCACCGCCAGCAGCACCGGCACGCTGGTTTCCAGCCGCCAGTCCAGCCAATCGACCGTCACCGCCCCCGGCCGGTCGGCCACCCAGACGGCGGCGGCGACGGCGACGGCGAGCATCAGGACATAGGCGAGGGCGCGCAGCATTATTCGTTCCGATCCTGGTCGATGGCCGCCAGCAAGGCCTCCTGGTCCGGCCGCGTCGCGACCCGCAGGTGGCGCCACGCCAACCGTGCCAGCTGCGCCTCGACCGCCGGGCTCAAGGCATAGGCGACGATGGTTCGGCAGGCCTCGCCCCGCCCCGCGGCCTCGGCCAGGGTAACAAAGGTCGCCGCCGTGCGGGGAGAGAAAAAGAGAGCCAGGTCAAGGCTCTGCGCATCGAGCGCGGCAATCAGCCGGGAACTGAAGACCGTGGCGGTGCGGGCCTCGTAAAGAACGGCGCGCCGCACTTCGAACCCCGATCTGCCGAGGCGACCGGCCAGGTCGCCGGCCAGCTTGCTGCCGGCGGCGTGCAGCAGGGCGCCGTGGCCCGGGTCGAGGCGGGCGGCCACCAGGGCGGCCAGCGCCTCGACATCGCCTCCGGCGCTTTCCACCCGGGCGAAACCCATGGCACGGGCCTGTCGGGCGGTGGCGTCGCCGACCGCCCACAGGGGCAGGGCGCGGTCGTCGAGATTGGCCGCCAGGGCGCGCACGCCGTTGGCGCTGGTGGCGAGGAAACCCTGGACGCCGTCCCTCGGCAGGCTGATGCCGTGCCGGATGACGATGTCGAGCAGGGGCTCGATCAGGACGGTGAAAGCACGCTCCTCCAGCGCCTGGGCGATGCCTTGCGCGTCATCGCGTGGCCGGGTGATCAAGGCCTGGGGCGGCATTTATGGAATAACCACGGAGGCACGGAGGTCACGGAGAATGGATTCTTGAGCGAAGCTCGTTGATTGCATCTCCGTGCTCTCCGTGCCTCCGTGGTGAATAATCATCCCTTGAAGTCGAAGAACCCCGGCTCACAGCGGCCGAGCAGCTCTTCACCGGCCTGGCGGCCGATCGCTTCGGCCTCGGAACGATGACCGGTCAGGCGGTTCTCGTGGGCCAGGCTGCCGTCCGGCTTGATCACCAGGCCACGGAAGGTCAGGCGGTCGCCGGCCAGTTCGGCCAAGCCGGCGATGGGGGTGCGGCAGGAGCCGTCGAGCACGCCGAGGAAGGTCCGTTCGGCCACTACCCGCACATGGGAATCCGCATGGTCGAGCGGGGCCAGACGCCGCCGCGCCGCCGCATCGTCGGTGCGGCAGGTGATGCCGATGGCGCCCTGGGCCACCGCCGGCAACATTTCCTCGGGCTCGAGGGCCGAGGCGATGCGGTCGGCCAGGCCCAGCCGGCGCAGCCCGGCCATGGCCAGCAGGGTGGCGTCGACCACCCCTTCCTCGAGCTTCTTCATCCGCGTCTGCACGTTGCCGCGCAGCGGCTCGACCTTCAGATCGGGGCGTCGGTAAAGGATCTGCGCGCCGCGTCGCAGGGACGCCGTGCCGATCACCGAACCGGCCGGCAACTCGGCCAACTGCTTGGCCTTCAGGCACATGAAGGCGTCGCGCGTATCCTCGCGCTCGAGGATGCAGGGCAGGGCCAAGCCGTCCGGCAGCACGGTCGGCACGTCCTTCATCGAATGGACCGCGATATCGACCCGTCCGGCCAGCTGCGCCTCGTCGATCTCCTTGGTGAACAGGCCCTTGCCGCCGATCAGGGCGAGCGTACGATCCTGCACCATGTCGCCGGTGGTCTTGATGACGACGATCTCGATGGCGCCCGGTTGGGCGAGGTCGGGGTGGGCGGCGGCGAGGCGCGCCTGCACCTCATGGGCTTGGGCCAGGGCCAAGGGGCTGCCCCGGGTGCCGATGCGAAGCGGTGATGTCTGTGTCATGGAGCTGTTCTAATGGCTGGATCGACGCATGGAAAGAGGGTTATGAGGTAGGCATGTTGGTGTTGGGAATCGAGACCAGTTGCGACGAGACGGCGGCCGCCGTGGTGCGGGACGATCGCGCCATCCTGGCCGATGTGGTGCTGTCGCAACTCGACGAGCATCGGCCCTATGGCGGCATTGTGCCGGAAATCGCCGCCCGATCCCATCTTGACCATGTCGATCGCCTGGTGGTGGAAGCCCTGCAGCGCTCGGGCACGACCTTGGCGGCGGTGGACGCCATCGCCGCCACCGGCGGGCCGGGGCTGATCGGCGGCATCATCGTCGGCGTGACCACGGCCAAGGCGATCGCCGCCGTGGCCGGCAAGCCCTTCGTGGCGGTCAACCACCTGGAAGGTCACGCCCTGACCGCCCGCCTGACCGACGGCCTCGAATTTCCCTATCTGCTGCTGCTGGTCTCGGGGGGGCATTGCCAATTGCTGGCGGTGCAGGGGGTCGGCAGCTATGCGCGTCTGGGCGCCACCATCGATGATGCGGCCGGCGAGGCCTTCGACAAGGTGGCCAAGATGCTGGGGCTGGGTTATCCGGGCGGCCCGGCGGTGCAGCGGGCCGCCGCCGTCGGCGATGCCGGACGCTTCGCCCTGCCGCGGCCGATGAAGGGCAGGCCCGGCTGCGACTTCTCCTTCTCCGGCCTGAAGAACGCGGTGCGCCTGTTGCTGGCGCAACGGCTGGAAGCCGGCCACGGAACCCTGGCCGAGGCGGACCGGGTGGATATTGCCGCCGCCTTCCAGCTGGCGGTGGCCGAATCCATCGCCGACCGTACCCGGGCCGCCCTTCGTCTGTTCGCCCAGCGCCATCCCGGGGCCGATCGCCTGGTGGTGGCCGGCGGCGTCGCCGCCAACGCGCAGCTGCGGGCCACCCTGGCCGAGCTGGCGGCGGCGCATGGCTTCCAGCTGGTGGCGCCACCGTTGCGATTGTGCACCGACAACGCGGCGATGATCGCCTGGGCCGGGCTCGAACGCTTCCGGCTGGGCCAGCAGGATGGCCTCGATTTCGCCCCCCGTCCGCGCTGGCCGCTCGATCCCACGGCGACCCGCCTGCGCGGCGCCGGGGTCAAGGCTTAAGCCACCGCCTCCGTCCGTGTTGCCAGGGGAATCGGGTGAACGGATCATGCGGTAACAATGCTTGCGAGGAAATCGTCATCCCAAGCCGCGACCTTTCGGCGCAGGCGTAGGGAATCCTTGCCGGGAGCCCTTCGGAGGAGGTTGAGTGCCATGTGCTTT
>CAIOJO010000517.1 GCA_903858635.1 uncultured Telmatospirillum sp. | reverse complement strand
CAGCGTCGATTCCTGTCCGAACAAACCCGGCCAGCTCTGAGGTTGTCATTGCCAAGGGCAGCAAGCCGGTGGTTCGGCTGGTCCCGGTCGCCCAAGGTGCGTTCAAGGTCGGCCTGCTCAGGGGCAGCCTTGGCGCCAGCCCCGATTTCTTCGAACCGATGGCGGAAGGCGACCTCGACCTGTGGGAGGGCGGCCGGTGACGGCGGTCCTGCTGGACACCCACGCCTGGGCATGGAGCCTAGCAGGCGACGAACGCGTGTCGAAGCCGGCTCTAACCGCCATCGCGACGGCCGACACGGTGCTGGTCAGCCCGATCACGTTCTTCGAGATCGCCCAAAAGGTTCGGCTCGGCAAATGGCCGGGGATGGAGCCCTTCGTCAGCCAACTCCCCGCGCTGCTGGGCGAACAGGGTGGTTCGGTCGCCGGCTTCGATCCGGCGATTTGCATCGCTGCCGGCATGATGCCCTGGGCCCATCGCGACCCGTTCGACCGGCTGCTGGCAGCCACGGCGACGCATTACAACCTGCCGCTGGTGTCAGCCGATCCGGTGTTCGACGGCATCGTCACGCGGCTGTGGTGATACCCCGCTGTCATCGAGCTGTCATTGGCGCCACCTCGCCGCCTCTGCCTAAATTCTTCGAGCATTTCCAACCGGGGATTTCCAATGAGGAATATGTCCACTCTGGTCGCCGCGAGCCTGGCGACAGCCCTGGCCGCGGGTCCGGCGGCAGCCGCCGATGCCAAGGCGCCGGTCGGCCTCGACCGCATCCAGCACATCGTCGTCATCTATCTGGAAAACCGCAGCTTCGACAATATCTACGCCCTGTTCCCGGGAGCCGACGGACTGCTCGGCAAGTCCGGCTGGGCGCCCCAGGTCGACAAGACCGGCAAGGTCTATGAAACCCTGCCGCCGGTCATCGACACCGGGGCCAAGCCGCCCAGACCCGACGACAATTTCCCGGCCGGCCTGACCAATGCGCCCTTCCTGATCGACCAATACGTCCCCCAGTACAAGCGGACGCCCGACCTGGTGCACCGCTTCTATCAGAACCAGGAGCAGATCGACGGCGGCAAAAACGACAAATTCGCCGCGATTTCCGACGCAGCCGGGCTGGTCATGGGCTTCTACGACGCACGCAACACCAAGCTGTGGGCCTATGCCAAGAAATACACCCTGGCCGACCACTTCTTCATGGGCGCCTTCGGCGGTTCGTTCCTCAATCATTTCTGGCTGGTCTGCGCCTGCACGCCGAAATACGACGGCACCCCGTCCGAGGCGATCGTCGCCCAACTGGACGCCCAGGGCAAACTGGTCAAGGACGGCGCCCTGACCCCGGACGGCTATGCCGTCAACACCATCCAATCGGTGTTTCAGCCGCATGACGCGGCGATCACCGACAAGAGCCGGCTGCTGCCGCCGGTCAACCTGCCCAATATCGGCGACGCGCTGTCGGCCAAGAAGGTGTCCTGGGCCTGGTATTCGGGCGGCTGGAACGACGCCCTGGCCGGCAAGCCGGATCCCACCTTCCAGTTCCATCACCAGCCCTTCGCCTATTTCGCCAATTACGGCGACGGCACCGAAGGGCGCAAGGCGCATCTGAAGGACGAGGCCGATCTCTACGCCGACCTCGCCAAGGGCAGCCTGCCGCAGGTGGTGTTCTACAAGCCGTTGGGGATCGACAACCAGCATCCCGGTTACGCCAACATCACCAATGGCGATTATCGGGTGGGCGACATGATCGACAAGTTCGAAAAGAGCCCGCTGTGGAAATCGACGGTGATCATCGTCACCTATGACGAGAACGGCGGCTTCTGGGATCATGTGGCGCCGCCCAAGGGCGACCGCTGGGGTCCTGCGACCCGCATTCCCACGCTGATCATCTCGCCCTTCGCCAGGAAGGGCCATGTCGATCACACCCCCTACGACACCACCTCGATCCTCAAGCTGATCGAACAGCGCTACGGCCTGGCCCCCTTGGGCCAACGCGACGCCAAGGTCAACAGCCTGAGCCACGCGCTGACGCTGGGGAAGTGACGGAAAGGCGGCGTCCGTAAATTGGGCGCCGCCTATCGTTTTCGGTTAACCACCAAGACCACCAAGGCCCGCCTGCGGCGGGTTGCGCAAAGCGCACCAAGGCTCCTTTGCGGTCTTGGTGTGCCCGCCCTGGCTCAATACCGGGACCGCATGGTAGGATCGCCCCATGACCGACGAACCCGAAAATATGGTACTGCGCTTGTTGCGGCGGATCGACGAGAAGGTTGACCGTTTGATCGATGATGTTGGCGATCTTAAGCAACGCGTCACCTCGCTTGAGGAGAGGACAAGTCGCGTTCAAGCCGAGTTGGCGTCGATCCACAGCGATTTTGCGGGGCAGTCGGTGCGGATCGACCGGATTGAGGGTCGGCTGGAGCGGATCGAGCGACGGCTGGACCTGGCGGGCACGTGACCCCTGTTCTCCTGGATACTGAGGAGGGGCGGTCGTGGACGCTTCAACCAAATTCGTGCCGCTGTCGCTTATTGCATGCCTATCCTGTTAAGATAGACACCCACTAAATATAGGGTTAACGGTGGTTCGTGCCGGCTCCGCCCAATCGGCAGGAGCTGACCCAAAGGAGACATGCCTGCGGCTCCAGGGCCTCTCCAAAAAGTCCCCGATCCAAAGATGGCCTTGAGCAGGGTGCGGCGGCGACCATAATCTGTTCTCGACTGGCCGCCCCACTCTTCGTCACGTCAGATGATCCTGCTGTTGTTGTTCGCTTTAAGCATAGGCCTGCTGGGTCTTTCTGGAGCCTTATTTTATTCGGCTCTAGGCAAAATAAGGCACCGGCTTCCGCTTGTATTTCAAGAGGACTATGCCGCACGATGGGCAATTGATCGCTACATCTGGGATGGATCCGTGCCGACGGCCGCACGCCGTCAGTATCTATGGTCCCATGTTGCCGGCTGCATGGCTTGTGCCGCTCTGGGTGGAATTGTCTATACTCAAGGTGCGCTGTGGGGCGCCTTAACATTTGCCACTATTGCGATTGTTGGGCTGGGATTGACGTTCGTTCGCTGGATTAGGTATCGAGATAGACTCTGATCGTGGTCAGGCGAGAGGTCGGCTCATGGCCCAACCCAGCCCTAAAACGGTCGGTGCTGCATCGCTAAATGTAGTAGGTCTTTGTCATGTAGTAGGTCTTTGTCGCAACCGGATAGGAACGGCTCATTGTGGCAGCGGTGCTGGACTTTCGCCGGCACTCCTTCTCGAACGCGACCCGGTCACCTTTGAAAGACAATGCCGGATTGACCCAGTAAATGCTTGACATCTTGGTGGTTACACTTGCCGATGCTCACGACGGCTTGCGGGCCTTGTCCAAGGCGTCCAGCACGGCATCGTCGTTCAGCAGTTCGGGCAGGGGCAGGCCGTCGGGGGCGCCGGGACCGTAGACGGCGTCGAACGGAATGCCGTAGCGCCCGAAGCTGGCCAGATAGGCGGCGATGGAATCGTCGGGGCGGGTCCAGTCGGCCTCCATGGCGACGACATCATGCTCGGTCAGTGCTTGGGCAACCTTGCCGCGATAGACCACGGTCGCCTTGTTGACCTGGCAGGTGATGCACCAATCGGCGGTCACATCGACGAACACCACCTTGCCCTCGGCCACCTGCTTGGCCAAGGCATCCTTGTCGAACGGCTGCCACAGGCCCTTGATCTCGGGCGGCGCGCCCGCCTTGGCCCGGGGCAACGTGCCGTAGGAGGCGGCCACCGACCCCAAGGCGAGAACGACGATGGCGGCCAACCGGGCCGCACTTTTCAGGCGCTGGCCGGCGGACAGGACGGCCAGGGCGACCACCATCAGGACGCCGACGGTGAGCGCCGCCGGCAGGCCGGCCTCGGCGGCCAGCACCGCCAGCAGCCAGGCCGCTGTAGCGATCAGGACCAGCCCGAGCAAACGGCGCACCGTCACCATCCAGCGGCCGGGTCGCGGCAGCCGTTGGGCCAATTGCGGCCAGGCCGCCACCACCATGTAGGGAAGGGCCATGCCGCAGCCCAGCAGGACGAAGATCGAGAAAATCTCCAATGGCCCATGGGCCAGGGCAAAGCCCAGGGCAGTCCCCAGAAACGGGGCCGAACAAGGGGTGGCCAACAGCGTGGCGAAAGCCCCGGCGATGAAATGCCCGAGCAGGCTGTGCGGATCACCCTTGCCGCGACCCAGGCCGCCCGCCCACTGCGGCAACGGGATCTCGAAGAAGCCGAACAGATTGGCGGCGAACAGGGTGACCACCACCACCATCATCACCAGAAACAACGGCTGCTGGAACTGGATGCCCCATCCCACCGCCGCCCCCGCCGCCTTGACCGCCACGGTGATGGCGGCGAGGCCCAGGAAGGAGGCCAGGATGCCGGCCGCCGAAGCCAGGAAGCCGGCGCGGATGGTGCGGCGCTCGGCGCCGGCGTGACCGATCAGCCCCAGCACCTTGAGCGACAGCACCGGCAGAACGCAGGGCATCAGGTTGAGGATGAAGCCGCCGAGCAGGGCCAGCCCCATCATGCCGAGCAGGCGCCCGAAGCGGGACCCCGGCTCGGCCGGGGCGATGCCGGTCACCACCTCCATGCCGCGATTGCCGTCCACCACGGTCAGTGTCACCGGCTTGTCGGTAAGCCCCCCTTCGCCCGTCTTGTCCACCGCCCTGGCGACGAAGACGGCCTGTTTGCCGCCTTGTTCGAGGCGGACTTTCGGCTTGCCGAACTGCATCTGGTCGGCCCGCTCGATGAACAGGTCGGGATTGGCCAGCGGGGGATTGGCCGCCACCACCACCCGCAACGAACCGTTGCGGGTCGCCTCGGCCGACAGCAGGCTGAGACCCTGGCGCGCCCCTTCGGCCGGAACCCGGGCCAGATAGCGGCCGATATCGTACGCCTGCGGGCTGGCTTCGGGGGCGCCGCTGGCCAAGTCGAGGCTGAGATCGCCATGCTGGGGTACGCAAAGGACGTCGCAGACCAGATAGTCGACCGCGGCACGCAGCGACAGCCCTTGGCTGGGCTCGTTCAAGCGGGCGATGATGGGCAGGATCAGGTCGTCCTTGTAGCCCATGGTTTCCAGCCCGGAAATGCTGAAGCGATGCGGCGCCGGCCACGACAGAATGGCTTCGGCCAGATTGTCGGAGCCCTTCCAATCAATCGCCGGTGGATAGCCGGCATCGCCCGGCGATCGCCAATAGATCTTCCAACCCGGCTTCAACTGAAACTCGAGACCCAATTGCACGCGGCCGGTATCGCCGACCGCGGTGACCGCCGAGACCAGACGCAGTCGCCCCTGTGCGTTGGTCGACCACTCGGAAGCGGAGATTTCGTCGGCGCGCGCCGGCATCGACCACAGCGTGGCCAGGACGATCAGTCCGGACAAGACGGCCTTGCCAAGCCGGAATAGGCTCATCTGCATTCCCTCATCGACCCCATGGCCGCTGTTGCCTCTCGCGGGCGGAGGTTCGTCGGCCTCATCACTGCACCCCGCGCAGGGCCGCTGTCAATCATCACGAATGTTGCGCCGCCGCAAGCCGATCAGCCGAACGGACAGCCCCCACAGAGTCTTGCGTAACACCGGTCACCGGCATATTTGATGGATATGGCGCACACACTCAAATCAATCGGCTACCTGGCGGGCCAAATGTTGATCGCCATGCCGCAGATGCAGGACTCCCGGTTCTCGCGGACCGTGGTCTATCTGTGCGCGCATACGGCGGAAGGAGCCATGGGCCTAGTGGTCAACAGGCTGTTCAGCGCCTTGAGTTTTCCCGACCTGCTCGAGCAGCTCAACATCGACCCGACCCCGCTCTGCGATCCCATAAGGATCCATTTCGGCGGGCCGGTGGAAGCCGGACGCGGCTTCGTCCTGCATTCCAGCGATTATCTCCAGGATACGACGCTGATGGTCGATGAACACGTCGCCCTGACCGCCACCGTCGACGTGCTGAAGGCCATCGCCGAGGGACGCGGGCCGCGCCAGAGCATGCTGGCGCTCGGTTATGCCGGCTGGGGCGCCGGCCAGTTGGACAGCGAGATCCGCGAGAACGCTTGGCTGATCGTTCCGGCCGACGACGAGCTGCTGTTCGGCCAGGAGATCGAACACAAATGGGAGCGCGCCATCGCCAAGATCGGCGTCGATTTCAGCATGCTCTCCGGCGATGTCGGGCATGCGTGATTTCATTGTCCCTCAGGCGCCGGGCGGGGCCGTCCGGCCCCTTGGCTCCTCCGCTAAAGCTCCGGGGCCCTCAACGGGCCAGTCACCAGGCTAACGCCTGGTTCCGGGAGTCCGTGCCGGCGGGAATGGACAATCACTATTCCCCGCTTCTCTTGCCGATGGCGCGGCGCAGGCGGCGGACGCCCAGGGCGACCAGGCCGAGCACCACCGGCAGGCCGATCAGCCCGGCCAGATCGCTGTCGACGGGCAGCCCGAACGCCTTCAGCCCTTTCGCCGCATAGCCGACCAGCCCGAGCAGATAATAGCTGATGGCCACCACCGAGAGCCCCTCGACGGTTTCCTGCAGGCGCAGCTGCAGTTCCGCCCGGCGGTTCATCGACTTCAAGAGATCGCGGTTCTTCTCCTCCAGCGCGATGTCGACGCGGGTGCGCAGCAGGTCGCCGCCCCGGGCGATGCGCGCCGCCAAGGTGCGATGGCGTTCTGCCGTCGATTGCACCGTGTTCATCGCCGGACCGAGGCGGCGATCCATGAATTCACCGATGGTCTGCATGCCCGGCAGGCGCTGCTCGCGCAGTTCCTCGATCCGCTTCTGGACCAGGTCGTAATAGGCTTTGGCCGCCGAGAAGCGATAGCCGTGCGCCACCGCCCGATGCTCGGCCTGGGCCGCAAGATCGGTCAGGCGGCCCAACAGGGCGCGATCCTCGGTCTCGCCGGCCGGACCGGCGATGGCCGCCATGATGGCGGCCAAGGCCGTCCCCATCTCGGTCAAGGCGGGTGCCAGTTCACGGGCCACCGGAAAGGCCAGCAGCGCCATCACCCGGTAGGTCTCGATCTCCAGCAGCCGCTGCAGCAGACGCCCGGCCTGCCCAGGCGTGAGGCCGAGGTCGTAGATCAAGAGACGACTGAAGCCGTCCTGGTGGATGTGGAAATCGGTGAAGGCTTGGCCGGCCGCCCCCACCACCGCGCTGCCGACGACCGGATGACCACCGAAGATGACGGCCATGTCGTCGGCCGAACGGCGCACCGCGTCACAGGCGGCATGCACCGCCACCAGCACGGTGCCGGGAAGTTCGGCCAGCCAGTCGGCTGGAGCCAGATCGATCGCCGTCGCGGCGAACGGGTCGTCGAAACCGCCCGACCGATAGAAGGTATAGGTGGAAAACTCGGTATGCCGCTCCCAGCGCAGGCGGAAGGCGCCGAAATCGCAGGCGAAATGGTTGCCGTCGGAGGTCGGCGGCACGACACCGAGACGGGCGCACAATCGCTGCAGATGGGCCCGCTCGATGGCATGGGGCCCTTCTCCGGTGGCCACCGCCAGGTGACTGGCCCGGACCGGCGGGCGCAAGGGCTCGTACGGTCTGGCATGCACCTCGTCGGCCAGGGTCCGGCGCAAGGGGTGCTCGGCCAGCCGGTAGGGCGGGACGGTGAGGTCGCTCGGTGACATCGGGTCGGACATTGCCCATATGTCCTTGTCAGCTACTGCCGGACGGCCCTTCGCCATTCGGTTCGCCGGTACTATCCCAGTCGCGCCTGCCCTTGCCAAGGCCGTTGCCGCAAGGAAGAATGGAATGGCGCGTTGTCTTCACCCTGGCCCAACAAGGTCCCCCCCATGCCGCACAGCGCCACCACCGACGACCTGTTCTTCCAGCGTACCGGCCTCGATCGCCAGCGCGTGTCCCGTATCGTCGACGAGTCCCTGGCCGGCAGCGACGATGGCGAATTGTTCCTGGAATATCGCCAATCGGAAAGTGTCACCCTGGACGACGGCCGCATCAAGAGCGCCAGCTTCGACACGTCCCAGGGCTTCGGCCTGCGGGCGGTTTCCGGCGAGGCGACCGGCTATGCCCATGCCAGCGAATTGTCGGAAGAAGCGCTGCTGCGGGCCAGCGAAACGGTGCAGGCGGTGCGCACCGGGCATACCGGTCGGATGGCCCTGGGGCCGGTGGGCACCAACCTTACCCTCTATACCGACCTCAATCCGCTGTCGCTGGTCCCGTTCCAGGCCAAGGTCAGCCTCCTCGAAGCAATCGACGCCTATGCCCGCGGCCGTGATCCGCGGGTCCGCCAGGTCATGGCGTCGCTGGCCGGGTCGTGGCAGGCGGTGCGCATCATTCGCGCCGACGGCCACCATGCCTCCGACGTCCGGCCGCTGGTTCGCCTGCATGTCTCCATCGTCGTCGCCGAGGGCGAGCGCATGGAAACCGGCAGCCATGGGATGGGTGGCCGGGTGACCTATGACGGGCTTCTGGAACAGGCCCAGTGGCACCATGCGGTCGACGAGGCCTTGCGCAAGGCGCTGGTCAATTTGGATTCGGTTCCGGCTCCGGCCGGCGACATGACCGTGGTACTGGGGCCCGGCTGGCCCGGCGTGCTGCTGCATGAAGCCATCGGCCATGGCCTCGAGGGCGATTTCAACCGCAAGGGAACCTCGGCCTTCGCCGGCCGTATCGGCCAGCGGGTGGCGGCACCCGGCGTCACCGTGGTCGACGACGGCACCCTGCCCGACCGCCGCGGTTCGCTGTCGATCGATGACGAGGGAACGCCCTCGTCGCGTACCGTGCTGATCGAGGACGGCATCCTCAAAGGCTATATGTTCGATCGGCTGAACGCCCGCCTGATGGATGCGCGGCCGACCGGCAACGGCCGCCGCCAGTCCTATGCCAGCCAACCGATCCCGCGCATGACCAACACCTTCATGCTGGACGGCGACAAGCCCCCCGAAGAGATCATCCGCTCGGTCAAGAAGGGGCTATACGCCGTCGACTTCGGCGGCGGGCAGGTCGATATCACCAGCGGCAAGTTCGTGTTTTCGGCGACCGAAGCCTATCTGATCGAAGACGGCAAGATCGGCCGCTCGGTCAAGGGCGCCTCGCTGATCGGCAACGGCCCCGACGTGCTGACCCGGGTGGCGATGATCGGCAACGACTTCAAGCTCGACGACGGCGTCGGCACCTGCGGCAAGGACGGCCAGAGCGTGCCGGTCGGCAACGGCCAGCCGACGCTCAGGATCGACGGGTTGACGGTGGGTGGAACGGCGCTGTAAGCCCTGGCTGTGAAAGAAATAGTGGCGCCGGCCTCCGTGCCGGCGTTCCGGCGAAGCCGGAAGTCTGCGAGTTCCGCCGCTCCGCGGCGAAAGACCGGCAGGGACGCCGGTCCCACTCAAAACAATCCGGCAGCTCAGTAGGAATATTCGCGAAAGACCTCGTCGACGCTGGCGCCCCAGCGGCCGTAATAGTCGGTCAGCATGTCGTCGGCCATGGCCCGACCCGAGCGGGCGATGCCGTCCAGGGTCTCGAGGAAGATCGACTCGTCGCGACCATGCGCATCGAGGCAACGCCGCCGGTTGAGGCCGCCGCGGGCCATCGCCAGGGTTTCCAATGCCAGGTCGCGCACCGTGCCGCCGCGGAACGGCGTCTTCAGGCCCTGCTTGGGAACCGCCTCGCGCAAGGCCCGATGCTCCTCGACAGTCCAATCCTTGACCAGGTCCCAGGCGGCATCCAGCGCCGCCGTGTCGTACAGCAATCCGACCCAATAGGCCGGCAGGGCGCACAATCGCCGCCACGGACCACCGTCGGCGCCGCGCATCTCCAGGTAGCGCTTGAGGCGCACTTCCGGGAAGACCGTGGTCAGGTGGTCGGCCCAGTCGCCCATGGTCGGCAGTTCCCCGGGCAGGGCGGGCAGCTTGCCGGCCATGAACTGGCGGAAGGACGACCCGGCCACGTCGACGTAGCGATCATCGCGGTAGACGAAATACATCGGCACGTCGAGCACGTAGTCGACATAGCGCTCGAAGCTCATGCCGGGTTCGAACACGAAGGGCAGGATGCCGGTGCGGTCGGGATCGGTATCGGTCCATATATGGCTGCGATAGGACTGGAACCCGCTCGGCTTGCCCTCGACGAAGGGGGAATTGGCCCACAGCGCCGTGGCGATCGGCTGCAGCGCCAGGCTGACACGGAACTTGCGCACCATGTCGGCCTCGGAGGCGAAATCCAGATTGACCTGAACGGTGCAGGTGCGGAGCATCATGTCGAGACCCAATTGGCCGCGGGTCGGCATGTAACGCCGCATGATGGCGTAGCGCCCCTTGGGCATCCAGGGAATGTCGTCGCGCCGCCATTTCGGGTTGAATCCCAGGCCGAGGAAGGCGATGTCCAACTGCGACCCGATATGCTTCACCTGGTTGAGGTGCTCGCCCACTTCCCGGCAGGTCTGGTGCACGGTCTCCAGCGGCGCCCCGGACAGTTCAAGCTGACCGCCCGGTTCCAGGGTGACATTGGCACCGTCCTTGCTCAGCGCGATGACGTTCCCCGCCTCGGCGATCGGTTGCCAGCCAAACTGCAGCAGCCCTTCCAGCACCGCCTTGATGCCGCGCTCGCCCTCATAGGGCAAGGGTCGCAGATCCTCGCATTGGAAGGCGAACTTCTCGTGCTCCGTGCCGATCCGCCATTGCTCGATCGGCTTGCAGCCGCCCGCCAGGTACTCGACCAACTGGGCGCGGCCGGTGACGAACTCGTGGCTCGATTGGGCAGGGGCGGACATGACGCTGATGGAGCCTTGATCAGTTGCGGAGGGGCGGCGCTCGCCAGTCGCCGCAGACGGCCTGGAAACAGGCCAGAGCGGCGATCACGGCAGTATCGGCCCGCAGGATACGCGGTCCAAGTCCAACTGGCGTAGCAAACGCGAGACGACCGAGGGCGTCAAGTTCCGATTTGGCGAACCCGCCCTCTGGGCCGACCAGGACGGCGGCCGGCGAGGTGACGCCGCCGGACAAGGCCGCGACGATCGGCTGGCCGGCGCCGCTCTCGTCGAGCAGCAACAGACGTCGTTCCGCCGGCCAGTCGGCCAGCACCGCATCGAGGGGGCGGGCCGGCCGTATATCCGGCACGGTCAACCGCTCGCACTGTTCGGACGCCTCGATGGCCACCGCCCGCAACCGCTCCTCATTGACCCGGGTCATCGCGGTGTGCCGGGTGAACACCGGCAGCAAGGCCGAAACCCCCAGTTCCGTCGCCTTCTCGACGATCAGGTCGATGCGGGCCCGTTTGACCGGGGCGAACAGCAGCCACAGGTCCGGCTCGTCGGCCTGGTGGCGCAACCGGCCACCGACGGCAAGCCGAACCGTCCGCTTGCCGGCTTCGCTGAGGATCGCCCGCCACTCGCCGTCTTGCCCGTTGAACAGCGCGACCTGGGCGCCCAACTGGGCCCGCATGACATGCAACAGGTAATGGCTCTGCTCGGTCCCGAGGGCCACGACTTGCCCCTCGGCCAAAGGCAGATCGACGTAGAGGCGCAGCTTGGGGGTAACATCCATGGCGTGCCGATCCGACCGTTGCGACGAAACTCGTGTGGCGAGCCAGATTTAACACGAAGGCCGGGAAGGCGCGAAGACATAGGATGGCATCGCCATTCCGTATCGTTCGCCGTCAGGCCGGCGTCATCACCGGGTCGGCGCCGCGTTGATGCAAAATCGGCATCAACTCGAAATAGGGGCGGATGACCGGCGAGGTCGACGCCGCGAACGCCTCGAATGGACCGTCGAAGAAGACCCTGCCCTCATGCAGCATCACGGTGCGTGGCCGCAGGCGCGACAGCAGATCCTTGTCATGGGTGACCATCACCGTGGTCCGGCGCCCCTGCCCGACCGTCGGCCCGGAATGGGTCGCCAGCAGCAGGTCCTGGATCTGCGACGCGGTCAGCGGGTCGAGACCGCTGGTGGGCTCGTCATAGAACAGGCAGTCGGGGTCCATGGCCAAGGCCCGGGCGATGGCCAGGCGCTTGGCCATGCCGCCCGACAGGCTGTAGACGCTGATTTCCAGGAAGGAATCGGTGCAGGGCAGCCCGACCGCCGTCAATGCCGCGCGGGCGATCGGCGTGATGGCATCGTCGCCCAGGTCGCGGACCTCCCGCAACCAAAGACCGATATTGTCGCGGACGCTTCCCGAGAACAGGGCGTTCTTCTGGAAGACGACCGCCCATCGGCCGTAGATCCGGCTCCGCTGCTGGCCATCCAGGCCGGCGAGGTCGACCAGCCTCGCACCCGGGGTGTCGCCGGCAGCCACCAGAATGCGTCCGGCGTCCGGGACCAGCAGCCCCAGGATCAGATTGAGCAGCACCGTCTTGCCGCAGCCCGATGGTCCGACCAGGGCGATGAAGCTGCCGCGACGGATCTCGAGATCGACGCCGCGCAAGACCGGCCGCCCGTCGAAAGACTTGGACAAAGCCTCGACTTCAATTTCCACGAAAGCGTCACCGTTGGTCCGCATAGAGCTGAGGATACAAGAAGCGGCGGCCGACCACATCCGGCAGGTTGCACCTCTGCCATGCCGCTCGCGGCCTTTGCACTGACGCCTGACAGGCACTAATGTTCGGCCAATGAAACCATCCGAGACATTGCTGGGAGACATCCCGGTCGGCAACTGGATCGACCGCCATGTTCCGCCGCCGATCCGACCTTACCTGCGCCTGATGCGCCTGGACCGCCCGATCGGTACCTGGCTGCTGCTGCTGCCCGGCTGGTGGGCGATCGCCCTGGCGGCCGGTCGCTGGCCGGATCTGCGGCTGATCGTCCTGTTCGGCCTGGGCGCGACGATCATGCGCGGCGCCGGTTGCACCTTCAACGACATCGTCGACCGCGATTTCGACGCCATGGTGGCGCGCACCGCGGCACGGCCGATCCCCTCCGGCGCCGTCAGCATCCGGCAAGCCTGCTTTTTCCTGGCCGGCCTGCTGGCGATCGGGCTTGCCATCCTGCTGCAGTTGAACGGCGCCGCGGTGGTGCTGGGCGCCGCCTCGCTGCTGCTGGTGTTCAGCTATCCGTTCATGAAGCGCATTACCTATTGGCCGCAGGCCTGGCTGGGCCTGACCTTCAACTGGGGGGCCCTGCTCGGCTGGGCGGCGGTGACCGGCAGGCTGGCCTTGCCGTCGCTGATCCTCTATGTCGCCGGACTGTTCTGGACCCTCGGCTACGACACCATCTACGCCCACCAGGACAAGGAGGACGATGCCCTGATCGGCGTCAAGTCGACCGCGCTGCGCCTCGGTGACGCGACGCCGGGCTGGCTGATCCTGTTCTATGGCGTCGCCATGGTGCTGATCGCTGCCGCCGGCTGGACGGCCGGACTGGGCTGGGCGTTCACCCTGCTGTTGGTCCCGGCTGCCGCCCAGGCCGTCTGGCAGGTGCGGACCCTGGTCATGGACGACCCTCTCGATTGCCTGGCCAAGTTCCGCTCCAATCGCCTGTTCGGCTGGATCGTGCTGGCGGCGATCATCGCCGGAAAACTGGCATGAGCGATCGCGCCAAGGCCTTCATCCAGGCCAATACCGAGCTGACGACGGCGGCGGCCTGTCCGGAAATCCGTCTCTATCTGGCGACCGAGGTGACGCCCTTGTGGCAAGCCACCGAAGCCTATCTGGAAGGCAACAATCTGCCGCCGCCCTATTGGGCTTTTGCCTGGGTCGGGGGCCAGGCGCTGGCCCGCCACCTGCTGGACCGGCCGGAACTGGTGGTCGGCAAGCGGGTCCTGGATTTTGCCGCGGGCTGCGGCATCGCCGCCATCGCCGCCGCGATGGGAGGCGCCGCCGCCGCCGAAGCCGCCGAGATCGACCCGATGGCGCTGGCCGCCATCGCCTTGAACGCCACCGCCAACGGCGTCGCCGTCACCGGCACCGACCAGGATGTCCTGGAGCGGGCCGATTGCCCCTGGGACGTGGTGCTGGCGGGCGATGTCTGCTACGAGCGACCGATGGCCGAGAAGGCGTTCGCCTGGCTGCGCCGTTGTGCCGCCGCCGGCGCCGAGGTGCTGATGGCCGATCCGGGCCGGGCCTATCTGCCGCGCACCGGGCTGATGAAGGTGGCCGCCTTCACCATCGAATGCAGCCTCGACCTGGAAGACCGCACCAGCCGCGACGTCACCGTCTACAAGATCGTCGGCTGACAGCCAGGGTCAAGGCCGGCCCCAGGGGAATCGCTTCAGGTTAACGGCGGCTGATCTCGGATGAGGGTTTCCAGATAGT
>CAIOJO010000516.1 GCA_903858635.1 uncultured Telmatospirillum sp. | reverse complement strand
GCCAGCGGGATGCCACCGCTCTGCCAGTCGCCGGCCATGGCGGGACCGGCGGCGGAAGCGGCGATCAGGGTGGCGAGGGCGAAGATCGAGGTGCGGGTTTTCATCGGGTGCTCTCCTGTCTGGGTTTGGTCGGACATCCTTGTCTCGACCGTTCATGGCGCTCAACTTAGCGGGCCCCGAAAGCGCCGACTGTTGGCTGGTTCACAGGCGATGCGGCTTTTGCCGCAAAGCTTTCTCGGGCGGCGGAAAAACGATTCCGCCTTGCTATTATTTCGTCACCCCCGCGAAGGCGGGGGTCCATGTTGGGGCAAGGCGCGGACTGAGCCGCCAGAGGTTGCTTCTGCGGGAGCGGACAATCCATTAGCGGCGCCGAATTTCCGGCGTCGGCGTAGACCCCCGCCTTCGCGCATAGGCGCTAACTTTGGGTCGGGTACCGCCTCTCGTACCGTCGTCATCCCGGCCGCAGCGGAGCGCAGAGCCCGGATCCATCGCTGTTTGTCCCAGCATGGCCCCCGCAGCGGTTCTCATTTGGCGAGATCCGCAGATCCATCGGCGGTGCAGAGGTGAACCACAAAGCGCCCGCCGCAGGCGGGCTTCGCCAAGAACACCAAGACGGCGCAATGTGTAGGCGCAGCATCATCTCTTCGGCACCATCGCCTTGGCGCTCTTGGTGCAGGTCGCCACAGGCGACCCTTGGTGATCTTGGTGTTGAAGGTAGAGCTTCCCCGGTGACTCAAAGATCGCTTGACCCGATAAACCCGCCTTCGGGCGTCCAACAACTTCCAGCCGCTGACCTTCGACCGCATTGTGAGAACCGCTGATGGACGCCGGATCTGCGCTACGCTTGTCCGGGGCTAGTGGTCAGAATCTAACACTTGGTGCCCACGCCTGACGGCGGCGATGATCCGATCGGGGTCGGCGGTCCAGACGAAAGGCTTGGCGGATTTTTTGTTGTGCTCATGGATGTAGCGGCGGATGGCCTCCTGGAGATCGGAGACTGACCTGAAGACGCCGCGCCGGATGCGCCTTCGGGTAATGATGGAGAAGAAGCCTTCAACGGCGTTGAGCCACGAGGCGGAGGTGGGGGTGAAATGGAAGACCCAGCGCGGATGATCGGCCAGCCATTCCCGGACCTTGGGATGCTTGTGTGTGGCGTAGTTGTCGGCGATGGCGTGGATCACTTTGCCGGCCGGGACGGACCGCTCGACCGCATTGAGGAACTTGATGAATTCCTGGTGGGTGTGCTTGGGCATGCAGCGGCCGACGACGGTGCCGTCGAGAACGTTGAGGGCGGCGAACAGGGTTGTGGTGCCGTTGCGCTTGTAGTCGTGGGTCATCGTACCGCATCTGCCGGCCTTCAGCGGCAGACCCGGTTGGGTCCGGTCGAGGGCCTGGATCTGCGTCTTTTCATCGATGGAAACGACGACGGCATGAGCGGGCGGGTTCATGTAGAGGCCAACGACATCGCGGACCTTGGCAGCGAATTGCGGATCGTTGGACAGCTTGAACTGACGCCAGCGGTGAGGCTGCAGGCCGTGGGCACGCCAGATGCGGTGGACCGAACTGACGCTGATGCCGATGAGCTTGGCCACCACTGCGGCCGTCCAGTGGGTGACTTCGCCGGGCGGTTCGCTTTTGACGGTCAGCGACACCACGCGTTCGGCCGCCTCGTCACCAAGCGGCGGGATGCCCGATGGCCGGGTCTTGTCCCGCAAGAGGCCGTCCACACCCTCTTGCATGAACCGCTCCTGCCAGCGCCAGACGGCGGTCTTGCTCTTGCCGGTCCGGCGCATGATTTCGACGGTCCCCAGGCCGTCGGCGGTCAGCAGCACGATCCGCGATCGCCAGACGTGCTTCTGAGGGCTGTTGCGATCCGCTACCACCGCTTCCAAGCGGCTCCGGTCGGCGGCATTCACTTCGACGATAATCCCTTCGCGCATCCCCCCAGACTCGCACATCGGGCGCGCCGGCGGAATCCGCCACGGGGACTCGTCTGTTAGATTTTGACCACTAGCGCCTATGCGCCTTCGCGGGGATGACGAAGGTGATTCCAACGCACAATGCTCTAGCGGGCGGCGAAGCCTGGGGCTGCGGTCTCTCGCCGGTGCGACAAACGACAAAGGCCGCACCGTCGGTGACGGAGCGGCCTGTTGACGATCCGGAGCGTCGGCCGGAAGCGGATCCGCTTCCGGCCGGTCTCGCGGGCCGGTTACTTCTGCCGGGCGTGAATGCTCTGGCTGGCCAGGTTGCCGAGGCCGGCGGCCACATTGGTGCCGGCGACGCCGTTGTTGACCAGGCCGAAGCCGCCGCCCTGGCGGACGCCCAGGTCCTGGTCGGCCTCGTTGCCGATGCCGGCGGCCACATTGGTGCCGGTGATGGTGTTGGTGCTGACCATCGGCGATCCCATCGGCCCCAAGCCCATGCCCAATTCGCGACCGAAACGGGGGGCGAACTTGCCGCCCGACTGGGAGGCGTGAATGTCCTGGCTGGCCAGGTTGCCGACCCCGGCGGCGACATTGGTGGCGTCGACCGAATTGGAGGTGGTGCTGCCGGCCAGCGGGATGCCACCGCTCTGCCAGTCGCCGGCCATGGCGGGAACGGCGGCGGAAGCGGCGATC
>CAIOJO010000515.1 GCA_903858635.1 uncultured Telmatospirillum sp. | reverse complement strand
CGCCCGCTTGTCGCGCAATGCCGATATGACGTGGAGCTCGCCCATCTCTTCGTCTTTCCTTGGTGGTGGAATGACAAGATTTTAACCGATGGCGGGCGGCGACGGTACGCAGCCGTGGTGGCGGCTGCTACATAATGCCGGAGATTTTGGGTCATGTCCCAGCGCATCGTTGTCCCCACACTCTTCGCTTTGTTCATGTTTTTCGGCGCAACGACCGCAAAGGCCACCGACGACCAAGAGGCGCGGCACTTCATAGAGGACTTGGCACAGAAAGCCATCACAACCGTGGCTGCCCCGAACATTTCCGACACTGATCGCAACGACCGCTTCGGGCGGCTGTTCGTGTCCGCCTTCGACATTCCCCAAATCGGCAAATTCGTGTTGTCACGCCATTGGCAGACCGCCACTCCGACGCAGCAGACGGCGTTCTTGAAGGAGTTCGAGGACACGCAGGGGTGGACATGGAGCCGCCGATTTAAGGACTATAACGGCGTAAGGCTGGAAACCCTCGGAGCAAACAAAGAGGGCGAGGCCGTGTGGCTGGTCGATTCACAGATCGTCCGGCCCCAGGGTCCGCCGATCCCGGTGCAATGGCGTATCCACCAGGCTGCGGACGGCAGTCTGCGCGTCATCGACATCATTTCCGAGGGGGTTGGTATGGCCCTGACGTATCGTGAGGATTACGCCGCCGTTCTGCAATCGAATGGCGAAAACGTCGATGCGCTGCTGTCCACAATGCGGGCCAAGAACGAGCAGTTGGCGAGGGCGCCTTAACCGACGCCGATCGCGTGGTCTGGCAGTCAAGGTGGCGTGCTTCCGACTCCCGGGTCCACTGATCGTCTCCCAACAAGGGGATGTCGGCGGGATATCTTCTTCCATGCCCAGCTCCGATTAAGCCACCTCTGGGACGGTCGCCATTTAGCGCGGCAGTCGTTCAACATAGGGCGGGAAAACCAACAATGGGCTTCTTCTACGACCAGACCGCCAACATTGTTCGCCATCTTTACGATAGCCGCATTGTCGGCGACCCCGTACTCGATCCCGCAGAACATTTTCCCGATGCCGAAAGGTTTGTAGACTCATGGCGGGCGATCCGGGACGAGGTTCTGGCCGTTGCTGCAAATCTGGAGATGGTCCCGCGGTTCCATGAGATTACGGCATTATGTAGCAGCCGCCACCACAGCCCAATACCAGTAACGCCAAACGCCGCGTAGGTTATCGTCTTTCTGACGCCACAGAAAGGTGAAGACATGGGCGAACCACACGTCATATCGGCATTACGAGATAAGCGGGCGGAGCTTTCCGGTACGATCAGGGCATTGGAATCCAAGATCGGCCAGCACCGCGCTAACTTAATGCACCTCGACGCCACCTTGCGGCTGTTCGCCCCGGAGATTGATCCTGGCAGCATCACCCCAAAGCGCCCGAAGGCCCGTAATGAATGGTTCCGCCACGGCGAATGCCTGCGGCTGATTTACGATGTGCTGCGGGATTCCGCCGCGCCAATCAATACCGGGGAGGTGGTTTGCCGCCTGATGACCATCAAAGGCATCGAAAGCGCGGATCGGGCCACGGCCCGCTTGTTCTCCAAGGCCGTCAACAGCACCTTGTTGCGGGCGCGGGACACCATCGAGACGGTGCCGGTCGGCAAAGAAATGTGCTGGCGGATCAAGGCGGCGGCTTGACCGTTTACGCGGCCAGCTTCTCGACCTTGCTGCGCTGCCAATAGCCGCAGAAATCGACGGACGGCTTGTTGGCGGCGATCAGGACGGTGACGCGGCCAAACAACGCGCCGTTCGTCTCGCGGCGATGATAGAGCCGGCCTGGGAAATTCGGACAGTGGGATAGGTGGATTTTCTGCCTGAGAGCGGCGACGATGCCGCGCATCAGGG
>CAIOJO010000514.1 GCA_903858635.1 uncultured Telmatospirillum sp. | reverse complement strand
CACCCTCTTCGAGAAAATCGATATGAAACAAGCGCTTACCATCAACGAATACAAACCCGATACTTCGCAAATAACTAACCAATTGAATCTATTCGCGTTTTAACCGGACAGCAGTGCTGTCACATAGATGTAAATATCGTTATACTTTGCCCATCGGCGCGGGTTTCTTGGTGGGATCAGCGCGATAACCGCTGGCCACCACATAGGTTTCGGCCGATTCGGCGCGGCTGGCCGCCGGCTTGGCGTGCCGCACCACCGCGAAGTGGCGCTTCAACAGGGCCAGCAGTTCCCGTTCGGTCCCCCCCTTGAACACCTTGGCGAGGAAGCTGCCGCCCGGGGCCAGGACCTCGATGGCGAAGGCCAGCGCCACTTCGCACAGATGCACGATGCGGGCATGGTCGGTGGGCGGGTGACCGGTGGTCGGTGCCGCCATGTCGGACAGCACGACATCGGCCGGCCCACCGAGCGCTTCCTTGAGCCGGGCCGGAGTCGCCTCGTCGAGAAAATCGCCGATCAGGATGGTGGCTCCCGCAATCGGCCCCCATTCGAGGATGTCGATGCCCACCACCTTGCCGCCGCGGGGCTGCTCCGCCTTCACCCGGGCCACCGCCACCTGGGTCCAGCCGCCCGGTGCGGCGCCGAGATCGACGACCCGGGTCCCCGTCTTCAGGAAATGAAAGCGGTCGTCCAGCTGCAACAGTTTGAAGGCGGCGCGCGACTGATAGCCCAGCCGCCGGGCCTCGATCACATAGGGATCGTTGAGCTGGCGTTCCAGCCATCGGGTCGAGGATGCGGTGCGCTGCCGGGCGGTTCGCACGCGCTCGTTCAGCATGCGGCCGCCGGTCTTGCCGGGCCCGCTGCGCTTTCCCGTCACTCCCGTCTTGCTGCCGGTGCCGCCGGTTCCCTTGCGTGCGGTCATTCCCGGGCCAGCCGGTCGGCGCGCATCATCGACAGCAGAACCCCTTCGCGCACGCCGCGGTCGGCAACCCGCAGCCGCCCGGCCGGCCACAACCGGCAGATGGCTTCCAGGATGGCGCAGCCCGCCACCACCAGATCGGCCCGGTTGCTGCCGATGCAGGAATGCGCGGCGCGTTCCTCGGCACTGGCCGCCACCAGACGCCGGCTCACCTGCTCGATGGCGGTGAAATCGAGGATCACGCCGTCGACCGCGGCGCGGTCATAACGCGGCAGGTCGAGATGGACCCCGGCCAATGTGGTGACGGTGCCCGATGTGCCCAGCATCTGCATGCGGCCGCTGGCCGCCAACCGGCCGAGAGCGCCATCGGGATCGAAGGATTGCAGCAGCGAGGCCACCCAGTCGACTGTTTCGGCGTAGCCACCGGCCGCATAGAGGGCATCGCCGCATTGCTCGGCCAGGGTGACGACGCCCAACGGCAGCGACGAGAGGCCCTCCACTTCGGCCGCTCCATTGGTGGGCGAGACCTTGACGCGGACCAGTTCGGTGCTGCCGCCGCCGATATCGAACACCAGGGCGTGCGGCAGTTGCCGGTCGAGCAGCGAGGCGCAGCCGGCCAGCGCCAGGCAGGCCTCTTCGTCGGCCGATATGATCTCCATTTCGAGGCCGGTTTCGTCGTACACCCGGCTCAGGAACGTGGCGCAGTTGCTGGCCCGACGGCACGCTTCGGTGGCCACGGCGCGGACCCGGACGACGCTGCGGCGGGCCAGGCGCCGCGCGCATTGATGCAGCGCGCCGAGGGTGCGGTCGATCGCCTCGTCCGACAAGGCGCCCGAATGGGTCAAACCCTCGCCGAGCCGAGTGATTCGCGAGAAGGCGTCGATGACGCGGAAACCGTCGGCGGCCGGTGTAGCCAGCAGCAGGCGGCAATTGTTGGTGCCAAGGTCGAGCGCGCCGTAGAGGGGCGCTGACTTCGGGTTGACTGGTGGCGCGCAACAGTCTCGTGCTTCGCCGAGGACGGCTCGCTCCACCGCTCACTCCCTTCGTGGGTTGCCTCCCGCGGATGGTAGCGGATGGATGGGGTACTCCGAAAGCCCCACGTGACCTTGTGGGGATCACACTTGTGGGGAAGTGCCTCGACCGGGTTCCGGCAAGGCGCCGATTGCAGGCTGGAAATGTACCCGGGGATATGTTAGAAGACCGGCCTTCGCGACGATGGTGAGCCGATGCCGGTTCGCCGATCCTGGTGGGGGATCGTCTAGTGGTAGGACAGCGGACTCTGACTCCGCCAGCCTAGGTTCGAATCCTAGTCCCCCAGCCAAGCTCTCCGATGTCATCCGGTTCTTGAAACAATGCCGCAAACCAGAATCGCGCCGGCGATGATTCCGGTCGATCCGGCGGCTCCAAAAAAGCCCCTCGACCAGCCGATGGCCTTGTAGGCGCCCACGGCAAGTCCCGAGCCGAAGGAGCCGACCTGCACGCCGGGAACACCGAACATCAGGCCCATGATGCTTCCGCCGCCTCCTGGCCCGGCGGGAAGGGGGCCGCCGTAGGCGCCGCCCAGATTCACGATTCACATCGATCAGCATGGCGGGGCCAACCAGTTCATCGGGATTGAGTGCGTTGTTCGAAGATTGCAGGGGAAGGTTTCCCTTGTACAATTCCTCTCCCCGAGTCGGCCAATTATATGCCGATCCCGATACGCCCCATCCGGGAGCCATGAATCCGCCGCCGCCGCCATTGAATTCATAGGTGACCGGGTTGCCACCGTTCTGTCCCCTGAGAGGCGTGATCTCGACCCATGTCTTGGTTATCTCGCCGCCATAGCCTTTGGCGCCGTAAGAAGCCGATTGCCCCCAGGAGGACGACACCTTCCACCCCAGGGGTGCCCCGTAGGTCGACAGCTGGTTGGCGAAATTGTACCAGGTGCTCAGTTCGGCCAAATTGACGTCGTCTCGAAGGTTGCGCCTGGCCATCAGGCGCGAATAGCCGTCTCCCATCAGTTTTCCTTGGCCGCTCCCGTAAGCGCCAATGCCTTGACCGTATCTCGGGGAACTATAGTCCATCACTGCTGTCCGGTTAAAACGCGAATAGATTCAATTGGTTAGTTATTTGCGAAGTATCGGGTTTGTATTCGTTGATGGTAAGCGCTTGTTTCATATCGATTTTCTCGAAGAGGGTGACAGAAAAAATCTGTAGCAAT
>CAIOJO010000513.1 GCA_903858635.1 uncultured Telmatospirillum sp. | reverse complement strand
TGCTACAGATTTTTTCTGTCACCCTCTTCGAGAAAATCGATATGAAACAAGCGCTTACCATCAACGAATACAAACCCGATACTTCGCAAATAACTAACCAATTGAATCTATTCGCGTTTTAACCGGACAGCAGTGATATTAACTATCTTTAGCGGAGCGCGGAAGGCGGATTCGGGCAGGCCATAGCCAACTTCGGCGCGGGTTAGACGCAAGTCGCGCGTGGTTGCCGCTCGATCCGGTTGCGCCCCGCCGCCTTGGCGCGATAAAGGGCGATGTCGGCCCGGGCCAGGGTGTCATTGGCCGACTTGTCCGCCTGGTCGAGTTCCGCGATGCCGATGCTGACGGTGACGGATACCGCTCCCTTGTCGGTACGCGCCGGGTTGTCGGCGACCAGCCGGCGAAGGCTCTCGGCAAACTCGGCGGCGCCGGCTCCATCGGTGCCGGGCAGGAGCAAAGCGAATTCCTCGCCGCCGAGACGGCCCAACAGATCGACCTGGCGCAATCGCTGCCGCGTCAGGTCGGTGAAATGCCGCAACACCGCATCCCCAGCCGGATGTCCGAAGCTGTCATTGACCTTCTTGAAGTGGTCGAGATCGATGGCCAGGAGCACCGCCCGATCGTCGAAGCGTCTGGTTCGGGCCAATTCCATGTCCAGTTGCTCGGTGAAATGCCGGCGATTGGCGCAACCGGTCAGCGAATCGGTCCTTGCCAGAAGGGTCAGCTCGGCCTCGGCCCGGCGGACCTGATCGTCGTACCGGCGGATGCGGCTATGAAAGTAGCCGAGCGCAAAAATGCTCCCCAGGGCAATCAATACCGAGGCCAAGAAGCTGGTCAGCGCATCACGGCGCCAGTTGGCCCGAACGGCGGCAAGGTCGCGGCTGACGCCAATCACCAGGCCCTTGTCGGTTCGGATGTCTCCCAAGTCGACGGCGCGCAAAGCGATCATCCGGTTCTGGCGGGTCGTCGCACCAGTTCCCATCAGCAATGCCTCGGACTTGCCGATCTCGAGATAGCGGTGAAAGAACGAGCCGGGCTGAGCGGGGTCGAGGCGCGCCTCGCCCTGGCGCTCCGGCACCGTTACGAATACGGCGCCGTCACTGTGAATGAGGACGGTCCGCATGTCGGTCGCATAGAGAACCGATCCCAACAGGGTTCGGCAATAGCTGGGATCCAGGGTTGCCACCATCATGCCCCTGAAGCCGCCCGCCGGACCGACGATGACCCGGACGGCGTTGATGACCCAGACCCCCGCCCTGGTCAGGTAGGGCGCCGAGAGACGCAGCCGTTGCCCTTCGCCGTCGCGTTTCGCGTCCTGGAAATAGGCTTGCGCCGAGATGTCGGCGCCGATCAGCTCGTTGCGGTCCGAAGCCCGGACGAACCCTGACGAATCGATCACCGACAGGGTGCGGACGCCGGGCATGGCATCGTCGAGTTCCTTGAGGCGGCGGCTGAGATCGGCCGGCCAGTTCGCGAGAAGTGGCGAATCACGCAGCGATTCCACCACGCCGCGCAGCACCAGATCGGTGGCGCGGAGCTGATGTTCGAGATTGGTGGTGATGACCCGGGCCTGGGTCAGCAGCTGATTGCGTTGGTCGGCATCCACCGCCAGCCGGTCGCGGTAGAGATTGAGAGCGAGGTAAGCGGCCAGAACCAGCAAGGCGGCCGTCAGCCCGGTCCAGGCGGTAAGAAGAAGTCTTCTTACCGGCGGGCTCATCGCCATCGGGGATACCGCGCCGTCGCCCCTCATGCCATGGCCTGGCCGAGGGCGCCGGAGCCTTTGGATCGGCCACCGAATGCGCGCACGGGTCTCCCCACCCCAGATGTAAACCGGTGAGGGACTTATACCTTAGGATCTATCCATTCGTACCGAAAAAGACAGCTGCGATCCGCCTCGCCGATCGCCCGGCGGCTCACGCCGCTTCGCAGCCGCCGTGACGGGACCTCAGGAAGCGGAAGAACTCGGCTCCTTCCCGCAGCCGCCGCTTGGTCATATCCCAGCTCTTCAGCATCTCGAAGGTGATCTCGGCGATCTTGCTCGGCCGGAAATAGAACGCCTTGTAGAACTCGGCCAGCGACTCGAAGATCTCCTCCGAGGACAGGTGCGGATAGGACAAGGCGGCGATCTGCAGCCCGTTGTCCTGCACCAGGTCGCCGCCCTTCAGCCAACCGTTCTCGGTGGCCTGCTGGTACAGCGCGGTCCCCGGATAGGGCGCCGCCAGCGAGACCTGAATGGTGTGCGGGTTGATCTCCTTGGCGAATCGAATGGTCTCCTGGATCGTCTCCCTGGTCTCGCCGGGCAGACCGACGATGAAGGTGCCGTGGATGGCGATGCCCAACCGGTGGCAATCGGCATTGAAACGGCGGATATGATCGATCTTGGTGCCCTTCTTGATGTTGTTCAGGATCTCCTGGACCCCCGATTCGTAGCCCACCAACAGCAGGCGCAGGCCGTTCTCCTTGAGAACCTTCAGCGTCTCGAACGGCACGTTCGGCTTGGCGTTGCACGACCAGGTGATGCCCAGCTTGCCCAGGCCGCGGGCGATTTCCTCGGCCCGATCGTGGTTGTCGGTGAAGGTGTCGTCGTCGAAGAAGAATTCCTGCACCTGCGGGAACATCTCTTTCATCAGGGCGACTTCCTCGACCACCTTGGCCGGGCTGCGGGTCCGATAGACATTGCCGCCGATGGTCTGCGGCCACAGGCAGAAGCTGCATTTCGAGCGGCAGCCGCGGCCGCTGTAGAACGACATGTACGGGTATTTGAGATAGCCGATGAAATAATCCTCGACCACCAGGTCGCGCTTGTAGACCGGGGTCACCATCGGCAAGGCGTCCATGTCGTGGATCAGGGCGCGATCGGGATTGCTGACGATCTTGCCGTCCTTGCGCCAGGTGATGCCGTCGACCTGATCGAACGGCTTGCCCGCGGCGATTTCCTGGATGGTGTAGTCGAACTCGTGCCGGGCGACGAAATCGACCAACTCGGACGCCGCCAACGACGGCTCCGGCAGGGTCGCCACATGCGCCCCGACCAGTCCGACCATCAGCTTGGGATTGGCCCGCTTCAACGCCTCGGCGACCTGGACGTCGGATCGGAACGTCGGCGCGCTGACATACAGCACCGCCAGTTCGAAGTCCTTGGCCTGGGGCAGGATGTCGTCGAGCGACAAGCCACGGGCCGGTGCATCGATCAGCTTGCTGTCGGGGACCAGCGCGGCGACCTGCGCCAACCAGGTCGGATACCAGAACGACCGCACCTCGCGTTTGGCCTGGTAACGGGACCCGGCGCCTCCGTCGAAGCCTTCGTAGGAGGGCGGATTGAGGAACAGAGTCTTTTTCATGACGAGATGCCTTCCACTAGCTCCAACGTCCCATCGCGACGGATGCGAAAGCGCTTGCCACGCCATAACACCGAACGCCCGCAACAGGCGATGACGAAAACAACAAAATTCAGAATCTCACGCAAGCCCAAGATCGCCAGCGATGCCCTGGCCAGACCCAGGGCCCGTTCCTCGGCCCGCACCGCCCATAGTCTTCCTGCCGCCGCCCCGGCGGCCACCGCCAGGTAGGGCAGGCCGCCGAACAGCGCCGCCAGCAGCCCCAACGCCACCGGCTGGGTGATCACCGAAGCGACATAGGATGGCCGGTCCACCGCGGCGATCGTTCGTCCCCACCGCACTTCATGCGCCAGCAAGGCCTTAAAGTCGGGTTCGTGGACCAATAAATCAACCGGTCGGCTCGTCAAAGCGATCTTCCACCCGCTGCGCCGAACCGCCGCGCCCAATGCCCAATCGTCGGCCAGCACGTCGGCGAGGGGGCCAAGCCCGCCAATCTGGTCGAGAACGGTGCGCCGCAGCGCCATGGTGGCGCCGAAACATCCGTCGTGGCGGCCCAGGGCCCGCGCCACCAGAGCCGAGGGCAGGAATCCGTGATTGATGCCCAGCGCCCCCAGCCGACTGTACAGCCCGCCGGCCGGACGCCCCACATAAAGGCAGGTCACCAACCCGACCGCCGGATCGGCCAGTGGGGCGACCACGTCGTCGAGATAGCGAGGCTCGACCTGCACATCGCTGTCGGCAATGACGATCACCTCGTGGCGCGCCTGCGGCAACATGTTCAGAAGATTGCCGACTTTGAGGTTGCAGCCGTGTCGTCGGCCGTCGATCACCAGCTCGGGGGCATGGTCGGGCTGTTCGGCCTTGACCCGCGCCACCACGCCGAGCGCCGCATCGTCCTGGTCCGCGACGCCGCACAGGACCTGGAACAGGGGATAATCCTGCCGACAGACGCTCGACAGATTGTCGGCCAGCCCGGGCTCGTCGCCGCACAAGGGTTTCAGCACGGTGACCGATGGGCGCAGCTCCGGACAGATCCGCGGCTCCATCATGAAGCGGCGCAACTGCCGCGCCGCCATCAGCTGATAGACCAGCCCGGCCAGGCTGGCCAGCGACAACACCCCGGCGATCGACGAGGCCCAGCCCATCCCTATTTCTTGCCCAAGGACACGCTCTTGCCGTCGAGCACGGCAATCAGTCCGGCCAATCCCTCGCGCCGGAAGATCGGGACGAACTCGGAGCGGCGCACCGCCACCTGGCTGATCGTTCCGTCGAACAGCACGTCGACGATCTGCCAGTGCTCGCCGTCTTGATGCAGCAGGTAGTCGATCTCGGTGGCCGTACCCGAGGCCGGTACGATCTGGCTGGGCACCACCACCAACCCGTTCTCGGTCGGACGAGGCCGCCCCACGACAAAGCGCTCACCGGCCCAACCGTCGAACTGATCGGCATAGGTGGCGACCGAGTAGCGCCGATAGGCCTCGGCCAGACGGCCGGCCTCTTCGGACGACAGCTTGGCGGCGGCCGGTCCAAGGGTGCCCTTGGTCATGGCAGCCATGTCGTAGACCACCGAGACCACCGGCTGCAGCTTTTCGGCACGCCCCTCGAAGCCGAGTTCACTGCCGTGCTTCATCACGTCGAGCAGGCAATCGGAGAGCTGCTGGACGACGGCGCGCGGGTCTTCTTCGGCGCCCGCCAGGGAAGGCGTGGCGGCCAGCAGGATCAACACAACGGCGAGGAGACGACCAATCATGTACAAGCTCCGCTCCTCACAGAACGCACCGATCAGGCCAAGAAAAGGGTTGGGATCGGGGGACCGCCATGTGTACAGAACTCAGTTGCGCATTTCCACTATTTCGCGCCCAGAGCGCACAAGTTCGTGGGACCGGGCCGGGCTGGCTTCGCAGCGCGACGTTTGTGCTGGCGTCCCAGCCCGCCCAAGACAAAGACCGCACGAGCTGAGCGGTTGAAATTGCCAGGACCGATCCCTATCATCCCTGCAGATTTCGGTAGCCCGGTCCATCGATCGGATACTCAGCCAGGAGATAATGGATGCGAGTTATACTCGCGGAGGTTCGCGGCTTTTGTGCCGGCGTCCAGCGCGCCATCGACATTGTCGAAATTGCCCTCAAGAAATATGGCTCGCCCATCTATGTCCGGCATGAAATCGTCCATAATCGACATGTGGTCGACCGCCTGCGGGCCAAAGGCGTGCGGTTCGTCGAAGAGCTGAGCGAGGTACCGCCGGGCAGCGTGACGATCTTCAGCGCCCACGGCGTTTCACCGACGGTGAAACAGGAAGCCAAGGCGCGCGGGCTGCAGGTGATCGACGCCACCTGTCCGCTGGTGCTGCGCGTCCACAACGATGGCGCCTACTACGCCAGCCAGGGCCGCGAGGTGATCCTGATCGGCCATGCCGGGCATCCCGAGGTCGAGGGCACCCTCGGCTGGCTGAAGGGCAAGGGACGGCTGGTGTCGACCGTCGACCAGGTGGCGACGCTGCAAGTCACCGATCCCGACCGTTTGGCCTATGTGACCCAAACCACGCTGTCGGTGGACGACACCCGCGGCATCATCAAGGCGCTGCAGGGTCGCTTCCCCAGCATCGTCGGGCCGGACACCAAGGAAATCTGCTACGCCACGCAGAACCGGCAGCACGCCGTCGCCGAACTGGCCGAGCTGGTCGACCTGGTTCTGGTGGTCGGCGCCAAGAACAGCTCGAATTCCAACCGCCTGGTGGAAATCCCCGAGGCTCGCGGCGTGCCGACCTATCTGGTGGAGGAACCGGCGGCATTGCGCCCGGAATGGCTGGAAGGGGTCAAGAGCGTCGGCATCACCGCCGGAGCGTCGGCCCCGGACGACCTGGTCCAGGGACTGATCGACCTTTTGCGCGAGTATGGAATGACCGAACTGACCACCCTTCCCGGTGTTCGCGAAGACCTGCACTTCAAGCTTCCCCCCCAGTTGGCGAGCTGAGATCGTGGGAATTCCCTTCAGGCAGTCTTTCCGCATCGGCCTTCATGTCCTCGGCCGCCATTTGCGTGGCGACCGGCGCTATCCGCTGGTCCTCATGCTGGAGCCGTTGTTCCGCTGCAACCTGGCCTGCGCCGGCTGCGGCAAGATCGACTATCCCGACCAGGTGTTGAACGCCCGGCTGTCGGTCGACGACTGCATCGCCGCGGTCGAGGAATCGGGCGCACCGGTGGTCTCCATCGCCGGTGGTGAGCCGTTGCTGCACCGGGAAATGGGCCAGGTCGTCAAAGAACTGATCAAGCGCAAGAAATTCGTCTACCTGTGCTCGAACGGCCTGTTGATGGAAAAGAAGCTCGACCAGTACGAGCCAAGTCCCTATTTCACCTGGCAGGTCCATCTCGACGGCGGGCGCGAGGAACACGACCAATCCGTTTCGCAGCCCGGCACCTACGACCGAGCGGTGGCCGCCATTCATGCCGCCAAGGCCCGCGGTTTCCGGGTCAACATCAACTGCACCCTGTTCCTCGGCGCCAAGCCGGCGAAGGTTGCCGCGTTCCTCGACGACGTGAAGGCGATGGGCGTCGACGGTGTCACCGTGTCGCCGGGCTACGCCTATGAGCGGGCTCCCGACACCGAGCATTTCCTCAACCGGCGCAACACCAAGATGCTGTTCCGCGAGATCCTCGGCCTGGGACGCGGGCGTGGCTGGGTGTTCAGCCAGTCGTCCCTGTTCCTCGACTTCCTGGCCGGCAACCAGACCTATCACTGTGCGCCCTGGGGCTTCCCGACGCGGACGGTGTTCGGCTGGCAGCGCCCCTGCTACCTGCTCAACGAGGGCCATGCGAGCAGCTACAAGGCGCTGATCGAAGAGACCGACTGGGACTCCTACGGGACCGGCAATTACGAGAAATGCGCCAATTGCATGATGCATTGCGGATATGAATCGACTGCGGTCGCCGATACCGTCGCCCATCCGTTGAAGGCGCTGATGGTGGCCTTGCGCGGCCCCGCCGTCGACGGACCGATGGCCCCCGACATCTCTTTGGACAGCCAGCGTCCGGCCCGCGACCTTTATGCCAAGGTGGTGGAAGACGGCCTAAGGCAGATCGAAGCCCAACCCAAGCCCCAGGATCCCGACCCCCACGCCGAGTGCGCGTAACGCCGCACGGGTCTCCAGGCCGAGCCGGATCAGCCCCGGCAGGTCCTGGGGGCGGCGCAACAGGCCGCGGGTAACGGCCCACGGCCGGGTGGCGCCGTCCGCCGCCAACCCCGCCATGGCGAGAGCCGGGATGCCGCGCTCGGCCGGATCGGCGATCGCCCGCAACACGGCGAAGGGCTTGCCGGCGGCGACACAGGCTTCGGCCACCGCCCGGCTTTCCAGATCGACCGCCAAAGCTCCCCACTGCTGATGCAGGGCCCGCTTGGCGGTGGCATCGGCGGCCACCACATCGCCGCCGTAAATCATCCCAAGACGAGCCCGCGGCAGCGCCTCGGCCAAGCGCCGGCACCAGCGGGCATCGGCGGCAAGTCTGGCCGCGCCGATCACCACCCCCGAGCCCACCAGCAGGCAGCCCGGCCGCAATTCGGGCACCAGCCCGCCGGCCACCCCGAAGCTGAGCAGTCCGTCGGCGCCTTCCGCCAGCAACCGCTCGGCCAATTGCCGGGCCCGCCGCGGCCGACCGCCGCTGCACAGCACCGACCGCCCCGGCACCAGCCGGGCCTCGGACAGCATGCCGGTGACGACGCCGATCACCGGTTAAGCCCTGGCAAGAGCCAAACCGCGGGAACAGCCAAAGCAACGCAGACGAACGCAGATGCCGCTTCGCGGCGCACGGACGAAACGGACAAAGAAAAATAGATCTGGTCCGTGTTCATCCGCAGTTGTCCGTGTCCATCCGTGTTGCTGAAAAGGCATGCCGCGGCAGCTTCCCCGGGCCAATCAAAGCGCGTGCAGGGCCGGGCCGGCATTGCCCGTGGTGAGGTTGCGGTAGCGGGCCAGGGCCCATACCGGGAAGAAGGCGCGGTAGCCATGGTAGCGCAGGTAGAACACCCGCGGAAAACCGACCGCGGTGAAATGCTCCTCGTCCCACAGCCCTTCGGCATTGCGGCTGTTCAGCAAATAGTCGACACCCTTGGCCACCGCCGGATGCCTGGCCTCGCCGGCGGCCATCAGGCCGAGCAGGGCCCAGGCGGTCTGCGACGGCGTACTGACCGATCCTTCGCCGCGCGGCTGGTGCTCCCAGTAGGAACGCCCATCCTCGCCCCAGCCGCCATCGGCCCGTTGCCGGGCCAGCAGCCAGTCCACCGCCTTGCGCATCGCCGCCGCGTCATGCGGCATGCCGGCCGCGTTCAAGGCGGCCAGCGCCGACCATGTGCCATACACGTAATTGGTGCCCCAGCGGCCGAACCAGGCGCCGTCCGCTTCCTGCTCGCGCAGCAGATAGGCCACGCCGTCCTCGACCACCGGGTCGCGGCGGTCGCCGGCCAGGATCGACAAGGCCGACACGCAGCGGGCCGAAACGTCGGCGGTCGGTGGATCGAGCAGTGCGCCGTGATCGGCGAAGGGAATGTGATTGAGGGCGTAATGGGTGTTCTCGGCGTCGAAGGCGCCCCAACCACCATCGCTGCTCTGCATGCCCCGCAGCCACACCGCCCCCTTTTGCACCACCTCGTGATAGCGCTGCTGATCGAGGCGGTCGAGCGCCGCCATCACCACGGCGGTGTCGTCGACATCGGGGTAATGCGGGTTGGCGTATTGAAAGGCCCAGCCGGCGGGGGCCAGGCCAGGCCGCTGCACCGCCCAATCGCCCACCACGTCGGTGATCTGGCGCTCCACCAGCCAATCGGCGCCGCGCCGCGCCGCCGCCTCGGCCACCGGGCCGCCGACCTCGAGCAGGGCATGGCAGGCCAGCGCCGTATCCCACACCGGCGAAACGCAGGGCTGCACCCAGGCCCGGTCGCCCTCGTCGATGACCAGTTTGCGCAATGCCTTCTTGGCGATGACGACACGCGGGTCATCGGCCGGCACGCCCAGCACATCGTACATTTCGACGGCGTTGACCATGGCCGGAAAGATCGCCCCCAGCCCTTCCTCGCCGTTCAGGCGTTCATCGACCCAGGCCACCGCATTGGCGATGGCGCGCCGTCGCAGGGATTGCCAAACCAGCGGCTCGGCCGCCTGCAGGACCCGGTCGAGCCCGCGGAAGAAGTAGGCCCAACGCGACCGCGGCGGCTCGCTATGCCAGTCGCGCAGCTGGGCCGGCGGCACGGTGAACAGTTCGCCGATATCGATGCGCAGCGGATTGCGCGCCTGCGGCTTCAAGGCCATCAGCACCAGCAGCGGCACGATCACCGTGCGCGACCAGTAGCTCACCTTGTCCAGATGGAAAGGAAACCATCGCGGCAGCAGCATGATCTCGACCGGCATCACCGGCACGGCACGCCACGGAACCTGGCCGAACAACGCCAGCAGGGTGCGGGTGAAGACATTGCTGCTGGCGGCGCCGCCATGGATGAGAATGGCTTGGCGCGCCCGTTCCATATGCGGCGCCATCGGGTCGTCGCCCAAGGCCTTCAAGGCAAAATAGGCTTTGACCGAAGCGCTGACGTTGAGATCGCCGCCATGGAACAGTGGCCAGCCGCCATGTTCGCCCTGCCGGGCGCGCAGATAGACGCCGATCTTTCGTTCCAGCTCGGGATCCCGCTCGTCCAGGTAATGCATGAACAGGACGTATTCGGCCGGAATGGTGACATCGGCCTCCAGCTCGAAGATCCAATGACCATCGGCCTTCTGACGAGCCATCAAGGCCGCCGCCGAATCGGCTACGGCGCGTTCCAATGGTTCGGCCGCAGGCCGCGATGCCTGCAGGTTCAATTCAGCCGATGCCACAAGAGTTCTCCAATATAGTCTGTCCCTCAAGCGCCGGGCGCCGGCATCCGCCGGCTTGGCTCCTTCCGCTGACGCTCCGGGGGCCTCAATGGCCCAGTCACCAGGCTGACGCCTGGTTCCGGTCGTGCCGGCATGCTGCCGTTCGTTCGCCTAATACCATGGAACTGCTCCATTTTGGAGCTAGAACAATCCATGACGCAAGGCACACCATAGCTTGACCGCGGTCGGTACGCGCACCGGAACCGGGCTCGGCCGCCAGCCGGTCGCTTCGCAGCGCTGGAAGATGGCGTGATACATCTCCAGCATCACGGTGGCCGGGCGCATCGCCGAGCGCGAGCAATCGGCCATGGCGGCGCGGGCTTCACGGTAGTGGTTGCGGGCCACCTCGGCGACGTCGCGGCAAACCAGCGGCAAGGCGGGATGGGCCAGCACGGCCAGCGGCTCGCCGGCGTCGATGCCATGCGCCGACAGCGCTTCATCGGGCAGATAGAGGCGGCCGATCTGGGCGTCGGCCCACACGTCGCGCAGGATGTTGGTCAATTGCAGGGCCCGGCCCTGGTGGTCGGCAACATCGAGGCAGCGGGGCGTGAAGTCGCCGAAGATCCGGACCGAGAGGCGACCCACGGCGCAGGCGACGCGATCGCAATAAAGGTCGAGCACCACCCAGCTCGGCCGCACCATGCCGTCCTCGGCATCCATTTCGCAGCCGTCCACCACCGCCAGCAGGTCGGCCTTCGGCAATTCGAATTCGGCCACCGGACGGACCAGTGCCGCGGCCAACGGCAGTCGCGGCCGCTTGCCGTCGTAGATCGCGGCGATGTCGTCGCGCCAGGCGGCCAGGCCGCGGCGCTTCTCGGCGGGCTCGCCCGGCTCGTCGGCGATGTCGTCCACCTCGCGGCAGAAGGCGTAGATGGCGTACATGGCGGCGCGTCGCTCGGCCGTCATCAGGCGCATGGCCCAATAGAACGAGCTGCCTGACCGCCGGACCCGCTGCTCGATCTCCTCGCGTAACGTCGCCTCATCGATCCGTGGCTCGGTCCCCGTCTCCACCAGGTTCACTTCTTGCCTCCCAACCAGGCCCGCACAATCCCCTTGGCCGCCGCCATGGCGATGCCCGCCGGGCCGAGCTTGACCCGCACCGCCAGGGGATCCTCGATCCGGAGGCGCCCCAGCAGGCGCTCGGCCAAGGCGACGATGACCGCCGATTCGGCCCGCAATCCCCGGTCCTGCACGCCGCCGGGCAGCGCCGCCGCGGTGGCGACCAGCGGTGCCGTCGCCTCGACCATGCGATCGAGGGTCGCCCGCAGGCCGGGTGGACTGGCCGGGAAGGCCAAATCCTCGGCCGCGGCGCCGTCCGCCGTCAACCAGTCGAGGGGAATGTAGACCCGGTCGAGTTCCCGGTAGTCGTCGCCACAGTCCTGCATGTGGTTGATGACCTGCAAGGCGGCGCAAAGGGCGTCGGAGGCCGGCCAGGTGTCGCGCGTCTCGCCGTGCAGGTCGAGCAGGTAGCGCCCCACCGGTGCCGCCGACAACCGGCAATAGCCCATCAGTTCGCCCCAGTTGGCGTAGCGGGGCTTGGTGGCGTCCTGGCGAAATGCCGCCAGCAGCTCGTGGCAATGCACCGGATCAATAGCGGTTTGGCCCAGGCTGCGACGCATCAGGCTGGCGGACGGAGCATCGTCCCCCGGAGCGCCATCCAGCACCGCCGCCATGCGATCCAGTCGACAAAGCTTTTCGTCCGGCGTCAGTTCGCAAGCGTCGGCGACGTCGTCGGCATTGCGGGCGAAGCGATAGAAGGCGTGAACATGGGCCCGCAATCGGGGCGCGATCAGCAGCGAACCGACCGGAAAGTTCTCGTCGCCACGCCCCTTGCCGGAGGCGTGCTCGATGCTGTCGGCGGTGGGCTTGCGGGTGATGCTCATGGGTTCTCCTGGCCGCCGGAGGGCGCCTGGAGGCGCCCTTTCCATTCGCCGCCGCGCCCCGCCCAGTGGCGGCGCGCCGAGTCGAGGGTGGCTGCCATATAGAACAGCGCCACCAGCGGAAGGAGCGGCGCCATGATCACCGGCAGCCGATAAAAACGCAGCATCGGAGCGAAGGCCACGGCCATCTCCGCCCAGGCCAACCAGGCAATCGCCGGACCGCCGGCCAGAGCCAGGACGGGAGGCAGCAGAAAACCGACCACCATCGCCGCCACGGTCCCGGCCAGCAACAAGGGCGAGCAGCGAAGCTGTGTATAGGCCGACCGGGCGATCATCATCCACAGCCCCTTGACGCCGGTATACTGCCGCAAGCTGACCGTCCGCTCGGCCAGGTCGAGCGACAGCCGCCCGCCCGAGCTTTTGACCCGTCGCGCCAGTGTGCAGTCGTCGATCAGGGCGTCACGGATCCACTCGAGCCCGCCGACGCGTTCGAGCATGGTCCGACGGATCAGGATATAGCCACCGGCCGCTGCCGCGGTGGCGCGGCTGGGATCGGCCACCCAGCGGAACGGATAGAGCAGGCGGAAGAAGAACACGAAGGCCGGTACGATCGCCTTCTCGACGAGGCTGTCGGTGGACAGCCGCACCATCAGGGATACCATGTCGCGACGCTCGGCCTCGAGCCGCGCCACCATGGTTCGCAACTGGTCCGGGGCGTGGCCGATATCGGCATCGGTGAGCAGCCACAGCTCGGCCCCCGGATAAACCGAGGCAGCGGCGGCGATGCCCTGCGACTGCGCCCACATCTTGCCGCTCCAGCCGTACGGCAGCGGCGCCGCCGCGACCACCGTCAGCCGCTCGCTGGCGCCCTCCAACGTTGCGGCGGCGCGGGCCAACTCGGCGGTGCCGTCGGTACTATGGTCATCGGCGACGATCACCGACAGCCGCCCCGGATAATCCTGACAGAGCAGCGAACGGACCGCGGCGGCGATGACCGACGCCTCGTCGCGGGCCGGCAGCACCGCCACCACTTCGGGCCAATGCGCCGGCTCGACGACCGGACCGGGAAGATCCACCAGCCAGAATCGGCCCCGGCAGAGCAGGAGCCATCCCCAGGCCAGGGCAGCGATGACGGCAAGGAATCCGATCATGACCAGTAACCGGCTGATTTGAACCAGGCGATGGCATCGGCCAGCGCCGCCTCGGCCGGCCGGTGCCGATAGCCGAGCACCCGCTCCGCCTTGGCCGAGCTGAACCACATGCGCCAGCGCGCCATCTTCAACGCATCGACGGTGAGCATCGGTTCCCGCCCGGACAGCCGGCCGACCGCTTCGGCCAACAGGGCGACCGGAAACAGCGGGAGCCGCGGCAAGCGGAGCTTCGGCGGCGATCGCCCGACGATGCCGGCGATCTGTCCCAGAATTTCCGCCAGCGACAAGTTGTCGCCACCCAGGATGTAGCGCTCGCCGACCGTCCCCAGGTCGAGGGCCAAAAGGTGGCCCTCGGCCACGTCGTCCACATGGACGATGTTGAGACCGGTATCCAGATAGGCCGGCATACGGCCGGCCGCCGCTTCGACGATCATGCGGCCGGTCGGGGTCGGCTTGATGTCGCGCGGACCGACGGGCGTAGACGGATTGACGATCACCGCCGGCAATTGCTCTTCCGCCACCATGCGGCGAACCTCGGCCTCGGCCAGATATTTCGATCGCTTGTAGATCCCCACCATGTCGGCCTCGCCGCTCGGCGTCTCCTCGTCGGCGACGCCCTCTTCGACATGGCCAAGTACGGCCACCGAACTGGTGTAGACCACACGCTCGACACCGGTGGCCAGCGCCGCCCGCATCATCGCCCGTGTGCCGTCGACATTGGCGCGCAGCATACCGGCCGGGTTGGGCACCCAGATCCGGTAGTCCGCCGCCACGTGGAAGACGTAACGGCATCCGTCGGCCGCCCGCAGCAACGAGTCGGCATCCTCCAGGCAGCCTTCCGCCACCTCGACCGCAAGCTCGCCAAGGTTGCGTCGGTCACCTCCCGGCCGCGCCAGCACGCGCACCTGGTGTCCACGAGTCAGCAGCGCCCGTGCCACGGCCGAGCCGAGAAAACCTGTTGCGCCAGTAACGAGAGACCGGGGTGTCATCTTCTTGCGGTTGCTTTTTCAATTGCCGGGGCTCGCCCCATTTGAGCGCTTTGTTAGCTCTTTTGCGGCAGTTTCTCTAGAGTTTGTTTTCCGCCGCGAGGATCTTTGATTCACCAAGGCGACCGCGAAGCCGCGCATTTGTGGCCGATTTGCCACACGATGCCATTATGCCACCACCCTTGCTTGCGGCGGGCGAGACGGCGGCGTAAACTCCGCTTTTTCGCAAAACAGAAACATACCGTTACAAAAGGGGGAGAAAAAGCTTGGCCGACATCGCCGGAAATGCCCCCGCGCCGGTTTCGATTCGTTGCGGAGCGAACGCGTCGTGACGAGTTTGAAGGAGAGTTTGGGATCGATCGGCGTTGCGCTGAACGAGGAGCTTGATCGGCTGCTGCCGTTGGGAGACGGGCCCGAGACGCGCCTGCGCGAGGCGATGCGCTATGCGACGCTGGATGGCGGCAAGCG
>CAIOJO010000512.1 GCA_903858635.1 uncultured Telmatospirillum sp. | reverse complement strand
CCATAAAGCACATGGCACTCAACCTCCTCCGAAGGGCTCCCGGCAAGGATTCCCTACGCCTGCGCCGAAAGGTCGCGGCTTGGGATGACGATTTCCTCGCAAGCATTGTTACCGCATGATCCGTTCACCCGATTCCCCTGGCTCTTACCGCCGTCCGGCGTTATCGAGGCCCGAGGGAGGCGCCTCGGGCAGGCCAAAGCAGGGGGGTTATCGCTCGTAGGGCGACTTGGCCAAGCTGTCGTGCATATTCTCGAGCAGTCGGCTGAGCAGCAGCACCTCGTCGGCGTGCAGGTTGCTGGTGGCCTGTTGAAATACCCGGCTCGCCACCGACCGCACCGTCTGGTGAATGGTTCGGCCGTGTTCGGTAAGCGAGACCTCGGTGACCCGGTTGTCGCTGGCGCATCGGATCAGTTCGACCAATCCGTCGCGTTGCATCCGCTGGACGTTGCGGGTGATGGTTGACAACTGGGTGATGGCGAGATCGGCGATGCGGCTGATGCTGCAGGTTTCCTGATCGCCGAGGATCATCAAGACGCGCCAGCGAAGTTGGTCGAGCGACAACGGCTTAAGAACAGAATTCATCACCGACGCGTATCGGCCCGACAATCGATTAAGGCGATAGAATGGATAATCGGAAAGCTCGAAGGATGGGGAACCGGGATTCTGGGTGTCCAGCCTCGATATTTCTGTACCCAAATCCTTTGGCTTGGGTTGGGCCATCAGGACACTCCAATTCTATGACGAAAATATCATGTTGTTGTCGAATGCGACAACGCCCTGGCGGCGCCGTGCAGATGGAACGCGGAATTCGCTGTCTGGGACTCGCGGCATTTTTGCCGGCCAATGATTGCAGAGTCACGTGAAGATATAAACATTAATGTTCCCGATCCGCGGCTGACCAGCGCAAATTGACGGCGCCAGGAAGCCAGCACATCCGTTGGCCGCGGCCCTTCTCGGGCTCTTTTGAATCAGGGGCGATACGGTAATGAGAATTACTTGCATTTGAAGACTTGCAAGTGACTCTCACCCAAATAATACTTGCAGAATCACGTGAGTGGGAAAACAATTGGCTCCACCAAGAAAACCGCCCCAGAAGAGGGCGGCCTAAGGAGGGCCGACCAGCACCAGGCTCGTAGAAATGTCAGCGAACTTCCGCCCTTCCGACTTCGGTCGGAGTGCCGTGACCGCTGGCCAAACCTGAGAGGACAGGCATGCACGAAGTGCGCATTCATGGCCGCGGCGGACAAGGAGCGGTGCTCGCTCTTAAGCTTCTGACCAAAGCCCTGGTCCTGGAAGGCAAATGGGCGGTCGGGATCCCGTCGTTCGGGTTCGAGCGGCGGGGCGCTCCGGTGGCGGCCTTCCTGCGCTTCGACGACCACGAAATTCGCATGATGACCAACATCTACGATCCCGATTACGTGCTGTGCATCGATCCTTCAGTCGCCGATGTCGTGGACATCCTGGCCGGCGTGCAGGAGGGCGGCACCCTGGTGCAGGCCACCAAGAGTCGTCCCGAGTCGCTCGAATTGCCCGAGCGGATCGCCACCGTCGGCGTCTGCGATGCCGTCGGCATCGCGCTCGAGGTCTTCGGCAAGTCGATCACCAACACGGTGATGCTCGGCGCTTTCGCCCGCACCACCGGTCTGGTGTCGCTCGAATCCCTGGAAGCGGGCCTGCAGGATCCCACCATGTTCCGCGATGCCGCGGTGGAACAGAATATCGCAGCGGTGCGGCGCGGCTATGCCGAGACGACGGTCCAACAGCGACAGGGCGGCGTGCAGCAATGACCATCAAACAATCGCGCCCCCCCTTCGATGCCTCGACCATCCCCGGCGGGCTCTGTCCGATCGCCACCCATCTGACCACCATGCTGCCGGGTGACTGGCGCGCCGAGCGGCCGATCGTCGACCGAGATTCCTGCGTGAAATGCGCCACCTGCTGGATGTATTGCCCGGTGCAGTGCATCACCGAGCACGCCGCCTGGTTCGAGGCCGATCTCAGGGTGTGCAAAGGCTGCGGCATCTGTGCCACCGAATGCCCGCATCGCGCTATCGTCATGCTGGAGGAAACCAAGTGATCACCGCCAAGACGATCGTTTGTGACGGCAACGAGGCCGCCGCCTGGGGGGCGGTCCTATCGCGCCCGGATATGGTGGCGGTGTACCCGATCACCCCGCAATCCTCCCTGGCCGAGTATCTCTCGCAATTCATCGCCGACGGCATCCTCGATGCCGAATTGCTCGATGTGGAAGGCGAGCACAGCGTGCTGTCGGTGCTGCATGGGGCGGCCCTGGCCGGGGCCAGGACCTATACGGCGACCTGCGGGCAGGGCCTGGCCTTCATGTTCGAACCCTATTTCCGCACGCCGCCCTTGCGCTTGCCGATCGTGACCTCGCTGGTCACGCGCGACGGCATCACGCCGCAATGTGTGTGGGGTGGCCAACAGGATGCCATGACGGTCAAGGATGTGGGCTGGGTCCATATGTATTGCGAAACCGTGCAGGAGGTGCTCGACACCCTGATCATGGCCTATCGCATTGCCGAGCATCGTCAGGTCATGTTGCCGGTGAACGTCAATCACGACGGCAATTACCTTTCCTATGGCGTCTGTCGGATGGAATTGCCGGGGCAGGCCGAGGTCGACGCCTTCCTCGGGCCGAAGGACATCAACTGGCATGTCGCCCTCGATCCCGATCGGCCGATGGCGGTTGATCCCCTGACCGGCGGGGCCGGCGGTCCCGGGCCGGCGCTGTTCGTCAGTTACCGGAAGGGTCTGTGCGACGGCATGCAGCATGCGCTGCGGGTGATCGAGGAGGTTCATGACGAATGGGCCCTGCGCTTCGGCCGCCGTTGGGCCCCCTTGGTGGAAGAGTACAAGCTCGATGACGCCGACTTCGCCATCGTCACCATCGGCAGCATGACCGGCGCCGCCAAGGACGCGGTGGACCAGGCCCGCGCCCGCGGCGAGCGCGTCGGGCTGATCAAGGTCAAGACATTCCGTCCATTCCCGATCGAGGCAATGGTAAGGGCCGTATCGAAGGTCGAGGCGCTGGGGGTGGTTGACCGGGCGGTGTCGTTCGGCTGGAACTCCGGCCCGCTGCACCAGGAAGTGCTGGGGGCCCTGTATTACGGCCGGCGGCCTATCCCGGCGATCAGCTTCATCGGCGGGCTGGCCGGGGCCGACCTGACGGTCGGGCATTTCCGCCGCGTCATCGAGCAGACCGCCGCGGCGCGCTGGACCGGTCCCGGTCAGGCGCCGATCTGGCTCAACGAAAACGATTGAGGGGCGCCATGAATCAGACGACCTATCTCATCGCCGGATCGAGCCATGCGGCCATCGAAGCGGTGGCGGCGATCCGGATGGTCGACCCCGAGGGCGAGGTGGTGATGGCCACCGCTGATCAGCGGCTGCCCTATTCGCCGACCATCCTGCCCTATGTGGTGTCGGGGCGAACCTCTCCGGAGACGGCCACGCTGCGCGGCGCAGCGTGGCTGGAGGCCAATCGCGTACGCTTCCTGGCGGCAAGTCCGATCGCCGAAGTGCAACCCGATCAACGGCAAGTGCGGATGGCGGACGGCGCGGTGTGGCGCTACGAACGGCTGTTGCTGGCCACCGGAGCCCGCCCGGCGCTGCCGCCGATCGCCGGTCTTGCCGCGCAGCCGCACCATGTCTTGCGCACCGTCGAGGACGCCCTTGCCCTGCAAGCCGCCATCGCCGGCGCCCGCCAGGCGGTGATCCTGGGGGCCGGCCTGGTCGGCCTGCATGCGGCGGAGACCATGCGCAAGGCCGGTCTCGGCGTCACCGTGATCGAGCAGAAGTCGCAGGTTCTGCCGGGCTATTTCGATGGCGAGGCCAGCCGCATGATCGAAAAGGCCTTCCGTGACCACGGCATCGAGATGGTCATGGGCGAGACCGCAGCCGCGGTCGAAGCCCAGGACGACAAGGGGTTTCGCCTGCAACTGGCGGGCGGCGGCGAACGCGCCGGCGACCTTCTCCTGATCGCCGCCGGCGTGCGCCCGGTGACCGATTTCCTGGCGGGTTCAGGGGTGGACCTCGGCCAAGGGGTCCTGGTGGATGCCCGCATGCGGACCTCGGTGCCCAATGTATGGGCCGCCGGCGATGTCGCCCAGGCGGATCGCTTCCTCGACGGGGTCAAGGCGATGGCCGGCATTCTGCCCAATGCGGTCGAGCAGGGCCGCATCGCCGGGGCCGACATGGCCGGCGACAGCGCGGTCAAGCCGTTCCCTGGCTCGGTACCGCTCAACACCTTTGCCTATTTCGGCAATCACGCGATTTCGGTCGGCGCCCTGGACGAGGCCGGGGCGGTGATCGAGACCCACGCCGGCGATGGATGTTATATCCGCCTGGTGATCGCCGAAGGGCGGTTGCGCGGCATTTCGGCGATCAATCATGTGGTCGATGCCGGCCTCATGTGGCAATTGATCCTGCGCCGCATTGATCTTGCCCCTGTGCTGCAGGACTTCCTGGCGCGTCCGCACGAAATCGGCCGCGTCCTCATGTCGCGCCTGTGGCGCTAGCTTCGGCGAGGGGGACGATCGTGGGAAACGCTTTCAACACCATCACCTTCGACAAGGGGCGCTGCGACGGATGCGGCGATTGCATGACCGTCTGCGCGAAGCTTCCCGGCTCGGCCGGACGGTCTCGCCTGTCGGTCATCGTAGCGCCCGATCGGTCGGACTTCGAACTGGCCATCTGCCGGCAATGCGGACAACCCAAATGCGTCATGAATTGTCCGGCTGGCGCCCTGGCCAAAGGCGAGCAGGATGGAATCGTGCGTTGGGAGGGGGCCAAATGCGTGGGCTGCCTGCTCTGCACCGTCGGCTGCAGGTATGGGGGCATCGTGCCGCATGCCGAGGCCCGGCAGATGAGCAAATGCGACCAGTGCGAGGGCGACCCGGCCTGCGTCACCGTCTGCAAGAGCGGTGCCTTGTCGTTCAACCGGGCCGGCGCGCTCTATAATCGGGTCGGCAACCTCGAGGACCTGTTCGCGCCTGGTCTCTCGGCCTGCCAGGGCTGCAATTCGGAACTGCTGATCCGCCATACGCTGCGTCATGTCGGACCGGAAACGGTGGTGGCGACGCCGCCGGGATGCATCGCCGGGATGGGGGCGGTGGGGTACAACGGGCAGACCGGAACCAAGGTGCCCGTCTTTCATCCGCTGCTGACCAATACCGCCTCGATGCTCACCGGTATACGCCGCACATACAAGCGGCGGGGCCGCGACGTCACCGCCCTTGCCCTGGCCGGCGACGGCGGTGTGGTGGATGTCGGCTTCCAGTCGCTGTCCGGCGCCGCCGAGCGTGGCGAAGAATTGCTGTTCATCTGCGTCGACAACGAAGGCTACATGAACACCGGCATGCAGCGTTCGGGCAGCACCTCTTATGGGTCCTGGACCTCGACCACTCCGGTTGGCAAGCGGATGCACGGCAAGTCGCGCGATTCCAAGGACATGCCGCTGATGATGATGATGCACCGCTGCGAATATGTGGCGACCGCGTCGCTTGGCTTCATGGACGATTACTACGCCAAGCTCGACAAGGCGATCGCCGCCGCGAAGCGCGGCATGGCCTACATCCACGTCTATGCGCCCTGTCCGACCGGATGGCGTTTTCCGTCATCCGCCACCATCGAGACTTGTCGCAAGTCGGTCGAAACCAATTTCGTGACGCTGTGGGAATACACGCCGGATGCCGGATTGCGGTTTACCCGGCCGGTCGACAATCCGATCCCGGTCGAGGAATACCTGCGTCTGTTCGGCAAATACCGTCATCTCTCGCCCGAGCAGGTCACGCATATACGGCAGACGACAGTCGATAAGGTAAAACATCTTAAAATGCATGCCCGAGCCGCGGAAGAAGCCCGACAGGCTAATGACGTTCCATTGAAGGGGGAGTGAAACAATGAACCTCCAAGCGCCCGTTCAAAACTCGATGAAGCCTGGGCGGTGGATTAACTCCACCTGCAAGATGTGTCTGCACTCGTGCAATACGCGGGTTCACATCACCGACGACGGGATCATCAATAAGATCGAAGGTAATCCGACCAGCCCCAGCAATGTTGGGCGGCTCTGTCCCAAAGGCAATGCTGCGATCATGCGGCATTACGATCCCAATCGCTTCAAGACCCCCCTCAGGCGGACCAATCCGGAAAAGGGTCCAGGGGTCGATCCGAAATGGGAGCCGATCGGTTGGGATGAAGCGTTCGATCTGGTCGCCAAGGAACTTAAAAAGTCGATCAGCGAAGATCCACGCAAGATGCTTCCGGCCATCAATGATTTCCAGAAGATCTTCCTGTGGGCATGGCCAGCTTGCTTCGGCAATGCCAATTATTTCTCGTCCGTCGGAAATTTCTGTGGTGGCGGCTATCACCCGATGAACGGTTTCGTTCATTCTACCTTTGCGGCGGCCAACGATCCTAAATATTGCAATTTCTGGATCAATAATGGCGGTGGCGATGGTTTCTCATCGCATCTGCACGTCACCGCCCAAGCCTATGCCGTCGCCAACGCGCGGATCGAACGGGGCATGAAGGTGGTGGTGGTCGAACCCCGGATGTCGATCGGCGCGGCCAAGGCCGACCAGTGGATGCCGATCCGCCCGGCGACGGATCGTCAATTCGCCTTGTCGATGTGCGCGGTCCTGGTCGAAGAGCGATTGTACGACGTGGCCTTCCTCAAGAAGGACACCAACGCGCCCTATCTGGTGGGGCCGGACGGGTATTTCTGCCGCAATGCCGAAGGAAAGATTTGGGTCTGGGACACCAAGAGCAATCAAGCGCGGCTTTGGGATGACCCGGCCATCGGCGACTTTGCGCTTGAGGGGACCTATGAGGTCGACGGCGTCACCTGTCGCCCGGCCTTCCAGGTTTTCGCCGATATCCTGAAGGACTGCTCGCCGGAGGCGATGGAGAAGATCACCACGGTGCCGGCGGCCAATCTGCGGCGCATGGCGCGCGACTTCGCGCGCGCCGCACAGATCGGCAGCACCATCGAGATCGAGGGGCGGCGTCTGCCGTTGCGACCGGCCGCCTACAATTACTACCGGGGGGCACAGGGCCACAAATACAGTGCCATGGCCAATCAGTCGTTCAAGCTGGTCAACTTTCTGGTCGGCAATATCGACGCTCCCGGAGGCCATGTCGGCGGCACCCTCGACGATCAGCAGGTCGATCGCGGCCATATCGAGCCCGGCGAGAACGGCATGATCAAGACCATGCCGCATCAACTGCATCCCGAGGTGCCCTTTTCATTCCCGCCCAACGAGACCCACTTGATGGGCTTCTTCCCGATCGGCGTCGATCCGGGCCACCTCACCCAGGAGGTCCTGGGAAACCCGGAAAAATACGGGCTCGATTACCGCCCCGACGTCATGTTGCTGTGCCATACCAACCCCCTGTGGAACCTGCCGGGCGATCGCGAGCGGTGGTTCGAGGTGATGCGCAGCATGCGCTTCATCGTTGCGGTCGATATCATTCCGAACGACACCAATGCCTGGGCGGATGTGATCCTGCCGTCGCATGACCTGCTGGAAAGCTGGAACATGACGATGATCGAGCCGCCCAATACGGAAGGGCCGTGCCTGCGTCAACCGGCCACCCCGCCGCTCTACGACACCCGCAGCGAGGAGGAGATCTTCTACGAGCTGTCGGAACGCATGGGTGTGCTGGAAATCTGGAACGATATCCAGAATTTCGTCTTGGGGCTGACGGCCAAACCGGAACTGATGCTGGAGCGCGGCAAGAAATACACCGACCGCGAAATTGCCGAGCGGAAGGGGCTGTTGTGGAACGGCAAGCCGATGGACTGGTACATCGAGCATGGCCATGCCGTGACACCCCGACGTCCCGACAAGTGGTATCGTCCGTGGGAAGGCATGCGCCTGCATTTCTACATCGAGGATATCGTGCGCGTCCGCGATGAGCTCAAGCAGAAGATGGAAGACGCCCAGGTGCCGTTCCGCCACGAATGGGAATGGCTGGACTATCAGCCACTGCCCATCCCGGTCCTCGACCCGGTGCATCTGGAACCTGCGGCGTTCGATCTCTACGCGATCACCTTCAAGGATATCCAGATCAATTTCGGCGAGAGCCTGACCAATCCCTGGATCAACGATATCGTCTGGAAGGACCCGGTTCATACGGCCTTCCTGATCAATGCCGCGGTCGGTCGCGATCGAGGCCTGGTGGACGGCGACTTCGTGAAAGTCGAATCGCCCTATGGCAGCGTTTTCGGCAGAGTCGCCCTGTCCCAGGAAATTCATCCGGACACCATTGCGGTCTCCAATGCGCTGACGCGGATTGCCACGCAGCACACCGGCGTGCGGCATGGCGGAGGCAATTTCAATGATCTTTTGCCCGCCAATCTGCGCAATACCGATGCCTGCAGCGGCCAGCCGGAGACGGTCGGTCGGGTTCGCATGAGCAAACTCGATATTCTGCCGGCCAATATTCAGGCCAATCCTCTATTCGCTTCCAAGGAGGCCTGACCATGACGAATTGGGGAATGGTCTTCGACCTTCGTCGCTGCATCGGCTGCAACGCCTGCGCTATCGCCTGCAAACAGGAGAACACCTTGCCGTCCGGCGTCTTCTTCACCAAGACGCTGACCTTCACCTCGGGCGAATACCCGAACGTCAAGAAGCTGTACGTGCCGACGATCTGCAACCATTGTGAGGATCCGCCCTGCGAACGGGTTTGCCCGACCGGAGCGACCTATATGCGTCCGGACGGCATCGTCATGGTGGAGGCGCAAGATTGCATCGGCTGCGGAACTTGCATTGTCGCCTGTCCCTACGACACCAGGACCATTCTCGACGAGCATCACTTGCAAGACGGGTTGTTCGGCCAAGGGCACATCACGCCGTTCGAAATGCAGGGTTATGTGCGTTTCACCAAGGGAACGACGGTCAAATGCACGTTCTGCCATGAACGTGTCGACGCCGGGCAAGACCCTGCCTGCGTCGCCACCTGTCCGACCGAAGCCCGTATTTTTGGTGACATCGACGATCCCAACAGCGCGCCCAGTCGTCTCATCCGGGAGCGCAATGGCCGACAACCGCTGCCCGAGAAGAACACCAGCCCCAAAGTCTATTACGTGGATTGATCGACGGAACAGGAGTCAACTATGCCACCACTCAATATTGGCTTCGTCGCCGACGACTTTCGGGTTGGCTATCGCCGGCAGCAAACCTGGAGTTGGTCCATGGCCGCCGCCTTCTTCTGCGGTGAGGTCGGGGCCGGTCTGTTCTTCGTCGCGGAATTTACCGGTCTGCGCTTCGGTCTTCTGGTCGGCCTGCTGATGGTGGCCGTCGGCAAGGCGAGTGGACATCTGCTCCATCTGGGGCGCCCCGCCCATGCCTGGAGGGCGATCCGCAAGGTGCGCAGTTCGTGGATCAGCCGTGGCCTGCTTGCCATCATCATCTTCACCGGCAGCGGCCTGGTGGTGGTGGGAGATGCCTTCCTGCCGGGCCTGGTGCCGCCGGCGATACCGGCGATTGCCAAGGCCGTGGCCGGGATGGCGGCATTGGTGATCATGGTCTACCAGGGCATGGCGATGTCGCATTCCCCGTCCATCGCATTCTGGAGCAACGGCCTGATGCCGGTCACCAGCTTCACCTATGCCCTCTTGGGCGGGGTTTCGCTGGCCATGGTCTTGGGCTGGGACACGGTCTCGCCGGCACGTATGGAAATGCTTCAGGCTTTTGCTTTGGGGCTGGTGTTGCTGGGGTTCGTCGTTGTGGTTAGCATGGTGCACGCGGCCAAATACGGGGTTCACGGAGGGCGAAAGTCGGTCGAGCGATTGCTGAGCGGAGACCTCAGAGTCTTGTTTCTGCTGCTGGTGCTGGTCGTCGGTTTCGCGATGACAGGTCTGCTGCTGGTGTTCGGGCCGGACCGGCAGGTTTTCATAGTCGCCGCCGCCGTTACGGAACTGAGTGGATACTTTACTTTTCGCATATTGATGTTCAAGGCGGGGAGCTACGATCCTGTCGTGGGGTCCGCCCGCCACGCGCGGCGCTGAAAGGACAAGCATGGTGGTCGTGCCGCAGGTCCAAGACAGCGAAGGCATGACCGAAGTCGGCACGATCCGCCTCGGTCACGACGCGGCTGGCGAGGAATGCTGCCGGGTGGTCTGTGAGGAAACGCTCACCATCAGCATCGAAACGGTGGGGAGCTACACCCTGATGTGGACTCCGACGCGAAGCCGGGGCGAACCGATGGCCTATACCGACACCGATGGCCTGCTGGGCGACGGTGAATTGTCGGAAGCGTTGAGCCTGGCGGTTGGGTTCATGTTTACCGAGGGCATCGTCGGCGCCTTATCCGATCTGCGTTCGGTTGCCTTTTGCCCGGATAATCCGGGCTCGGTCAAGGTCATCCTGGCCAATCCCGGCGCCGCCAACATCCGTCGACGGGATGTGGTGATCAACAGCTCCTGTGGCGTCTGCGGCGAGGGCGAATGGTTTGACAGCCTGTGCGCAAGCTTGCCGGCGGTCGGAGATGGTCTGGTCGTCACCACTGACGAAATGCACCGGATGATGGATCGCATGCAGGTCCGCCAGGTGGTGTTCGAAGCCACCGGCGGCACGCATGCGGCGGCCGTCTTTGACGGAGCGGGGCAAATCATTGCCTTCGCCGAAGACCTTGGGCGCCATAACGCTTTGGACAAGGTGATCGGCGGATGCCTTTTCGCGGGCATCGACATGGCGGCCTGTGGAGTTCTGTTATCCAGCCGCCTTAGTTTGGAAATGGTCAGCAAGGCGATCCGGGCGAAATTTCAGGTGGTGGCAGCCATTTCTGCCCCGACCTCGCTGGCCGTCGAATTGGCCCGCCGCAAGCGTCTTACGTTATGCGGTTTCGTCCGTGCCCGAAGTTGTACGATTTATGCGTCGCAACACCGGATCGTCGCTTCGGCCGGGCTACAGAATTGAGGTCGCAGCCGTAGGCTACGCGGCCATATGAGATTTGTGCCGATAAGGGCATGAACAAGCAGAGGGGATATCCAATGGCCAATACGTTGCTCGACTTTGCTGCCGCGCTTGCCGCCGGCACCATTCGTGTGGTCGACCTGACCCAGCTCTTGGGGCCGTCGACCCCGGTCATCGACCTGCCGCCCGAGTTCGGGGCCAGCAGCCCGTTCCGGCGCGAGGAAATCAGCCATTACGACGACCGCGGGCCGGCCTGGTACTGGAACAACTTCACCTGCGGCGAGCATACCGGCACCCATTTCGACACCCCCAACCATTGGATCACCGGGAAGGACTACGCCGACGGCGGCACCGATACCATTCCGGCGCAGCGCTTCATCGCGCCGGCCTGCGTCATCGACTGCTCCAAGGAAGCGGCCGCCAATGAGGATTTTCTGCTGACCCGTGCCTATGTCGAGGCCTGGGAAGCCAAGCATGGCCGCATTCCGGCCGGCAGCTGGGTGCTGATGCGGACCGATTGGTCGAAGCGCACCGACCCCAAGGCGTTCCTGAATGCTCGCGAGGACGGCGCCCATGTGCCGGGACCCGATGCCGATGTGATGCGCTTCCTGGCGCAGGAGCGCGACATCAACGGCTGGGGGGTCGAGGGGGTCGGCACCGATGCCGGCCAGGCCTTCGCCTTCGATCCGCCATTCCCGGCCCACAGCTTCATGCACGGGGCCAACAAGTTCGGCCTGGCCAGCCTGTGCAATCTCGATCAGCTGCCGCCGACCGGGGCCGTGGTGATCGCCGCTCCGTTGAAACTGGAAAAGGGCTCGGCCAGTCCGCTGCGGGTCCTGGCGCTGGTTCCGGCGTGATCGCCTGACGGATCGGGTGGCCGGGGCTGCCTGGCCACCCATTACCTGGAGTAACGGGCCTTCCGCCGTGTCTCGGAGGGTAATTCACCGAAGCGTTGGCTGTAACATCGGGAAAACCGCCCGAAATGGCTGAATCCCCATCTCAGGGCCAGCTCGGTGATGGATTCGTTCAAATCGTCATTGGCCAAGTTGGTGCGGACCCCGTCGAGACGAATCTGCTGCAGAGCCTGATGCGGGGTGATGCCACGGAAGCGGCGGAAGCCGTCCTGCAGGCAACGGAGGCTTGCTCCGGCGGCGCGGGCGACGTCAACCATGGTGATCGGTTCTCCGGCGCTGGCCCGCATGAATTCCTCGGCCTTTTTGACGTGCCGGGGAACCGCATCGGAGATTGGCGTTGCGCCCATGAATTGGGAGAGGTTGTGCGGGTGATGCAATAAAAGAAACGATAGAACCATATCCTCGTGAGACTTGGCGGCGATCCCTCGACGTTCTTCCGTTGGAAATTGCGACAGATACGACTCCAAGAGCCGCATGATTGCCATCCAATGATGACCCTGCCGGCTGGTCAGGTCGAATTCCGGCTGGAAGATCAAGCCTTGGGGGGGCAATCGTTCCATTTGAGCGGGGCTGAGATATCGGGTCACCATTGCTCGGTCGATTTTCAACATCAATTTCGAGCAATCCGGCGACCATTCCATGAGGAGCTCTCGCGTTGGATCGGCGATGGAGGCCATCTGTGGCGTCGACCGCACGACGGTTCCGCCGGTGTGGATTTCGGCCGATCCGCGCAATGGCATCTGGATCAGGTAGAACGAACTGAGTTCCCCGGGGGCGATGGACACCCGCTCGCCATATTGCATATAGCTCATCGACAGTGAGCCGACGCTCGCCTCGTACTGGAATGCGTCGAGGGATGTTCCTCGCAATAGGCTCAAGCGATGGTCGCAATAGACGCGGGCCACCATGTCCCGTGTTTCTTCGAGATCACGAGAGCGAAAGTAGAGATGACCGCCTAACGGTGTTCCCCCCATAGTTCTTTTTCTCACACAGGTCGCAGGTTCAACCCGATATCATGGTTTCAAGCTCGATGATCTGTCCAGGACGCGGGCCATGGGCCCGATGGGATTTGTCCAGCAATGAATTATACTATTTGTTCGTGCGATCGCAAGCGACGCCATTCGCTTCTTTCAGCGCGTAGCGGACGCAGTGCGCGCTTAAGGGATAGCGCGGCGAGGCCACAGGTTCGACACTGGCAGAAAATCGAGGGACGGAGGCTCGGCGAAAGACTTTGCGCAGACATCGCTCAATAGGGGCCGAACTCGCGGTGGCAAGCCAAAGCCTCGGCGGGCTTGAGGTGGGGCCGGCGATTCCGGATCGTACCCTGTCGATACCGCCGGTTCTAAGAAGCGGCTTCCGCCCATTTTATCTGGCCGGTGCCGCTTTCGGTCTACTGGTGATGTCGATTTGGCTGGGCAGTTTTGTCGACCTATCGAATGGCCTTCTGGCGGTCTATAGCCAGCGCGCCTGGCATGGCCATGAAATGGTCTACGGATTTGGCGGCGCCATGTGCGGCGGGTTGCTTCTGACCGCGATCCCGAGTTGGGCGGGCACCCCGGAGGTCATGGGGCGGAGATTGGCCGTTCTCGTTGCTGCATGGGGAATTGGGCGCGTCGCGATGCTGCTCTCACCGCTGATTGCCCCCGAAGTAACGAGCATTGCTGATCTGCTCTACTTCCCGCTATTGACGTTATTCATTGCCCCCGGTGTGTGGCGGGCCCGCAATCGGTATTACCGGTGGGCGTTGCCGGTTCTCGCCGCATTTTCTGGCGGGAACATACTGTTCCATTGCGCCTCGATAGCGCATGTGGAGTTTGGCGCGGATCTTGGCGTGCGCGTCGGATATTACAGCCTGATGATGCTCTATTGCATCGTCGCCGGGCTGTTGACTCCGATTTTCACCCAAGCTTGGCTAGAGGAGAAAGGACGTGCGACAACGGCGATCCCGATCCGCTCTTCCCTCGAGTGGTCGGCCATCCTCAGCGTCCTATGTTTGGCGATAGCCGATGTGGCTGACATGCCAAAGCCGATCGTGGCTTTGTTGGCGGCGGTTGCGACAATAATAAATATTTTAAGAATGCTCAGATGGCAGACATCTAAAATATTATCATCAGCATTAATGTTGCCAATGCATGTCGGGTATCTTGCGTTCTTGATATCTCTTATCTTGTGTGCAATCTCGGCGCTCTATTGGCCCGATGGCGTTTCGCCAGCCATCCATGCCTTTACCATCGGGGCCTGGGGGTTGACGAAATTCAGTCTCATTACTCGAGTGTCGCTGAAGCACACCGGCCGCCCGCTGGTCGTTCCGGCGTCGATGACAATCGCCTTTGTCGGCATCGGCCTGGCCGCGATCATCCGCGTCGTCGCATCGTTTGGCGTTCGGCCGGAGATCTTGTTGCCGCTCGCGGCGATACTTTGGATGGCGCCCTTGGCAATATACCTCTCGGTCTATGGATTGATTCTGCTGCGCCCGAGCTTGCCGCGCGAACACCATCCGGATGTGAGCTCGCGATGAGCCGAACAGCGGCGCCGTTCGCTCGTTTCCGCGTGAAGTGGATAGGCCATGCGTCTCGCGGATAGAGCGGTATCCCGGTTCGGATCATAGTCATCCGTAATGTAAGTGCGAAGGATCCTTCAAAATGGGTCCCGACCGGGGTATGGCGTCCAGATTTAGGCCCAATGTTTCCGTCATTGGCGCAAACCGTGCGGCTATGGTCACGGACGCCTCCTCGCAAAGTCATATTTGCCATGGAGAGCGCCATGAGTTCCCGTGTTCTGCCTGATTTCGAACTCCTCATGCCCAAAGATCTTGGAGAGGGGTTGCAACTGCTGTCCCGACATGGCTCCGATGTCGCGATCATGGCCGGTGGAACCGACGTTCTGGTCATGATGAAGGCGAATTATCGGTCCCCTTATGTCATGAGCCTGGCCGGCATCGGCGGGCTCGATCATCTCGACTGGGCGCCTGAGACCGGATTGCGTGTGGGCGCCCTGACCACGGTCGATCAGATCGAGCAGTCAGGTGCCGTGAAGCAACATTATCGGGCATTGTGGCAGGCCGCGACGCTGTTCGCGACGCCCCAGATCCGCAATTCGGCGACGGTCATCGGCAACCTGCTGCGCGCGTCTCCGGCAGGAGACTGCAGTTGCGCCGTCTTGGCCCTGGGCGGCACGGTCGTCCTGGAAAGCGTCGATGGGCGCCGTGAAGTCGCCATCGACGATTTCTGGCTGGACTATAACCTCACTGCTCGCCGGCCCGACGAGATCGCGGTTGAGTTGCGCCTTCCGCCTCCGGGCAAGGGGACCGGTTCGGCATTCCGAAGATTGACCCGCACGCATGAGGATCTGGCCAAGCTGAACGCGTCGGCCCGGCTGGATGTGGACGGCAAGATCTGCCGGACCGCGCGTCTGGCCATGGGCTGTGTCGGTCCCACGACGCAGCGGCTGCCCAAATGCGAGGCCATTCTCGTCGGCAAAGCCATAGACGAGGCACTGTTGAAGACGCTTGACGACGTCATCCAGAGTGAAATCGCTCCCATCGACGACAAGCGATCGACTGCCGAATATCGTCGCGCCGTCGCCGGCGTACTGCTTAGACGCACGATCAGCCAAGCGCTGGCCGATTAAGAAAAGACACGGAGGAAGCGCTGCCATGAAAAAGTGTGAAATCACTCTGACCGTCAACGGCGAACAACTCACGACCATGGTTGCCGCCAACCAGACGCTGCTTGAAGTCCTGCGTGAAAACCTGGGAATGACCGAAACAAAGTATGGCTGCGGCACGGGGGAATGCGGCGCCTGCACCGTCTTGCTCGACGGCACCAAACCGATTCTATCCTGCCTTACCCTAGCCGCGGCGATGGACGGCCGGCACATCACCACCGCCGCCGGTTTGGCGCGGGACGGTCAATTGCATCCGGTACAGCAGGCCTTTGTCGACGAGAGCGGCATCCAATGCGGCTTTTGCACCCCCGGAATGGTGATGAAGACCGTCGGCATTCTGGCGCGGACCCCCAACCCGAGTGACGAGGAAATCCGCCACGGGCTCGAGGGGAACATCTGCCGGTGCACCGGATACGCGAAGATCGTCAGCTCGGTCAAACGCGCCGCCGAATTGATGGCCGACCAAAGCGCCGCCGAATAGTCAGGGAGGAACCAGATGACCGCATATTCGACTATCGGCAAATCGATTCCGAAGATCGACGTCAAGGAGAAGGTTACCGGCCGCGCTCTTTATGCCGCCGATCTCAAGATGCCCGGCATGTTGTACGGCAAGATCGTCCGCTGCCTGGACCACGCCCATGCCCGGGTGTTGAAGCTCGATCTCTCCGTGGCCGCCAAAATGCCTGGTGTGGTCAAGGTCTTGGGACCCGACGACATCAAGGCGCATTCCTATAACACGGGTGTTCTCGACCTCATGGTTCCCGAGCCGGTCGGCAAGATGCTGGGCGATATCGAGGACCAGACGGTGTTCACCAAGCATGTCAAACATCAGGGCGACGCCATCTGCGGCATCATTGCGCACTCGGAAGAAGCGGCGGAACGCGCCGCCGAGAAAGTGATTGTCGAGTATGAGCCGTTGCCGGTCTATCTGACCGCCGAAGAGTCGATGCAGCCCGATGCCGTGCAGTTTACCAGCTTGAAGCCGGGCAACCGAGCCTTCCAGTTGCCGGGCGAAATGTTCCCGAACAACGCCTACGGTTGGGGCAATGTCGACGAGGCCATGGCGGCGGCCGATTTTGTGGTTGAAGACACCTTCTACGTGCCGAAACAGAAGCAGTGCCAGATGGAGCCGCATGCCTACATCGCCCTGTTCGATGACGGGGGGCGCCTGCAGTGCTGGACGTCGACGCAGATGCCGAAATGCGTCCACATCAAACTGGCCCGCATGTTCGATCTGCCGATGTCGCGAGTGACGGTGACGCAGACGGTGATCGGGGGCGGCTTCGGCGCCCGCCTTGGCATGATCGGTGAGCCGCTGGCCTGCGCCATGGCCATGGCCGTTCCTGGTCGGCCGGTCAAGGTCCTCTATACGCGCGAAGAAGATTGGATCGCCTCGGAAAGTCGTCATCCGGGCAAGTACTGGATGAAGATCGGCTTCAGCAAGGATGGCGCACCGGTCGCGGTCGATGCGCTGTTCCGATCCTACAAAGGTGGATACTACACACAGGGTTCAGGCGTCGCCTTCACCACCGGCTCATGGCTGGGCGGCATGTATAAGTGGGGCTCGTGTCGCTACCACGGCGAAACCTACTACACCAACCATGCGCCTTGTGGGGCCTATCGCGGCTATGGCAATCCGCAAACCAATTTCGTCATGGAGCAGTTGGTCGAGCGCGCTTGTTCCAAGCTCGGCGTCGATCCGGTCGAGTGGCGGAAGAAGTGGCATAAAGGCGTTGGTGATGACGGCTGGTGCCCGGGTGTGACCTATCCATCCTGCGCACTCGACGAATGCCTTGACCGTGGTGCCGCCGCCATCGGATGGACCGAGAAGCGGGCCAAGTACGCCAACCAAACCGGCGTAAAGCGCCGCGGCGTGGGCGTGTCGGTGATGAACCACACCTCGGGCGCATTCCCGATGCTGCTCGAACATACCACCTGCACGGCGCGCCTAAACGAGGATGCCACCGCCGAAATCATGCTGGCCTGTTCGGATATGGGGCAAGGAGCCCACACGGCGCTGCAGCAAATCGCAGCCGAGGCATTGGGGTTCAGGTTCGAGGATATTCACATCAAGGCCGGGGACTCGGATTCGAACGGCTTCGACATCGGCGCACATGCAAGTCGCACCATCTATGTCGGTGGTGCAGCGGTAAAATCGGCGTGTGAAGATGCGCGCAAGGAATTATTTGCCCGTGCCGCTCAATATCTCGAATGTACTGTCGAGCAATTGACGATGCGAGATAAGATAATTTATCTCGAGGGAGCGTCCAATCGCTCCATTTCGGCCCAGGAAATCTGTGCCCGCGGCGTGTACAATTTTGTGGATGCGGCCAGCGGTCAACGCACCGGCATTCCAGGTCAGATTCAAGGCTATTCTTCTTTCCTGCCGACGTCCAATTCACCGCCATTCGCTGCCTGTTTCGCCGAAGTTGAAATCGACACGGAAACCGGTGAGCTCACATTGATCGAATTGGTCAATGCGCATGACGTGGGCAAAGCAATTCATCCAGCTTCCGTCGAGGGAAATCTTGAAGGCGGCGCCCAGCAGGGCATGGGGTTCGCCCTAACCGAAGAGATTTACTACGATAAGAACGGTCTCTGTCTGAACAATAGCTTTACCGACTACAAAATGCTCGGGCCGTCGGACATGCCAAAACTGACGACGATTCTGGTCGAGAATCCGGACCCGCTTGGACCCTTTGGCGCCAAGTCTGCCGGTGAGGCCGGCATCGTCGCGCCGATCGGTGCCGTCGCCAACGCCGTCTTCCATGCTCTTGGCATTCAGATAATCGAGGCACCGATAACCGCAGAAAAGATTCTCGAGGCAATCAAGAAGAATGGAGGGGTGTGATTTCTTCAAGTTGTGCTGCGGGTGTCGGGCATAAGAATCGCCCTTCCTAACTAGCCCAGATACAGGCATTTATTACAAATAATATGCTCCGCCAAGCGGGGCCAGGAATGAAGGAAAGGGAGGATGTTGCAGATTGCCGTCTACGCCAGGCTCAGCTGGCGTCGGGCTCTGTTGGCGCCGCTGGTCGGCACCGGCCTGGCCCTCGGTCTTGCCGCCTGTCAGCCGGACACGCAGATGAGCGCGGTG